>JACONL010000003.1:106774-151445 GCA_014332745.1 Alphaproteobacteria bacterium GM7ARS4 | reverse complement strand
CATCCAAGCTGGCGCAACGCGTATCACCCAAGAGCCTAACTCTGTCACGGCGCGCTCTGTGGATTATTACCACTTCTATGGGCAGATCAACTGGTGGCTAACAAGGGAACGCAATCGCTATAACCCAACGACTGGCACTTTTGACCGTATCATGCCTCTCAAGCCTTTGAACCAAGGCGGGTTGGGCGCTATTGGCTTTGCCATGCGTTTCCATCGTCTCTTGCTGTCTGATGGCGGGAGCAATCCCTCTAGTGGCAATATATGGGGGCTCACTGCAGGGCTGACATGGAAGCCTAACCCTTATGTCAAGTTCATGGGTGAGTATGTCTATGCCAACCGTTCGCCAGCAGCGTGTGTCAATACGGGAGGCACAGAATGTGCCGCCACTGGCGATGCGCCTCGCGGTGTGCAGTTCAGGGCTCTGTTCGACTTCTAGCGAACAACGGGGGATGTCGGGGGGATGATAGGTGGTCGTGGGAGGCTTCATACAGGCAGGAAAGAAGCCTCCAACCCCACCCATCTCTGGCGCATATGTCTCGCCCAATAACGCCAGAGACGATAATCTCCTAACAAAGCCCCCTTGGTAGAACACCAAGGGGGCTTTTGCGTAAGGGTCTGGCGCGGAATGTGACATCACACATGGTGTAAGAGGAAAAGCGCGCTGGTCGCCTATCCATACAAACAGGATAAAAAAATTATTTTCTCGAAAAAAACTTGCTTTCCATGAAAACACACGGCTACAAGGAAGGCGAATCGTAAACAACAACAGGAGAATATGTTATGACGATACACTTTCCAGAGGCATTATGCTGGCGTAGCGCCATGAGGCGAGGTCTTCTCGTTTTTGCGGTGGCGACAGCATGGTGGCTAGCAACAGCACATCCTAGTTTTGCGGAGAGCGGATGCTCCTTCAACGAGAAGGCGCGCATCGGTATCACATGCGATAAGTGGCGTGCTGAACTCCTTGGGCGCATGCATATCGACTATCTTTCCTTTAGTCGTGATGACGATGCTGATGCTCTTGAGGATCCCATTTCTAAGGGGCGCGCTGCGGCTGGTATACGCCGCGTCAGGCTAGGTATCAAGGGAGGCTATGGGACATATCTTGGTTATAAATTCGAGTATGACTTTGTCTCATCGACGGGCGTCAAGGACGCGTATATGGATATTACATTCGATGCGTTCAAAATACGTCTCGGCCACTTCAAGATGCCCTTTAGCCTATCCGAAATGACATCGTCTCGGTTTTATCCTTTTCTTGAGAGGCCTCTCACCGACGACAATGTCGCCATGCCCGGACGCAAAATGGGTATCGGTGTCTTTACCAAAGGGAGCATGTGGACATGGGGGACAGCCATCCATAGTGACGGCTATAGAGAAGATACAAACCGAGAAAAGAGCTTGTTTGGCTTTTCTACGCGTATCACGTATGCGCCGTGGCATGAGAGCACACTAGGCAACTACCTGCATCTCGGTCTTGGGTGGCGACTGGCGTCAGTAGAAAGAAATCCCGCTCAGCAGGATTTTGATGGGCATACGCCATTTACGTCTGCTGTGCTCAAAGATGATATTTACAGCGTCAAGGGATTAAATCTTGACAGATACCATGTCATCAATCCAGAGCTTGCCTATGGCTTTAGGTCTCTGGGCGTGCAGGCAGAGTATTGGCGTCTCACATCATCAGCCCCTGTCGCTGCCAATGAGCTCGACATGAATGCTTACTATGTTCAGGCGACGTTTTGGATAACGGGTGAGAGGAATGCCTATAAGGATGGGGCTTTCAAGCGTATCAAGCCTGCGCGTTCCTTTGGACAAGGAGGCATTGGCGCTTTCGCTGTCTCCGCGCGCTTCCAATCAACTTCATACGAGGTTGGGGAGGCCAATGATGACCGCGTTCGTGCCATCACCTTTGGCGTTCAATGGAAGCCAGATCCCTATGTCAAACTCTCTTTAGAGTATGCGCTCGCCACGCGCAAGATCGTGGGGCAACCAGATGACAAACCATCGGGACTACAGGCGCGCCTGGGAATCGATTGGTAATGTCTTTCAACCTTTTACAATGGAGTTCTCATCATGAAACAGCTATGTAACATCGGTATGGCCATCTCTGTTCTATGGGCTGCCATCCACGCTCAAGAGGTCGGCGCGTCCGAACGTCGTCACATCAGCATTGCTGGCTCGTCCACCGTTCTACCCTTCGCCATCGTCGTGGCGGAGGAATTCGGTCGCCAATTTCCGCAATACAGAACACCTGTCATCGAGTCTGGAGGCTCATCGGCAGGCCTCAAATTGTTCTGTGCAGGAACTGGCTTACAGCATATCGATATCGCCAATGCTTCACGCAAGATCAAGGAATCCGAGCGAGAGGCATGTGCCAAGAACGGAGTCAAGGACGTTATCGAAATTGTCATCGGCTTTGACGGGATCGTCTTTGCCAGCGCCGCGCGTAGCGATGTCGAATACGCCTTGACAAAAGAGGATGTCTTTCTTGCCTTAGGCGAAACTGTCCCCAACAAAGACAGGCGTGACGTTGTCGCTAATCCCTATACATCTTGGCAAGACATTCGGGAGAATCTACCCGATGAAGAGATCCAATTCTTCATCCCGGGCGTCAAACACGGAACACGCGACGTGTTCGAATCCCATGGCGTTTCCCCCGGATGTAAGATGTTTACGTCCCTCATGGAAGCCTATGCCGAGAAAAACGAGGAAAGCCTGAAATCTCAGTGCAAAAAAATCCGCAAGGATGGGCGCTCTGTGGATATTGACGGCGACTACACGGTTACGCAAAACCGTATCCTCCAAGACCCCGGCGCTATTGGCGTCTTTGGTTTCAATTTCTATTACTTGAACCAAGGCTCACTGCGAATCGCCAGCATCGACGGGAAAAAAGCCAGCGTCGACTCTATTAAGGACGGAACATGGCCTATCTCTCGTCCCCTTTACTTTTATGTCAAGGGAGAGCATCTCGGAAAAGTCCAAGGTTTGGCAGACTATGTCTCTTACTTCATCTCTGACGAGATGATAGGCGAAGAAGGATTGCTTGTCGAAAAAGGACTTATCCCTATGGATGAAGATAAACGCCTCACCATGGAGCGCGCGTTCGAGGGGAAACGCTAAACGCGCCTCTTCATTCTTGGGATGCGTAGCGCTCTTCACGCCATGGGTCAGCGCGGTTATGGTAGCCATTGGACTCCCAAAAACCCCTCTGGTCATCAGCCATAAAGGTTATCTCCTTTATCCATTTCGCGCTCTTCCACAAATAGAGATGCGGTATCAGCAGACGCACAGGACCCCCATGCTCACGCGTGAGGGGCTTGCCTTCCCAAGAAATCACCAATAAAGACTGGTCATTCTCTAAGGCTGCGACTGGCACATTCGTCTTATAGCCATCATAACTCACGACCATCACAAAACGCGCTTGGGCTTTTGGCTTGACAAGGGACAGCATATCCTTTGTCCGCCAGCCACGCCAATGATTGTCATAGCGCGACCATGTCGTCACGCAATGCATATCTGACACCGTCTCCACCAAATTCTGCTCGTGAAGAGACCCCCAATCCATCGAGAGAGGAGTCTCCACAAGACCACCAATGCGAAGACGCCACCCATCTTGGGAAATGGATGGTTGCGTCCCTAAATCCAACACAGGCCAATTCTTCACAAGGCGCTGACCGGGAGGAAGACGCATGGACTCATGCCCCTCATCCTGCCGTTGTTTTGAGCGATGTTGTTCCTTTGACGCCCATAAACGTTTGATTCCTATGAGCTTGTCCCTGTTAATCATCACGATGCTCTTCCACAAAGAGGCGCAACGCGTCTATATCCCGCGCAATAATCCCCTCTTCTCCTATAAAAACAAGAGGCCTTTGCATCAATGGCGGATGGCGCGATAGCACCGATGCCATATCATCCTCATCCAGCTGCTTTCCCTTGAGACCCAATGTGTCATACAGAGGATGGGTGGGGCGGATGAATTGTTCCAAAGGAGCATGAATACGCCGAAAAAATCCCATGACATCATCCTTGCTCGGTGGCTTCTCCAGATAGAGCACGATGTCCATATGCAACGCTGTGTCTTGACGACATGCATCACGCAACCACGCATGCGCCGCACAGCTATGACGGCAATTGGGATTGTGATACATGGTGATATGTGTCATAGTGTCATCTCACAGAACAATGGCAAGAGCGCCATCGCTTTACCACAAAGACGCCCTTAGACTGCTATAGAACACGCCCCTCACATGTCCAGCCTCCCCCTCAACACCGAGTCTATCAAAGCAAAGGATAAAACGCAATCCCTTGTGATTCTCCTCCATGGCTATGGCGCGCAAGGCAACGACCTAGCACCCATCGCCTCAGCGTGGCACAGAGTCATGCCCCAGACCACGTTCCTCCTGCCAGATGCGCCTTTCCCGTGCGAAATCCATCCGACAGGACGACAATGGTTTAGCCTACAACCTTTCACCCCCGACCATATCGCCCAACAAGCAAAACAGCACCAATCCGTCCTCATCGATTATCTCGAACAAGCACACGCTCTCTATCACATCACGCCCCGTAGGACGATCGTATGCGGTTTCTCACAGGGAGGCATGGTCGCCCTGCATATAGGACTCACGGCATATCCACATCTTAAAGCGATCCTTGGCTATTCTTGCGCCCTTTATCCCTTGCGCGCACAAGATATTATCGCCAGACCCGATATTTTGCTTATCCACGGCCAGCAAGACTCAGTCGTAGACCATGAACTCATGGCGCAAACAAGCACATGGCTCGCCCAGCACGGCGTCAAACATCACACCATCAGTCGCCCACATCTCGGACATGCCATCGACAATGAAGGGATAAAACAAGGGGCCAGATTCATTCAAAAACAATTCTCCACAGAGCATGACCATGTCTCACCATCTCTATAAAGCACTTGCTTCCCTGACCCTCTGTATCCTCCCTCTCCACGGCTGTAGTTTCACGCCACTCTACGGCACGCATAGCCATCAGGAGGGCAGTACGCCACTCCTGACGTCCATCGCCATCGCCCACATCCCCGAACGGCAAGGACAGATTTTACGCACATATCTAGAACAACATCTCTCACCCTACCGTCAAGAGAACACAGCGCGCTATGAACTCATCATACAGCTCAAAAGTGAAGGCTCTTTCTCTAGCCTCGAGAGTGACGCAACCTTCTCACGCACCAACGTTGCCGTGCAAGCAGCGTTCATGCTACGCGATATCAAAAACAATAAAATCATCTTCCGCAACACACGCACCTTGAATACAAGCTACGATTACCTACAACAAGCATATGCCAATGTCGTCTCAGCACGAGAATATAAAAAAAGACTCCTCAAAAAACTTGCCGAGAGTATCTCCCTGAGCGTCCACGGGTTCATGAAAAAACACACACGCACCGCAAAAACAAGAACGCCATGATCCTCCAAGCAAAAAACGTCCACAACTGGATTAAACAGAAGCAACACACCAATAGCCAAGCCGTCCTCTTCTATGGAAGCAATCAAGGGCTTGCCCTAGATTTTGCCCAAGCACTACGCCATGCCATCCTAGAGGACGACAGCGACGACCCCTTTGTCTTTGTTCCCTTACAGGGAGAAACGCTGACATCAGAACCTCAGCTCTTGCTCTCTCATGCCTACTCCATCGCTCTCAACGGCAAAGAACGGCTTATATGGGTCAAAAATGGCGGCGACTTCCTCCATAAACCCATGCAAACACTCTTAAAGGCAACAAAAAAAGCCAATACAATCATCATCACATGTAGCCGCCTAGATAAACGCTCTTCGTTACGTCAACTCTTCGAACAAGAAAAACGCTGCGCTATCGTCCCATGCTATAGCGAATATAGCCATCAAACCATCGACTATATACGCCATCTTCTCCACCATGCCGATAAATCTATGGACCATGGGACTCTCCAATTCCTCACGGCTTTTTTAGGTGAAGAGCGTCATGTCACAAAACGAGAAGTAGAAAAAATGGTCCTGTATGTCGGCAATAAGCGCCATATCACATATGATGATTGTGTCGCATGTCTCCGCCAAGACATGCACGCCCTCACCGCTCAAACGATCGCCTTTCACATTGGGAAAGGCGACGTCGCACAGACAAACGCATTGCTCGACAAGGCACAAGAACAAGCCATGCCCCTCCCCATGCTCATGCGAAGCACAGGCAACCACTTTATGCGTCTCTATCAATGTCTCAGCATGATGGATGCTGGCACATCACGCACACAAGCCATGATGTCTCTACGCCCCCCCGTCTTCTTCCAAGACAAACAAGCCTTCGAAGAACAACTCTCACGCTGGTCCAGCACAAACATCATGCACGCCATCGCCAGACTCACTCAAGGAGAAATCACCAGCAAAAGCGGAGGATATGACGCCCATGAGACAAAAAGCAAACAAATCCTTCTTGGAATCGCCCGCCTCGCCCAGACATCAGCAGCGCGTCACCAAAGAGAAGACATAGGGACACACACCCTACGACAATCACGCCGTCTCGTAACGTAGACTCATCTCGTAGTTACTGGCCAGTTTCGCGACCAAAGCAAGACAATCAGCAGATTTCTCCTGACGCAACGCAACAGCAAAACGAGCAAAATAGACGTCACCCTTCCGCCCATGAAAACGCTCCGCATTCATTCTGACGATAATCGCCGCACATGAATCCAGCGTCTCAACCATATCACGAATAAAACCACGTTTGTCTTTACCCGACAAGACAAAGCGGTGCGTCACCCGATTGGAAGGACCACGCTCCGTCTTGAGGTTAAAGGGAGACACGGCGATAGCGCCATCTTGCACCCCCTTAATCGATGTGAGCTTGTCCTTGAGAGCCTCCACCGTGAGCCCCGTCGATGGCATCTCATAAATGAACGCCAACTCCGCGCCCTGACCTAACGCAGCAAACGTAATGTCATGGAGACTTCCCCCCTCATCAAACAACAATGCCGTAACCCCCGAAATCAAGCCCGGCCTATCAGGCCCCGTATATGATATAAGAACGTTATGTGACCTCATACGCTTTCCATCCTATGGGTGTTTTATGTTTTCTTGTCGAGCGCCTGCTTCATCGCCTTACCAATATCGATAATGGTCTCGGCAATGATAGCCCCCGCGCTCTTTAATGCCTCCTTTTTTGCTTCTGCCGTCTCTTCTCCGCTCGACACAATAGCCCCCGCATGCCCCAATTTACGCCCTTGTGGCGCCGAAGCCCCCGCAACAAATGCCGCCACGGGCTTTGCCTTTTTCCCTAAACGCTTAATCATCTGGGCTACGTCAATCTCTGCCGTGCCACCAATTTCACCGATAATGACAATGCCGTCCGTGTCGTCATCATCCATGAACAATTCTAAAACATCAGCATAATTCGTGCCATTGACGGGGTCACCACCTATCCCCACAATCGTTGACTGCCCCATATTGGACGCCGATAATTGAACAGCCGTCTCGTAGGACAGAGTGCCTGAACGAGAGATGACGCCTATCCGTCCCTCCTTACAGATATAGCTGGGAATAATCCCGATCTTACCAAAGCGCGGACTCAAAACACCAGGGCAATTAGGACCAATGAGACGCGTCTTACGCCCACGCATATCGCGCTTCACCCTCTGCATATCACGCACAGGAACACCATCGGTGATACAAACGATCAAATCAAGGCCCGCCTCGACACCCTCGAGAATGGCATCGGCAGCAAAAGGAGGAGGCACAAAAACACCGCTGGCATTACACCCCGTCTTGTCCACCGCCTCCGCTATCGTATTAAAAACAGGCAAGCCTAAATGGGTCTGCCCCCCCTTATCCGGCGTCACACCACCCACAAGCACCGTCCCCGCCTCCAAAGCGCGCTGAGAGTGAAATGTGCCTTGAGTCCCCGTAAAACCTTGACAAATAACCTTTGTCTCTTTGTTCAATAAAATGGCCATCACGCTCTCCCCTTGACAGACTCGACAATCGCCCGCGCCGCGTCCTCCATCGTGGCTTTGGGTTCTATCGACAATCCCGACTCCTTGAGAATCTTACGCCCCTCTTCCACATTCGTCCCCTCCAGACGAACCACTAAAGGCTTCGCTAAACCAACATCACGGGCCGCATTGACAAGACCCTCCGCAATATCATTGCATCGCATCATCCCACCAAAAATATTAAGCAAAATACCTTGCACATCCTCATCGCGATAAATTAATTTGAACGCCGCCGCCACACGTTGCGGCGTCGCCGCACCCGCCACATCCATGAAATTGGCCGCCTCACCGCCAAAATACTTGATAATGTCCATCGTCGCCATAGACAAACCCGCCCCATTCACCATAAGCCCTATATTGCCATCCAATTTGACATAGTTGAGGTCATGGCGAGACGCCTCTAACTCTAAAGGGTCCATTTCATCATCATCACGCATCTCCTCCACCTGCCTCTGGCGATAGAGGGCGTTATCATCGAACGTCATCTTACAATCTAACACCAACACATCGCCCTCTTTCGTCACAGCAATGGGATTTGTCTCTATGAGGCTCGCATCCAAAGCGCAAAATGCCTTGTAAATCGATACCATCACCGCTTGCATCTTGCGCCCCTCGCGCCCACTGAGCCCCAGAGCATAACATAAACGACGCACATGGTGAGGTTGTAAGTCGCCACCGCTGGGAAGGCACAAACGCTCGATAAGAGAACTATCCCGCTCAGCAACCTCCTCGATATTCACGCCACCCTCTTTCGACGCAATGAGGTCGTTACCTCCTGTCGCACGATTCGTCGCCACGCAAAAATAAATCTCTTGAGCAATATGACAACCCGCTTCGATATAGACACGATTCACACGCTTGCCACCGGGGGGTGTCTGCGGCGTGATGAGAGCATTCCTAAACATCACATCGGCAACCTCCAAAACATCGTCCACCGAACGAACAATCTTGACGCCGCCTGCCTTGCCACGCCCACCCGCATGAATTTGCGCTTTCACCACCAAAATGTCTTCATCCAACCAACGGGCGATACGCTCGGCATCATGGATACTATAGGCAACATCACCCGTCGGAATAGGAACGTCATATTGATGCAATAGTTGCTTACCCTGATATTCGTGAATGTTCATCAACCCTGTCCTCATGTTCGTGCTTTTGAGACTCCATGCGTATCACACATGTCCCCCCGCAAACCTCTCTGTGATACCCCCTCCACACATCCCTTATGCCCTCTCACCCCTCCATATCCTTGCGTGGTGCGTATCATGGCACAGAATCAGACGACAAAGCAAGCCGCCCGTGATGATTCCTAGACCAAAAGAAAAGACGCACCATATCATATTATGACAGCGTTGCCAAAACCTTGCGCGCCGAGTCCGTTATCTCTTGCACAGCCTTGACAGAATGCGCAAATTGCGCCTTTTCTTGCTCGTCCAAAGCATACTCGATAATCTTCTCGACACCACCAGCTCCTATGACCACAGGAACACCAGCATAAATATCCTTCACACCATAAGAGCCATCCATCCACGCCGCACACGGAACGACACGCTTTTCATCAAACAGATACGCCTTAACCATAGAGAGCGCCGCCACTGCCGGCGCGTAAAAGGCTGAACCAGAACCAAGCAACGAAACAATCTCCGCACCGCCATCGCGCGTGCGTTGAATAATATCATCGCGTTGCTTGTCCGTCAGCACACCCATAGAAATCCATTGAGAAAGGGGAACACCGCCAATGGTCGTGTAACGGGCTAAAGGCACCATCGTATCCCCATGTCCACCCATCACCATCGCATGAATACTGGCTTTAGAGACACCACACGCCTCACTCAAAAAATGGGTGAAACGCGCAGCATCCAAAATACCCGCCATGCCCACAACCTTCGAAGAAGGCAAACCACTCACATGGCGCATGACCCATACCATCGCATCCAAAGGATTGGTCACCATGACGACAAAGGCATCTGACGCATAGCGCTTGATACCTTCTGCCACCTGTTTTGTAATCTTCGTATTCACCTCCACCAAATCATCCCGACTCATGCCCGGCTTTCGAGGGACACCAGCTGTCACAATGACAGCATCAGCACCCTCCATCAAACCATAGTCCTTGCCTGCCGTTATCCGCGTGTCATAGCCACTGATAGACCCCGCTTGCGATAAATCCAGCGCCTTGCCTTGAGCAACACCCTCCGCCACATCAATAATCGCTATATCACCCAAATGCTCCAACGCCACCTTATGGGCGAGTGTGCCACCGATATTCCCCGCCCCCACCAACGCTATCTTTGTTCTCTTCGTGCTTTTCATAACCTTACCTCTCTTAAAAGACCCTCTATGGTGAGACTCTCACGTAAGAGTGCACCGAAAAAGAAAAAAAGTAAAAGAAAAAAACGACTCACAGAAACCCATGAGAGAGAACACCGTTATCACGGTGTGACGCTATCACGCTCCCTATCGATGACATGGATATAAGAACCCGCCACACGCCCCATCGCCATGCCATACGCCAGCCCACGAGCATGAAAAAGAGGAGGCACATCGCCCATTGTCACAATACGTCCATAGTGAAATTCATGGCCACGCCACACCACACCCCGTGCCCCCAAAGGGGTATCACATGCAAGAACAACCCGTCGATAGCCTAAGGTCAAGGAAGGCTCACGCATGCTCGTCACCACAGGAAGCATGTCCGCCATCCTATGCTCCTTGCCATCACCATCAATAAGACCCTTCCCCAGCACCATGAAACCACCACATTCCCCATAAATGAATGCACCCCGCTGTGATGCTCGTCCCAACGCCGAAAAAAAAGAACGATTCTGCGATAAGGACAATGCATAATCCTCAGGATACCCGCCGGGAAGGAAAATGACATCAGCACGCTCAGAGGGAACTTCATGGCGTAAGGGTGAGAAGAAATCCACACGTCCGTATCTCTTCCAATGTGCCACCATCCAATCATACACGAAACAAAAAGCCTCGTCGTACGCCACCGACACATGAGAGCCCGCAAACAGAGGACGATAGGCCGCCAGTGTCTTTGCGCCACGCCGTCCGTTCCCCCCATACCCTGCCATACACGCCATGAGCCCATCCACATCGACATGCTCTTCGATATGATCCGCCATGGCATCGAGACGCCTATTGGCATGAATCAACCTGTCACGACTCCCTAAGACAGGCGCTAATCCCAAACGTTTCGAGGGAAAAACCATGTCGTCACTTCGAGGCACAAAACCATAAATGACAACACCTATCGCATCTAAAGCATCCTTAATGAGCTGACGGTGACGTCGTGTGCTCACGCCATTCACAATGACCCCTGCCACCTCTATATCGTCTCGATACTGACAAAAGCCCTGCACCAATGCCCCAATAGACGCCCCCATCCTGCCCCCATGAACAACCAAGAGAATAGGCATGGAAAAAAGACGAGCAATATCTGCCGTTGATGTTCCCTTATGCCCCAACCCTTCATCGAAAAGCCCCATGACGCCTTCCGCCACCGTCCACATGGCTGGCCCTGCCTTATCACCTCCCCCCTCCATCTCTGCCAAGAGGGACGCCACATGCTGAGGGTGCATCGCCCATAAATCCACATGGCGCGCATATCCCGTCATGCGTGATGTCTGGGAGGCATGGCGTGAGGACATCCTGCCAAAAACCGCCAGCATATGGAAAAAAGAGTCGAGATAGTCGGGCCCTGCCTTGATAGGACGAACAGCAAGCCCTCGCCGACGCAAGAGACGCATCAACGCACTGGCAATCATCGTCTTACCACTGCCCGAACTGACGGACGCCACCATAAGACGCCCCGCATCATAAGACAATGGTTGCGTCCCCCTAAAGATTGAATTGCTTGCCTAAATAGACTTCTCGCACAGCCTCGCTGGCAACAATATCCTTTGGCGTCCCCTCGATGATGACACCACCATCATGCAAAACATACGCCCTGTCGATAATGCGCAATGTATCACGCACATTATGGTCAGTCACCAAAACACCGATGCCCCTGTCCTTCAAATGCGATATGAGATGACGTATTTCATTGACGGCGATCGGGTCAATCCCCGCTAAAGGCTCGTCTAAGAGGACATAACGAGGACGAGCCGCTAAACAACGCGCAATCTCTAAACGTCTACGCTCGCCACCAGAAAGCACCATGACATTGGCGCGACGCAAATGGGATATGGAAAATTCGGCAAGCAAATCATCCAACATGGAACGACGATATTCTATGTCTGGCTCGCCTATCTCTAAGACCGCTAAGATATTTTCCTCCACGCTCAACCCACGAAACACCGACGATTCCTGAGGCAAATACCCAATACCATATTGGGAACGCACATGCATGGGTAACAATGTCACATCTTCTCCATCAATGAGAATCGAGCCATAATCAGTGCCGATAAGACCGACAATAATATGGAAAATTGTCGTCTTGCCCGCCCCGTTAGGACCCAACAACCCAACGGCTTCACCCCGATGCAGTGTCATGGAAATATCTTGCAAGACACGCTTCTTGCCTATCATTTTCCCTAAGTTAGCAACACGAAGAGTCCCTTGAGCAGATGTTTTTTTGCGAGGCAAGAACGTCGTCGCATGACGCCCTTTGACGACTTTGAGACGCCTTGTTTTTCTTTTTTGAGGTGATGACATCACAGCCATGCTATTGAGTCTCCTCCTCGAAGAACGTGTCGAGAGTGGGGTCGTCCAATTGGATCACCGCGCGCGCACGCTTCTTCCACATGAGCGTGTCATCATCCGCTGGCGCTCCAGCCACTAAACGGCTCACGCCCTTATCAAAGTCGAATTGGGCATGCTCACCACGTAGTGTATGACGCCCATAGACAATCTCCACATCGCCCATAATATCGGCAAGCCCTCTCTCCACATGATACGTGCCTTGCTTCCCGCGCACATGTTGTGCCGCATCAGAAACACGCACATTGCCATACGCTTCAATCATGGATATGCCTGTTGCCCTATCGCCCTCTTGAAGAAATTCGGCTACCAAGACATCGCCTTGCAACATGGCATCGCCCTTCTGCACAGAGGCATCGCCTTCTGCCACACCAAGAGCAAGCTCGCGCCAATAGGTAAAGTGATTCTTGGCATGCATCGTCAGCGCGCCGCTGTGAATAGACACTGATTCCCCTGTGAGCATGATTTTCCCTTCCATCACATCATACGTCCCTTTGTCTGCCATGGCGCGTTCGGATGCGGTTTCGATGCGCACATGACCCTCTGCCTCCAAGCGCTTAATAGAACCCATACCGCCCTCCATCGTATCACTTTCTTCACGATATATCAATGTTAACATATCAGCATAAATGGCCTTGTCACCCTGACGAACAGACGCATCGCCACGCGCAATATAACGACGTTCATCACGACGCCATTCGATGCCGTGACGCGCCCGAATGACGACTTCTTCATCCCCGCTCAATGAAGGAAAGTCAATGCCTCTCGCACCGTCTGCCATCGCCCCACCACCCACCATGACGTAGAGAGCAACCACACAGAGACAAAAAAACCGATAGACCATGACGCTCACCCAAAACAGCTAGCGACGCCCTTGTAAAGCCGACGCAAGAGTCGTGCTATCGAGATAGTCTAACTCGCCACCAAAAGGAATACCCTGCCCTAAACGAGTCACACGCACAGCCACATCCTCTAAGACAGAGGCGATATAATGGGCTGTCGTCTGCCCATCAACCGTCGCACTGGTGGCGAGAATAACCTCCTCAAAGGACGATGAACGCACATACTCTTCCAATAAGGGGATGCGTAAATGCTCGGGATCCTTGCCATCAAAAGCCGATAACGTCCCCCCCAAGACAAAATACTGCCCCCTATATACACCAGAACGCTCCATCGCCCATAAATCCGCCACATTCTCCACAACACAGATAATATCCTGACGCCTTGTCGTATCACAACAGAGAGCGCACGGGTCCTGAAGGTCGAGATTGCCACAGCGCGCACACTGCTTCACCTTCTCTGCCGCCCGCCCAATGGCATGGGCAAGGGGTGTCATGAGCTCTTGACGATGGTCCATCAGATACAAAACAGCCCGCCGTCCCGAACGCATGCCCATCCCCGGAAGACGCGCAAAAAGTCCAATGAGCTGTTCGAGCTCTGGAATGCGCGCCTCCTCCTCTCTACGTTGCGCCATGGCAGGCAAAGACGAGGCGTTCGACAGAGGCGACACACCCAATGGGGGGCGCGATGGGGAATGTCCATTTTTTATTGCCATGCTCTACCCTCCTTATCGTCCCGCTTCACGCGCTCCATCTCTTTGTGCCATCGTCACGTCCCGTGACGCGTCACAACAGCATCAGGAAAAACGGCTTGCGCCTTCTCTAGCAAGGCTGGGGTCTGTTCCTCACGAGAAGACACACCTTTCTGTGTCTCATGCTGGCGTTCATGAGTCGTCTTATCGCCATCCGCATGACTCTTATCCTGCGCCCCATCAAGAGACATCGTATCAATCATCGCATCCAATGTGGGAAGATACAAGCCATGCATGACTCTGAGCAAGACAATCTCGAGGGCATGGAGGGGATTGGGAGCAAGACGTATATCGTTATATCCCGCCATCACCATCTGCCATAGGCGCATCATCTTTCCTCTCTTGACATGCTCGACAATATCTTGGGCGCGCTTCTTGGCCGAGTCTCCCAATGGAAAGGGAGGCTCTGCCTGTCTGTCTATGGTGAGGATCGTCAACCAATAACACCCATCAAGGAGAGAAGACAGCAAGGCATGGGCGTCGCTTCCTTGATGATAGAGCGCACGTATATGCTGTAGCACATCCTCCACATTGCCCTTGAAGAGATTCTCTAACAGAGCAATGATGTCTTCTCCGTCTGCCACCCCTATCATCGCGCGCAATGCGTCACCGCGCACGACGCCGTCATGGACGCCCGCCAGTGCCGCATCCAATAAAGACAAGGCATCGCGCATCGACCCTTGCGCATGCCTCGCTATTAAAACAGAAGCGCCGCCATCTAGGGTAAAGCCTTCCTTGACACCTATCTCTTCAATATGCTTGACAATATCCTCTGACGTAAGCCTATTGAGGTCAAAACGCTGGCAACGCGATAACACCGTCAACGGAATTTTAGACGCTTCTGTCGTCGCGAACAGAAAAAACGCATGGGGCGGAGGCTCTTCCAACGTCTTCAGAAGAGCATTGAAGGCTGCCTTACTCAACATATGGACTTCATCGATAATACAGAATTTGAATGTCCCCTGTACAGGGTGATAAGGCACTTGCTCTATGACATCACGCATCATGTCGACACCCGTGTGACTCGCTGCATCAATCTCGAGAATATCAAAATGACGCCCTTCCTGCGCCGCAAGACACGAGGCACAGCGCCCACATGGCTTCTCTTCTTCCTTCAAGGAGGTGCAATTGACAGCGCGCGCAACCAACCGCGCCAATGTCGTCTTGCCTGTGCCACGAGGACCAGCAAACAACAGCGCATGCCCTAAACGTTGAGAAGAAAGGGCATGGCGTAGGATACGCACCGTCACATCTTGTCCCAAGACATCCTCGAAGCGCGCCGGACGATAGCGCCGCGCCAGCGCAAGGCGCATAGATGACGCCGCCTGCACACCATGAGAACGCCCGTCGTCATGACGCACCGATGACTGCTCCTTATCCGCAAGACGAAGCCCCTCGTCCCCCTGAGAACCCTGAGAAGAAGAAAAAAGAGACGCCCCTTCGCCCTGAGACACAGCGCCCTGAGACACAGCTTCTGTCTTTCCTGTCGTTTGTTTGTCGCTCACCATGCTCCCTTCCACTGACACGTCCCACTGACATGTTCATGACATCTCCCACGCCCACGGTACGCCCTCACGCCCCTTGCACGTAACACAAGACATCATTATAAGGGAAAGAGAGGGTTGTGACAATCATTTGGTATCATCAAAGCATGGCGCTATCGTCTCCCCTGTCCCTTCGTCCATAACGCATGAGTGACTTCCAACAGCAAAGACATAATATGGTGTTTGGACAGATCATCCCTCACGCCATAAGAGCAAGGAACATCCTTGATGCCTTCATGGCCGTGCCGCGAGAGCGTTTCGTGCCTCCGAAATATCGCACCACAGCCTACCATGATGGCCCCATTCCCATGCCTCACGGGGGATACCTCCTTGCCCCCATTGTCACCGCCAGAATGCTCTCCCATTGCCCTGACAATGCCCATAGCGACAGCACTGATGACCTGTTCGCTGATGGTGAGACACCAACACAAGGCCATGCCCTCGTCTTACCAGACGTTGATGGCTATGCCGCTGCCCTCCTTCGTCATATGGGATATGATTGTGAAGAAGATGACGCACACAAGCACAAAACATACCATCTCATCCTTATCGAGGACGACATCACAGGCACACAGAGAAACACATACCATGTGGACAAGCTCCTTGCGCGCTTAGAGGTGGGGGGATGTCTCATTGGGTTAGACTCCTCAAAGCATGGAGTCATCACATATACACGTACACGCCACAACGGACACACGCTGCGAGCCCATCACCATGCCTAAAGACATCGTCTCTTTAGCCTTGTGCTGTTGCTTCTGCATGTTTGTTGTGCCCATAGCTTCCAGTTCTGCCTCGACATTAGAGGAAACACTACGATACGCCTATAGCGATAGCCCCCTCTTGAAAGCAGAATGGGAAAGCTTCAGAGCCACCCAAGAGAAAGTCCCCCAAGCCTATAGTGAATTTTTACCAAGCATCGAGGGACGCGCTGACTACGCCGTCTCAGATGTTACAAGCGACCTCCCCTTTATCAGGGGTAGCGAGAGACGGAAACCACGCAAAGGCGAACTCGTCATCACCCAAGAGATTTTTAACGGCTTCGCCAGTGTCGCAAAAGTGCGACAAGCCTATGCCCTAGAGCAACAAGCCATGGCCGTGTTAGAAAGCACACGACAAGATGTCCTCTTGCGCTCAGCATCGGCATTTTTTGCCATTGTGCGCGACAAGCAACTGACAGAGATCGCCCGTAAAAGTGAAGCGTTCTTCATCGAACAGCTCAAGTCAACAGAAGACCGATTCCAAGTGGGTGAAGTCACCTTTACCGATGTCGCCCAAGCAAAAGCGCGACTGGCACAAGCCCATGCCGAAACCGTACGTAGTCAAGGAAACTATGCCATCGCCCAAGCACAATATCGGGATATTGTCGGGCAAGCGCCACCAGACAACCCCATCACGTCCAAATTCACCTTTTCCCTCCCAAAAACCCTAGAGAAAAGCATTGACGTCGCGCGCACAAACCATCCCCTCCTACAAAATGCGCGCTATGGCGAATATGCCGCCCGTTACCGAGTCCATAACGCCATCGGGCAACTTCTTCCCTCCCTCAAGCTAGAGGGACGAGGCTCACGCTCTTTCGATACATTTAGCAGAGGAAGCAAAAGTGAAAGTGTCGAAGTCAAAGCGCTCCTCACCGTGCCCCTATGGCAAGGCGGCGCCGCCTTGAGCTTCCTCCAAGAATTTAAATATGACCACGCTAAGACAAAACACCTCCTCACCCAAGAACAACGCACCGTCGACCAAAGAGTCGCCAGCGCATGGCAGAATCTCGAAGCCATTAAAGCGCAAATTGTCTCCTATAAATCACAAGTCCAAGCCAACCGTATCGCCGCCCAAGGCGTACGTGAGGAAGCGACCCTCGGTGATAGGACCGTCCTCGATGTGTTGGATGCCGAAAATGAACTCTTTCAATCTCTCAAACAACTCGCCCAAGCCGAATATGATTTCAGAGAAGCCGTCTTCCAACTCTTGAACGCTATGGGAGCACTCACGCTGGACCATATCGGCATCACGGACACACAATAAAAAGAACGACCCCATTTTCCTCTTTATCACAACGCCTTCATCCTATATAATAGAGCAGACAGGGCTGGGGGCAGGCGCGTCTCTTACAAACGTCAGGGCAAGACATACGCTATGAGCGATTCTGATAAAAAAAACACGACCGCGCAGATTCTCTCGGCAGTGGAGAAAATCGCAAAGAAAAATTCGATGTTCGAAGATGAAAACTTTCATGCGACAGCACAATACATCCTCACCAGAGAACATGACGCCCAAGAGCAAAAACAAAAGACGGAATTCCTCCCCATCCTTCCTGATGTGCCAGTGAGAAAAGAAGATGCCCAAACCACAAAAATGTCGTTCCATAGCCCCCAACCAGAGAACACACAGACATCATATCTCGGCAGTGTGATGACACCACACAACGCCATCCCGCCACAATATCCATCACCACAAGCGCCACAACATCCATCACCAGCAGCGCCACAACATCCATCACCACAAGCGCCACAACATCCATCACCAGCAGCGCCACAACATTCATCGCCACCATCGCCACAACATCCATCACCACAAGCACCACGTGCCACAGCGCCACCGCCTTCTCAGACAGCAACGCCAGCGCTCCCCCATCAACAGGGCAACGAGAACACTGGGAGGAATGATGACTCCATATTGGAACTCACCGATGTCGTTGGCAAGGAAGACAACGTCTCTATCCTCCCTCATATCGCAGCCGAGTTACGTCACGTATCAAAAACGCAGTCCACCGATATACAAGGGGCCATACAAGAGTCCTTGCCCGACATCGTGGAGCGCGTCGAGAAACGTTTGGAGGAAGAAGCCCAAGCCACCAATAGCCACATCACTGAGGCGATGATTAAAAAAATCGTCCCATCCGTCTTGCGCTCTTGGCTCGCGAACAAGGGCGTTCCTAAAGCATAATCTTACCTCTTTCCATATCCGTTCTGTATGCTCGCGAAAACCTATCAACATCAGGCTATAGAACAAGCACTCTATCAGGAAGAAGAAGAAAGCGGCTTGTTTGCGCCGCACCAGAATAAGGAGAGCAAAGCATTCTGTATGATGATGCCGCCCCCCAATGTGACGGGGTCGCTTCACATGGGGCATGCCCTCAATATGACTCTTCAGGACATCCTCGTCCGTTACCACCGCATGCAAGGTGAGCGCACCTTATGGCAGCCGGGAACAGACCACGCAGGGATTGCCACCCAAGCCCTCGTCGAGAGGCAACTGGCATCACGCCATCAAGACCCGTCATCCCTCACAAGGGACGAACTCCTCGCGCATATATGGGCATGGAAAGAACGTTCGGGTGGGAAGATCACCGCTCAATTGCGTCGCCTTGGCGCTTCGCCTGATTGGCAGAGGGAACGTTTTACCCTCGATGACGGCCTGTCTCACGCTGTGCTCCATGCGTTCACGACCCTGCACGCACAAGGACTCATCTATCGAGGCAAACGCCTTGTCAATTGGGATCCCGTCCTCGAAACAGCGATCTCCGACCTCGAAGTAGAAACGAAAGACCGACAAGGACACCTATGGTATATACGCTATCCTCTCGCCCATAAGCCATCCCACGCTATCATCATCGCCACGACACGCCCTGAGACCATGGCGGGCGATACCGCCATCGCCGTCCATCCCGATGACCCACGCTATCAACAATGGATTGGATGTCAGTGCATTCTTCCCCTCTTCCATAGGACAATCCCTATCATTGCCGACCCCCATGCTGACCCCGAAAAAGGCTCTGGCGCCGTGAAGATTACACCCGCCCATGACATGAACGATTTCGATGTAGGACAACGCCACAACCTCCCCCTCATCAATGTCTTCGACTCAAGGGCGCACTACAACGATAACGTGCCAAAACCATGGCGTGGCATGGAACGATTCCAAGCACGGAAAGCGCTCATCGAGGCGCTCACACAGCAAGGACATATAGACCATATCGAAACGACCAGCATCCCAACGCCCCACGGTGATAGATCCCACGCCATTATCGAACCATGGCTCACAGACCAATGGTTTGTCGATGCGCCGCGCCTTGCCCCCAAAGCCATACGCGCCGTCGAGAGCGGCGACATGACATTCACACCCGCCACATGGCGCAAAACATACCTACAATGGCTCGACAATATCCAGCCATGGTGCATATCAAGACAGATACGTTGGGGACATCGCATTCCCGCATGGCACGCTCCAGATGGCACAATCTTTGTCGCCAACACACAAGCCCATGCCGAACAACAGGCGCGCACCCATTACAAAACAGCAATCATCCCCCCATTAACCCAAGAAGAGGATGTCCTCGATACGTGGTTTTCCTCCTCCCTCTGGCCCTTTTCAACCTTAGGCTGGCCATCAGCAACAGCAGAATTAAAAACCTTCTATCCTAACAACGTCCTCGTGACAGGATTCGACATTCTTTTCTTCTGGGTCGCCCGCATGGCGATGATGGGACTCCATTTCACAGGAGATGTCCCATTTCGCCATGTCTATGTCCATGCCCTCGTGCGGGACGAACAGGGACAAAAAATGTCGAAGTCCAAAGGCAATGTCATCGACCCCCTTGCAACCATCGACTCCTATGGCGCAGACGCCTTGCGTTTTACGATGGCAGCTTCCGCTATTCCCGGAAGAGATGTCCGCCTCAGCACATCACGTATCCAAGGATACCGCAATTTTACAACAAAAATATGGAATGCCGCACGTTTCTGTACGCTCCATGCCATCACATGCACCCCCGACACGAGCCCACAATATCGCCACCCCCTCAATCAGTGGATCATCCATAAACTACACCATATGCTCCATGCAGTCGGTGATGAACTCGACAATGGACGCTTCGACCAAGCCGCACAAGCGCTCTACCACTTCATATGGTCAGACCTGTGCGATAACTATATTGAGGGCGTGAAGTCTCTCCTCACCCATGAAGACGAGCCTACACACCATGAAACGCGCAACGTCATGGGATATGTCTTCTGCCACATGCTCCATGCCCTCTACCCCTTCATGCCCTTCGTGAGCGAGCATATCTGGCGTGTACTCAAAGCAAAAGACGCACCAGCCCTCATCAAAAGGACGACACCCACCAAAACGCTGAGGCAAAAACCGCATAGAGACACCCCTAACAACACTTATGACAATGCTCATGATAATACCCACGCCATCGACTTTATCTTCACACTGACACACCATGTGCGAAGCCTCATGCAAGACCTCCAGCAATCACCAAAAGAGCCTATATCACTGCACATCATACAAGCGTCCGATAACCATAGGACTGCCCTCACAACACACCACAAACTCCTCTCCCATCTATGCCCCATAGAGACTATCACCGACATCGCCAACAAGGAGACCCACCCCCGCCATGCCATCGAATTTTTTGTGGATGGCTCTCTCTTTGCCATAGGCCTGTCTCACCATGTGGATATGGACGCCTTACAGGCGCGACTCTCGAAATCGATGCATAGCCATAAAGAAAAAGCCCTCGCCTTACGCACAAGATTGGATCATGAAGGATTCGTGAAAAATGCCCCCGCGGCCATCCTCCAAGAAAAAACAGAACAATGGCAGAAGCACCATGACGCCTATCGCCATTTCGAGCGAATCATCCATCGCCTCAAACGTTCGTAAAAGCCCCTGTGACGGCATTGTCCTTGTCTTCCTTCCTCTTTCTCCATGGATTAGGTGACAACGCTCAGTGCTTCGAGGACGCACAAACCATGCGTTTCTTTCAAGGCGCGCCATGCCTTATACCGAACCTCCCCGCCCATGGCATTGCTCATGGCATTCGTCAACGGAAAAAGAGACACAGCAAAGGGGACATGGTCTATGGAGACATCGAAGCCTATCAGGGACCCTATACCCTTGTGGCGGTGGCGCGCTGGCTCAGCACAAGCCTGCAAAGACACGGACATACCCATATCCATATCGTCGCCCACTCTATGGGAGGCGCTATCGCTCTGCTCATGGCACAGCGCGCCTTACAAAAAAAGGATGGTATCACCATTGGCTCTCTCATTTGCGCTGAAGGCAATCTATCACCCCATGATGGCAAGCTCATCAGCAGGCGAGCGGCATCCTACGAGAGAGAGGACTTTATCCATAGGCGTTTTCCACGCCTCTTAGAACGCGCATGCACGTCAGACAACCCATCCACAAGGCGATGGGGAATGGCGCTGAAAGAAACGCGCGCGGACGCCTTTCACGCCTACGCCCAATCCACGACAAGATGGTCGTCAAGCGGACAGCTCTATGCCTTCTATAAGATGATGTCCAGCCCAACACTCTATCTCTATGGCGCTGAATCGGAGATAGAAGACAATACGCGCCGCCTACGCCATGACGGCATGCCCTTACATGCCATCGAAGGCGCAGGGCACTTTATGATGTTCGAACAACGCACCCTTTTTTGGCAGGCGGTGATGGCATTTTATCAAGAGCATGGCATTTCCTCCCATCATAGCTTATAGTCAACGGAAAGACGTCATCATCTGAAATCTCAGGAGAAGCGTATGACAAAAGCCTATCGCTCACGCACAACGACTCATGGGCGTCACATGGCGGGGGCGCGCGGGCTGTGGCGGGCAACAGGCATGCGTGACGAGGATTTCGAAAAACCCATTATCGCCGTTGCCAATTCCTTTACCCAATTCGTGCCAGGCCACGTCCATCTCAAGGACGTAGGACAATTGGTCTGTGACGCCATCGCCAAAGCAGGAGGCGTAGGGCGAGAATTCAACAGCATTGCCGTCGATGATGGCATCGCTATGGGCCATGATGGTATGCTCTACTCTCTCCCTTCGCGAGAAATTATTGCTGACTCCGTAGAGTATATGGCGAACGCCCATTGTGCCGATGCTCTTGTCTGCATATCCAATTGCGACAAAATCACCCCTGGCATGTTCATGGCGGCCATGCGCCTCAATATCCCCGCCATCTTCGTCTCTGGCGGGCCTATGGAAGCTGGCGAAGCGACAATCCAAGGCGAAAAGAAGGCCCTTGACCTCGTCGATGCGATGGTGCAAGCCGCCAATCCCGACACGAGCGACGACGATGTGCTGGCTTATGAACGTAGCGCATGCCCTACATGTGGCTCATGCTCTGGCATGTTTACCGCCAATTCCATGAATTGCCTCACGGAAGCCATTGGCCTTGCGTTACCCGGCAATGGGAGTCTCTTGGCGACCCATGTGGAGCGCGAAAAGCTCTTCATTCAAGCGGGACATCGTATCGTAGAATTGGCAAAGCAATTCTACGAACAGAACAATCAAAACGCCCTTCCCCGCGCCATCGCCAGCTATCAGGCTTTCCAGAATGCCATGTCCCTCGACATCGCCATGGGAGGCTCAACCAACACCGTTCTCCATCTTCTCGCCGCTGCCTATGAAGGTGAGTGCCCCTTTACCATCAAAGACATCGACAGATTGTCGCGCGCCGTCCCCAATCTGTGCAAAATCGCCCCCAGTTCTGACTATCACATGGAAGATTTCCATCGCGCCGGCGGCGTCTATGCCGTCCTCGGACGACTACAAGAGAAAAACCTTCTCCATACCCACGTCCCGACCGTCCATAGTGAGACACTTTTGCATGCTCTTCAACAATGGGATATTGACCAAAGCCATGACGACCACTGCAAGCGATTCTATCTTGCCGCGCCGGGGCGCGTACCCACGCAACAAGCCTTCTCCCAAGATAAACGCTACAACGCCCTCGACCAAGATAGAAAAACAGGATGCATACGCCATAGCGACCACGCCTATAGCAAAGATGGCGGGCTTGCCGTGCTCACAGGAAATATCGCCACAGAAGGATGTATTGTGAAAACAGCCGGTGTCGATGAAGAGCTCTTTACCTTTGAAGGACCAGCCCATATCTTCGAAAGCCAAGAGAGCGCCGTCAATGGTATCCTCAATGATGACGTCCAAGCAGGCGCCGTCATCGTCATACGCTATGAAGGGCCAAAAGGAGGACCGGGCATGCAAGAAATGCTCTACCCCACGAGCTACCTAAAATCAAAGAACCTTGGCCGTTCATGCGCACTCATCACCGATGGGCGATTCTCAGGAGGGACATCAGGCCTCTCCATAGGGCATATATCACCAGAAGCCGCTGAGGGGGGAAACCTCGCCCTCATCGAGCAAGGCGACCGTATTATCATTGACATTCCCCAACGTCTCATCACGCTCGATATATCCGACAAAGAAATGCAACAAAGGCGAGAAAAAATGCACGCACGTAACGATGGAGGGTGGAAACCTGTCCACGCACGTCCCCGCAAGGTCAGTGACGCCCTCAAAGCTTATGCTGCCCTCACCACATCGGCATCCTATGGAGCAGTGCGGTCAACAGATACCATACACGCCTTACTCCATAAAACACAGCCATAGCACCCCTGCCCCCGCCACTGAACCCTGCCACTGAAACATGTCCGAGACAACAGAAAAAAAACAGAGCGCAGCAGCCACCATCGCCCCTGTGACAGACGGGCCCCTTGTTGTTAAGAATCCCCCTCCTCTCTACGATTGGACGGGAGACGCCTACCCAAAAAAGAACGTCCTCTCCCTCTGCCGATGTGGCGCATCGCACGATAAGCCCTATTGCGACGGAAGCCATAAAAAAATTGGCTTTACGAGCGCATGCCAAAAACGCCACATTCCAGACCATGATGACGCCTATGAAGGCAAACATATCACCATTCACGATAATCGCGCCATATGCTCCCATGCGGGCATATGCACAGAGACACTCAAAAGCGTTTGGCGCATGGGCATCGAGCCGTGGATCGACCCCGATGGCGCAAAAACCCAAGACATTATCAACGTCATCCAACAATGCCCATCTGGCGCTTTGCGTTATACGCTCAAGAACAAAGCCTCTTCAGCAACAGACCATGGGACAGCGCGTATCACCGTCAGCAAAGATGGCCCGTTCCACGTAGAAGGCGCTATTGACCTTCAAACACACGAGCAGGGACAATGGGGAAAGGGCGCTGATAAAAGGCGTTATGCTCTCTGCCGATGTGGCGCATCAACGAACAAGCCTTTTTGCGATGGAAGCCACTGGTATAAGGATTTCCAAGACGATGATGCGACCCTGAGCATAACCCATCGCCAGCCCACGCCAGAAGAGACGCGCACCGTCTGGTATAAAGTGGCGGACAAAGGAAGCCTGCCTGAAGGGCGCGTGCGGACGGTAACAGCGGGCAAACAAACCATCGCCTTGACGCATTTTCAGGGACAATATGGCGCTTTAAAGAATCGCTGTCCCCATCAAGGCGGGCCTCTCGGTGAGGGAAGTATCGAGAAATGCTACCTACGCTGTCCATGGCATGGATGGGATTTCGACCCTATCAACGGGAAAGCGCGCAAAGGCTCTGGCTATGACGATGTCGCCGCCTATCCTGTGGAGTGCCGAGATGACGGCATTTATGTCGCTGTCCAAGAATCCCTCGCCATGCCACGCACCATATCAAACGTCATGGTCGAGACGATGGTCGCATGGGGCGTACGCCATGTCTTTGGGATGGTCGGACACTCCAATCTTGGCCTGGCGGACGCCATCCGCATAGAAGAGGAAAAAGGGCGTCTCACCTTTATTGGCATTCGCCATGAGGGCGCAGCGGCGTTTGCATGCTCGGCTTATGGGAAACTCAGCGGTAAGCCTGCCGCATGCCTCACCATCGCTGGCCCCGGCGCGACCAACCTGCTCACAGGACTATGGGACGCCCATATCGATAGAGCTCCCCTCCTCGCCCTCACAGGACAAGTCAATACCCAAGTGCTGGGTCCCGGCGCCTTCCAAGAAATAGACCAAAGTTCCGCCTTCGAAGCAGTCGCGCCCTTTAATCACACCGTCCTCCATACAAGCCGCCATGCCGACCTCATGTCCCTCGCCATGAAAAACGCCATCGTGCGGCGAGACGTTGCCCATCTTATCTTTCCAGACGAAGTGCAAAATATCCCTGCCGACAAAAAAAGCGTCGCTTCCTCGCCCAGAGGACGTATCGCGCGCACCCATATCGCACCAGATGAACGCGACATCACAGAAGCCACCTATAGAATAGGCCACGCCCGACGCCCCGTTATCATCTTAGGCCATGGTGTGGCGCGAGACAGCATGGACGACATGCGCGCCCTCGCCGACAAAATCAACGCCCCCATCATGACGAGCTTTAAGGCAAAGGGTATCATTCCCGATAGCGACCCCCTCGCCGCTGGCGTCTTGGGACGTAGCGGAACACCCATCGCGAGCTGGCTCATGAATGAAAGCGACCTTATCATCGCCTTCGGAGCGTCTTTCTCAGACCATACGGGAATCGATAAGAGCAAACCCATCATCCAAGTCGATTTTGACCGCATGGCGCTGGCAAAATTTCACCCCGTGACCCTCCCTATCTGGGGCGATATTCGCACGACAGCACAGCGCCTCCTCAACGCACTACCGCAACAGACAGCATGCATAGACCAACGCCAAGACATCAAGGCGCGATGGGCGCTCTGGCGGGAAGAGAAAAAAAGGCGCGGACGCGAAGATAATAAAAAAGGTGTCAACGCAGCAGCGCTCTTCGATGTGCTCTCCCGTCATATCCCTCACAACGCCGTGATCGCCGTGGATGTGGGCAATAATACCTATTCCTTTGGACGCTATTTCGAATGCACTGCACAAACAATCCTCATGTCTGGCTATCTAGGCTCTATCGGCTTCTCCTTCCCCGCCGCCATGGGCGCATGGGCTTATGAACAAACACAAGAACAGCCACGCCCCATTATCTCTATTAGCGGCGATGGTGGCCTAGGGCAGTATCTTGCCGAATTCACCACAGCCGTCAAATATCGCATGGCTATCACCCATATCCTTCTCAACAATAATGAATTAGGAAAAATATCGAAAGAACAAAGGGACGGACGCTGGGACGTCTGGCAGACAAGCCTCCATAATCCCGACTTCGCACAATTTGCTACCCAGTGTGGTGGAAAAGGCATACGCGTCGACAGAATCAAGCAATTGGATAACGCCATGCGTGACGCCCTCGCCTCCTCAGGTCCAGCCCTCATCGATATCGTCACCGACCCCATGCTGATTTAGCTTGAGGCCACATCCCTAGGGAGACGACAGGCGACACCAGACGGGAACATGGTCAGAAGGCTTGTTTTGTGATACGCCTCGTGCGCCTCTGCCTCGCATCTCACGCATAATACCACTCTCACGAAGGCAGTCAGCGCTGTGAGGAGATAACAACAGCCTATCGATGAGAATGCCATGGTCCTTTTCCCATGCCCCATCTTGATAATCCCAATAACTATAATGCCCCTCTCCCCTATGGCGCGCCCGAACGCTATCGACGACACCCAAATGCATAATACGGCGCATGGACGCCATACTGGCATAAGACCCCACCGCATCGTCGTCGAAGACATCACGATCGGCAGCGTCCTTATCTTCTAACAAGACATTATAGTCGCCCCCTAACACAAAATGTCCCTCTTCCCCTAAGAGGGACAGCACATAGTCATACATCTCGTCCATAAACAAGAGCTTGTTCTGATATTTATCGCTCCCTAACGGGTTGCCAATGGGCGCATAGATAGAGACAACGCGCATCATGCCTGTGGCAAAGGGACACAACCCCTCAATGACACGCGCATGCAGATACGGCTGGTCTATAGACCTCGTCTCGGCTGGCGATTCCTTACGCTCAAAGCCATAACGAACATCCTCTAAAGGACGTTTGCTTAAAATCGCCACGCCATTCCACGCTTTTTGCCCAAAAAACGCCACGTTATACCCCAAATCCTCGAAAATCTCCTTGTCCACCGCCTCATGGTGGATTTTTGTCTCTTGCAAAAGGGCGACGTCCGGACTTTGGTGGCGAAGCCACTCTACGAGCGACTCCATGCGAGCGCGCACAGAATTGACATTCCACGTGGCAATGGTGAGCGTATCCACATCACTCACCACAACGTCAACACTCCCTAGAGGCTAAAGGAATTGCCACAGCCACAAGAAGAAGAGGCTTGCGGGTTGTCGATGGAAAAGCGCGCCCCCATGAGGTCTTGCACGAAGTCGATGCGCGCCCCCTGAAGCAACGCAAAAGAGTCACGATCAATCACAAGTTTGGCATTATGCTGTGAAAATAACGTGTCATTCTCCCTTTGTGCCGAGTCAAAGGAAAAAACATAGGAGAACCCCTGACAGCCTCCACCCTGCACGGACACTCTGAGCATCGCATCACCCTTGTTTTTCTTGCGGGCAATATCCGTGATACGTTGTGCCGCCTTCTCAGTCAATGTCACACCTGTCCCGTCCGTCATGTCATCACCTCTGTTAACATCATCCCCGCCCACGAAAGACTATAAGGCACATCACCTATAAAAACAAGGCATAGCCATAGCCCATAACGTAAGCTATAATCAACAAAAAAGAATTGAGAGTCATGATGATACGTTGTTTGTCTTACGCCAGCGACCCTCAACAGAGTCGAGGACGCCTCTACCCGCACTCCCCTGACAAAAACCGCACGCCATGGCAGCGGGATAAGGACCGCATTATTCATTGCACGGCCTTTCGCCGTTTAGAGTCTAAGACACAAGTCTTTATTGTCACAGAAAATGACCATTATCGAACCCGCCTCACCCATACGCTAGAGGTCTCACAGATGGCGCGTTCCATCGCACGTAGGCTAGGCTTACACGAAGATCTTGCCGAAGCCATCGCCCTCGCCCATGATTTGGGACATCCACCCTTTGGCCATGCCGGCGAGCAAGCACTGGAAGGACTCATGACGCCCTATGGCGGGTTTGACCATAATGACCAAACGCTCCACGTCCTCACAGCCACCGAGAGACGCTATGCCTCTTATGACGGACTCAATATGACGTGGGAAACATTGGAAGGCGTGGCAAAACATAATGGGCCCGTGACGACAAAGCCATATCCCTACCATCTTGCGCGCTATAACGCACAGCACGACTTGCGCCTTGATTGCTTTGCTTCCCTCGAGGCACAGGTCGCTGCCCTTGCCGACGATATTGCCTATCATAACCACGACATTGATGACGGGTTGCGCAGCGGCTTATTGTCCATCGAAGACCTCATGACGATACCCCTCCTCCATGAGGTCTTTACAGAAACACAGCGCACATATCCCCATGTGGACTCACAACGCCTCCGCCATGAGAGTATTAGCCACCTTATCACGCGCATGATCGATGACCTTGTGGAACACTCGTCAAAGACGCTCGCCAACGCCCATATCACGCATGCCGAACAAGTGCGCGCCCATCACGCCCCGCTCATCACTTTCTCAAAGCCCATGGCCGATGTGATGGGCGCGTTACGCCAATTCCTACAGGAAAAAATGTATCGCCATCAAGACGTCCGTGCTATCATGGAGGCAAGCCAACAGAAATTGCGCGCCTTGTTCCACCATTGGTGGCATCACCCACATCAATTGCCAGCGTCATGGTATGAACGCTCCCAAGAGCAAGGAGACGATGAATCGCATAAGGCGCGCATCCTGTGCGATTATCTCGCAGGCATGACCGACCGCTATGCCGAAAAATGCTATCAAAAACAGATAATAAGACTATAAGCCCCGCCTCGTTCTTATGCGTGACGCCTATCAGCAGCTTCAAACCATGCTCCATGATGCCCTCCCCAATGGGCAGGGGAAAGACACCATATCCACCGACAGCATCGCCATGGAATTGGCAAAACATCAAGATTTTGGCGATGTCTCGACCAATATCGCCCTACGTCTCACGAAAGCCTACGCCATGACAGCACTGGAGCTCGCCCATAAGATAAAAACAACCTTAGACAAACACCCGTCCATCAAACATGTCGATGTCGCTGGCCCTGGATTCCTCAATATCACATGCGAGGAGCATTTCTGGCACCAACAGCTTGCGGCCATCATCTCAGCTGGCAAGGAATGGATACGGAGTGATATAGGAAAAGGAGAGAAGATTAACATAGAATACGTCTCAGCAAACCCTACAGGCCCTATGCATGTAGGACATGCGCGAGGCGCCGTCTTTGGCGATGTCCTTGCCAATATGCTCACAAAAGCAAACTTTAACGTCACCCGTGAATACTACATGAACGATGCGGGTGTCCAAATTGCTCATCTCACCGACTCTGTCTGGTGGTACTATCAAAAAGAATGCGGTGTCACGCCGCCAAAACCATCAGACTTTTATGAAGGCGACCATCTACGGCATGTCGCCCTCTCCTTGATAAAACGCCACGATACACAGCTGCTCCATATGAAGGACGCCACACGGAAACAGCACATCGAAACCCATGTCATCGATGCCATGACGACATTGATTCGCCAAGACCTCGCATGCCTCAACATACGCCATGATGTGTTCTTCTCAGAGAAATCCCTCCACCAAAACGGAGAGATAGAAAAAACCCTCCATATCCTCCATAAGAAAAAATTGCTCTATCACGGCACACTTCCCCCGCCAAAAGGCATGAAAAAAGAAGATTGGACAGAACGTCCTATTTACTTGTTTCGCGCGCAACAATTCGGTGATAGTAGCGACCGCCCCCTACAAAAAGACGATGGCACATGGACATACTTCGCTGCTGACATCGCCTACCATCACACCAAGTGGCAACGAGGCTATCACGCCATGATCAACATTTGGGGGGCTGACCATGCTGGCTATGTCCAACGCCTGCAAGGCGCTCTCCATGCCATGAGCGATGGTCAAGGAAAACTCGATGTCATGTTGATGGCGATGGTGCGGCTGATGAAAGACGGACAAGCCGTAAAACTCTCGAAAAGGTTGGGGCATATCGTCACACTACGCACACTCGTCGAACAAACAAGTCGCAATGCCGTGCGTTTCCTCATGCTCACCAGACGCCATGATGCCCCCCTTGTCTTCGACTTACACACCGCCATTCTCGAAAATCGAGACAATCCCCTCTTCTACGTCCAATACGCCCACGCCCGATGCTGTTCTATCTTGCGTCAGGCGACACATGCCCCTGACATCCCCTCACAGGAGACCGCCCATCCCTTTCCTTCTCTCACGTCACCCCACGAGATCGCCTTGATTAAGATTCTGGCCTTTTGGCCCGAGCACTGTCGCGATGCCGTGCGTATGCGTGAGCCACACCGCATTCCATATCTCTTAACACGCACTGCCGAAGCCTTTCACATCCTATGGACTCAAGGGAATCGTGATAAAACCATGCGATTCCTCGACGCGGGGGACAAAAAACGACAAAAAGAACGCCTTTCACTAGTCAAAGCGACACAAATCATGCTAAAAGAAGGGTTAGAGACCCTGGGTATTTGTGCTTTGGACGAATTGCGCGACTAACACAGAGAGAGAGCACCATGGCTGAAGACAAGACACAAGGCACGCAACAGCCTCAAGGCCAAGGAAGACAAAAAGAAGAGCTGTCGCCTCTCGACGCATTACGCCATTCTATGGATGCGTCTTCGAACAAAAAGCCACCACAGCAAAGCCCTAGACCACAGCCTCCTCCGCCCCATGAAGAGGACCAAGACGATACGAACACAGAATTCATAGAAGAGGATGGCGAGCTCCACGAGGACAATCCATCCTTCAGGGACAAGCTAGATACCCTACTGAGCGGATACCCGCCAGCCTTCTACATCGTCAGTGGCCTCGCTGTGTTGGGGTTTTTCCTCTTCATTATGACATTCTCTTACCGCATGGGCGTGCAATCAGGCATGGAACAAAATGCCCAAGTGCCTCTTATCACGTCGGACGGCTCAACGGTGCGCATCACCCCCATCGTCCAGCCCGACCAGCCCCCTATCCCTCATCAAGACAAAGAAATTTATCGCATCACCGAAGATAAGCCCACAGACAACACAAGCACAGAAACCGCCAACACGAATACACCAACGCCAACGATAGAGGAAAAAACAACAGCGCCTCAAAAGACACAAGCAAACACAGAGTCAACCACCGCCAGTGATACCGCACAAGCTCTCGCAACGCCAGAACGCAAAAAAAATGAAGAAGTGCGCGACAATATCGAACGTATCGCCCAAGAAATCGCCCAATTTAAAGCGGAACAGGATAAAGACAAAAAGACAGACGCGACAACACCGATAAAATCTGCTGAAGAAGGGAAAAAAGAACTCCTCGCGGCCTTGACAGTCAAAGCAAAGAGCAAACCTTCTCCATCACGCCAACCAGCAAACGCCAACACCGCCAAGCCGACTCTCTCGCCACCGCCAGAAAAAAGCATAAGGGACGTGGTCAGCCTCAATGTCGAGCATAGTAAAACACATCGTATCCAACTTGGCTCTTATCGACAGAAAATACAAACGAACAATGCATGGCTTCGACTCCTCTATGACCATAGCGCCCTCCTTGCCGCCTACACACCCTATGTGGAAGAAGCAAATCTCGGCGCAAAAGGCATCTTCTACCGACTACAAGTAGGACCATTCCCAAGCCATGCTGATGCTCAAAAAATCTGTCGCCAAATGAAGCAATTAGGTGAGCATTGCCTCGCCATCCAGCCTAACACGACATCGGCACAACAGTAGCCACACGACCAAGCCAGTCGTGTCTCATAGCGGTGCGCCTACATCATGACATCCCTGCCCGTTATCTTTGGACTCAAAGGATTGTCCCTCGATTCTTTCGAAGAAACGTTCTTCCGCCAATATCAACCACAAGGATTTATCCTGTTCGACCGCAATTGTCGCGATGCGCAACAAATAACCCAGTTAGTGGAGAGTGTGCGCGCCATCTGCCACCACAAACCCTTTATCCTCATAGACCAAGAAGGAGGGAAGGTGCAACGCCTCCCATCACCCCCTTTCCCATCCTTTCCCGCTGCCAACATGTTTGGTCTCAAAGCAGAAACACAGCTCGATGATGCCATAGCCCTCTGTGCCAAGAATGCCACGCACATAGGGAAAACCCTCCATCGCATGGGAATCAATGTCAATTGCGCACCCGTCCTCGACCTTCCCCAACAAGATGCCCACCCTATCATTGGAAGTCGCGCCTTCTCTCATAGAGCGGACGTGACGACGTCACTGGGACGACACTTCATCGATGCATTGCAGAAACAGAACGTCCACGCCGTCATCAAACATATTCCCGGCCATGGACGAGCAAAAGAAGATAGCCACCTATCCCTCCCCATCGTCGATACCCATAAGAAAACGCTTATGGAAAGCGACTTCCTACCTTTTCAAGCCCTCGCGCGCCCTCTGAACGCCCAACAACAGCCACCCCCCCAACAACCACCCCCATGGGCTATGACAGCCCATGTCACCTACACGGATATCGATGCGCGCCATCCCGCCACGCTCTCACCCATTGTCATCCAAGATATTATTCGAGACATGATGGCATTTGACGGAGTCCTCATCACCGACGACATCGCGATGCATGCTCTATCATATCTCTCTCCCATCGAAAGAGCGCGCTCTGCCCTCAATGCGGGATGTGATCTCGTTCTTCACTGCCCGTGCCACCGAGACACGATGCGACAATTGGCGGAAAATCTTCCCCCTTTAAGGGAGGACAGCGCCCGCCGTATCACGCTTGCCCATACCCTTGATGACGTGTCTAAAAAATGATAGGCCACAGCATTATTTTTCAGCAAAAACTTGCATAGGCAAAAATTATATTTTATTATGCCAAAGGGGTAAGACGTATCCCATATGACACAACAGGGTACCATAGGACTTTTCAGCAATAGGAGAAAATCATGAAAAGAATTCAGTGCTATGCGTTTATTGTTCTCACGGCCTTTACCCTCTCCTGTTTTTCAGGGCAGGCTCGCGCGGAGAGCAGTGGACAATTTTATATGCTAGGTGGGTGGAAATTTTCCTCAGAAGACACGAAGCCTAATAGTGGCTCCATCCATGTCGGTGCGAATATCGACTATATCCTTCCCCCGAAGACAAGGACAAACCTCTTCGTGGGGCTCGAGGGAGAGGCGGGACATTTGTTCGATTCTGCCACTGTGAACGGGTATGAGACGGATTTTGGCCTCGACTACGCCTTTTTCTTACGCGCTGGCGTCAAAACGCAAGGCAATCCCCTCACAATTTACGCAAAGGCGGGTTACGGACAGACCCATATCAAGCGTACATCGGCTACAGAACGTATCAGCCAGTTTGATGGCGGGTTACGTGGTGGCGGAGGTGCTGAATATAGGGTACCAAACTTCCATCTCTCGTTGCGCGCGGATTATACCTATATCTTCTACAATGAAAGGGAAGGGAAAACCCATCTCTTCCGAGTAGGTGTCTCTTTCCCCTTCTAACAGGACATAGACAGCGTTCGTGACAGCTCGTTCAGCCCTTGTGCGAGGATGGATGTGGGTGGCGTGCTGTGGCGCGTAGCCTCTCTATCAGCGGGTGGGCGGTTGCTCTGTTGGTACGTCTTCTGGGCAGGGAATTGCTCCCCGCAAGAGCTGTCCGTAGGGACGTGGGCGGTAACACGAGAGGTGGCAGGGGGTGCTTCTTTGTGAACATGCTGGGAAGGAGTCCTTACCTTTTGTGAGGAGTGCGCGGAGCAGCGCTGGCGATGATGTCTTACGAAAACGTCTTACTAACAATGCACAAGGCTCAACAGACCATGAAAACAAGTGTGTTCTCGTATTCCCTTCTCGGTATCGTTTTGTGGACGGCTCTTCTCGTCCCTTCCTATGCATGGGGGAATCTCGAGAGATATGTCTTCCTCTTGGGAGGGTGGCAGACGGCGTCCTTTGACCTCGTAGAGGAAGACACCGCCATCGCTCCAGACCCCAGTGCCGATGGAGGCTCTGTCCATCTCGGGCTGGGTTTTAATGTGGCGTCCTCTCCCAAAAGCAAGCCTGGTAACAGGGCGCTGATGGGGTTGGAGCTGGAAGGCGGTTATGTCTTCTCAGATGAAAAGGTGGGGCGTGTGGTGAGTCGTGGCGGAGACGATGTCGCACAAACGACGCGCTACCGCTATGGCTATGATGCTGCTGTGATGGGAAGAGCTGGCGCTGAATTGGGGCCTCTCATGATATACGCAAAAGGAGGATATGGCTGGGTGCAGCTAGAAAATACTGGACGCCTTGGTGGAAAAGACGATGCTCTCATCCATGGACCTCGTTTTGGTGGCGGTATCGAATTCGACCTTGCGGGCACAGCACTCTTCATGCGTGTCGATTATAGCTATGTGTCTTTTGACAAGGGTGGCCGTTTCGCAACGACACAAGCCGTCATAGATAGCGGGAAAGCGCATATGATACGTGTGGGTGTGACACAGCCTTTCTAGGCTGACACAGGTGGGTCATGCTCCCTTATCTGGTTGTTCTTTTTTTTCCACATGGTGTGGGCGGGTTTGGGGCGCGATGGCAGAGTGGTTATGCAGCGGACTGCAAATCCGTGGACGCCGGTTCGATTCCGACTCGCGCCTCTTTTTGCCAACAAAGCCCTTGCCCCTCCCCTCTTTTTTGCTACATTGCCTGTGGGGTGATGTTCTTTCTTCCGGTGTAGCTCAGTTGGTAGAGCAGGCGGCTGTTAACCGCCGGGTCGCAGGTTCGAGTCCTGCCGCCGGAGCCACCCGCCTATACACCCCTCATGTCCATGCATGGTCCAATGGAACAGAGAACACGCATTGCCACACATCACAGACTGATCCTCGGCAGTTGCACCAGCATGCAAGAGATACAAACAGAGAGCGTCCATCTCGTTGTCACATCGCCCCCCTACTTCAATGCGCCCTTCGACTATAAAGGATATTTTGGCAGCTACGACCAATATCTTGACATACTCGAAAAATGTGCTTGTGAGCTCTATCGAGTCCTACAGGGTGGCCGAATCATTGTCCTCAATATAGATGACATGCTTGTGGATGGACAGAAATTTCCTATCGTGGCTGACGCGACAAAAATATGCCAAAAAGCGGGATTTCGATATAGGGATAGAATCATATGGAAAAAACCTGATGGGTATCTGAGAATTAGCCGCCGCAGTGGCGTCATCCTACAGAATCCATACCCCATGTATTTTTACCCAGACAATCTCTTGGAAAGCATCCTCATATTCCAAAAGGGAACATTCAACTATAAATCTATCGACAAAAACACCAGAGAAGCCTCTAAAGTTGATGTCAAGGAACTTCAGGACAACAAATGGTACATGACGCTGTGGGAAATGAATAATGTCATGCCCGGCGCTCCTCTCGAAAAGGATATTGCGGCATTTCCAGAAGAGATTCCTTATCGCGCCATAAAGCTCTTTTCCTACAAGGGCGAAACAGTGCTTGACCCCTTCACAGGGAGTGGAACAACCATGAAGAAAGCGCGCGAACTAGGACGGCATAGTATTAATCTGGAAATCAAAGAGGACCTCGTGCCAATTATCAAGAAGAAAACAGGCTTTGACAATAAGCAAGGCGTTTTCCTGAAAAACAAAGACGATACGCTCGACATCATCACGCGACAACATAGGGACCATGGAACTCTATGCTGACATCAAGGACATGCGATAGACCCCGTGTCTATAAAGTATATGCTCACGTCTTAAGCGAGAAGCGTCGGAGAATGGGTTTGTCCTCGACATGGCATGGTCATAACATGCATGCCGAACGTTCCAAGTAATTAACGCTAAAGAGGGAGGCATCATCCACCCAACTACGTTGCACATGCCAACCCGATTGCAACGCCAAATTCTTGATTTGTGCCATCGTATATTTACGGGATGTCTCGGTGTGAATGCCTTCGTCTTTCTGAAAATGAAAACGATGCTCACCCACAGACACCTCCTGATGACAGAGACTCACGATGAAAATCTCAATAGCGCCTCGCTCTTCGTTCCAGCGCACACGATGTTCGAAATTCTCTATGACGAAGTCGGACGATAACTCACGATTCATACGCTCGAGGAGATTCAAACTGAAGGCCGCCGTCACGCCTTGACTATCATCATAGGCGCGCCGAAGAGTCTCTTGATTCTTCTTTAAATCAATGCCTAAGAGGAAAGAGCCACCCTCACCTAAATAGTGGGACGCCCTGCTCATAAGGTCTTTGCTCTCCTTTTCACCAAGATTGCCAATGGTAGAGCCCGGAAAAAAACCAAGCAACTGCCCGCCAGCAACGGCACTGGGAAGAGAAAAAGGCTTCAAAAAGTCACAATAAACGGGAAGAACCTCCACATGAGGAAAGTCCGCGCGCAGTGATTGTGCCGACTGTTCCAACGCCTCCTGACAGATGTCGATGGGAACATAGGTCACACTGCCTTGAAACGCCTTCAACAACGCCCGTATCTTCACATCAGAACCACTCCCAAACTCGACGATATGGACATGCCCTCCCATAGATCGCGCCACGTGAGGCGCGCATTCCTCCAATAAATTGAGCTCGGTGCGCGTAATGTAATACTCGTCAAGAGAACAAATCTTCTCGAAAAGCGCACTCCCCTTCTCGTCATAAAGATACTTCGATGGGATACGCTTTTGAGGAGAGGAAAGCCCCATGGCGACATCAGTCAAAAACGTTTGTGTTTCGCATTCACACATGAGTCATCATATCATCGTCATCATGGCGCTTCCATATCTCGCGCAAGACGCACACCCGCAAATTGCCAACGCATCGATGGATAAAAGAAATTGCGATAGGTCAAACGCATATGCCCCTCAGGGGTGATGCACGACCCCCCCCGTAACACCATCTGATGCGACATGAATTTCCCATTATATTCCCCCAAAGCACCTTGCTCACGCCGATAGCCAGCATAGGGACGAAACGCACTGGATGTGAACTCCCACGCATCACCAAAAAATTGATGTTTCGCCTTATGGTCGGCAATCTGCGGGTGGAGATGCCCCTTATCAAGAAAAACGCCTGAAAGAGCATACCCACATGCGGCAGCCTCCCACTCCGCCTCCGTCGGAAGACGATAGCCTCGCCAACGCGCATAGGCATCCGCCTCATAAAAACTCACATGAACCACCGGCACATCCTCGTTCAGGGGTATCATACCATACAACGTCATCATATGCCAAGCCGATGACGAACCACGTCCCTCACGCCGCCAATAAAGGGGCGCTTTAATCCCCTTCTGTTGCACCCAACGCCACCCATCATCTAACCACCACTCATGGGTATCATACCCGCCCGCCTCGATGAACGCTATCCACTCGCCATTGGTGATCAGACGAGACCCCAATTGATAAGGCACAAGATAGTGCTGATGGCGCGGCCCCTCATGGTCATAGAAAAAACCATCCCCATGCCATCCTATATCAACAAGACCGCCCTCATAATCATACCACCCATGCTGGGTGGCATCGTTCATCACCATAGGCGCCGCCCTCTTATAGGCGGGACAAAGGGGATTATGGGAAAAAAGGTGTAAAATATCCATAAGCAACAATTCCTGATGCTGTTGCTCGTGATGAAGACCAAGAACGACAATGGGCGACAGACGCTCCCACACCGACTCAGCGCCATCCCCATGGTCGGCAGAGGAAAACAACAACGCCATATGCTCATCCACATACGCACGATACGCATAAACATCCTTGAGGGGAGGACGCGTCGCTAAGCCCCTCTGTGGACGCGCCATACGCTCACCTAAACTATTGTAATAGGAGTTATAAAGGTAAGAAAAATCCTTATGGTAGGGACGATAATTCGACATGAATTTCTTGAGCACCAATTCCTCAAAAAACCATGTCGTGTGAGCAATATGCCATTTAGAAGGGCTCGCATCCGCCATGGACTGCACGACCATATCTTCCTCACTTAAAGGAGACACCAGCGCCATCGTCTGCTCCCGCACATGGCGATAGATATGCCCATGGTCAGCGCCGCCACGAGGCAACGACAAGAGGTGGGTTAAGCCTTTTCGTATTCCTTGTCCCCCCTTGACCTGTTTCGCTCTCACAGCTGTCGACATTGTCTACCCTGTCCTTAACGCATACAAACCGCACCCCCAAACTGCACCCCCCAAACCGCACCCCCAAACCGCACCTTACGTGCCATGACACTAGAGGGATAAGAACCCTAACGCAAGCTTTTGTTCCAATTTTGTAATTGAGACGCGGAAAAGACGCCGCCATACAACGTGGAAGAGAGCAAAACGCCAGCAAAGCCTTGTTCTTGCGCTGTCACAAGATGTTGAAAACACCCCACACCTCCCGCTAAAAAACACCCCTTGAAATGTTGCTCGCTCCCATACCGACGACCGCGCTCCTGTATAGCGCCCCCTCGCTTCATACCCCGCGCACCCCCTCGACCAATGGCGTCTAAGGCCATCACCAACATATAAGAAGACCATAAACCAACCGCCCTCCCTATATACGTGCCACCTAAAAGATAGTCGTTTCGATAATCCAAAGAGAGAACAACGCGCCCCCGCATCAAACGCTTAATCCGTATCCAATCCTCCGTACCGCAAAAACATTCCGTGCATATCACAGGAATGATCTGATGCCCTCGCACAAAACGATAGAAACGCCGAACTTGGCACACGCTACGAAACCCCCCATCCACATAAAATGTCACATCTGGAAACAACCCCTCGAGCATTCTATAAAGATGATAATAAACCCATGCCTCCTTCTTACCCATCAGAGCATCCAAATCCGCAATATAGATATGACGAAAGCCATAGGCATGGTAGAGTCGGTCAACCAAAGGCACGATACGCACTGGAAAAGGCGCACGTAGGAAGGGATAACAGCCCCTTCCCATCCCCGCTGAGGCTCTGACGCCATACCCCCCTCGCATATCGATCACCGCTATTAACTTCATCGATGGTCATCTTCCTCTGTGAGTATATCACCGCCATCGGCACCAGCCCACACCACCCACTCTTTCATGAAGGCTCTCTCATGTTACGGGCTGTTCTCTCCGACCTTATACGGGCCACAGCCATACAACCCCTCGACATTATCCTCTGTTGCCATCGCCACTATGCACAGACCATCACACCACACCACGCCATACGTATCATCCCCATCCCAGCAAACACACAAGACAAAGACGGCTTCCCATCCCCATGGCACACAGCCCTCCAAGAAGCAGACATCGTCATCCCTATTGCCCCCGAACACAAGGACATTTTATACCGATTAACGCATATGGTGGAACAGAACCATATCCCTCTTCTCACATCAGCAAGTAGCGCCATCGCCATCGCCAGCTCTAAAACAAAAACAACGCGACATCTCCTCGCCCACCATATGCACGCCCCCCCTATCATAGACATGCGCACCTCAACGACAAGCCCACACACCCATGATGAAGAGACACGCTATTGCCTGAAACCAGACGACGGCGTGGGATGTCTCGAGAGTTTTATGGCACAGGGATATACACAGCTCAAAACCATGCGCACCGACTACCCATCCCATATCGTCACCCTATGGGTCGAAGGCAAGAGCTATAGCCTCACAACCCTCTGTGCCTATGGCAAGGCGCAACTCATCACATGCAACCGACAGCACATCCACATAGACAAAGAGACACACGCCATCACCTTAGAGAAAATCGATGTGGGAATCCCATGTCACCCACAACAATGGCAACGCTATCAACGCCTCGCAGACAACATTGCCCAATGCATGCCGACACTCTATGGCTTTGTCGGCATCGATATCATCGACCATGACAGACAATGTGTCATAACAGACATCAATCCGCGTATAACGACATCCTATATGGGACTCCGTCATATCGTCCACCATAACCCGTGTGATTGGCTTCTCACCCTCCATCGCACAGGGACGCTCGCATCTTCCTACCCACGTCCCCACAGCACATACACCATCCGCCTCAAAGACCATGCACACCCCCCTTCCCATACCCCATCATGAAGACTTTATCATGGGGTGGGATATAGGAGGCGCCCATCTCAAAAATGCGCTCTATCACAGGAAGAGCGCATCCCTCCATACGCGCCACGTGGCAACACCCCTATGGCAAGGACGCACCATCCTCGAGCGCGCATGCCGTGATGCCATCACATATGCCACCACATGGGCACAGCACGGGGCACGCCACGGGGCACAGCAGACGACACAGCACAGAAGCCATGCGCCTCATGACAGGCCATCCCGCCCTTTATGGCATCACATCGTGACCATGAGTGGTGAAGTTGCCGATATTTTTTCGAACAGACGCGAAGGCGTCATCCATATCATGGAGACACTCTGCGCTCTCATCAAACAAGATGATAACGAACACCATGTCTCTTTTTACAATCAACGTGGGGAAAAAACATCCCTCCACAGCGCCAGCACAGAGCCTTTGGCATACGCATCAAGCAATTGGCGCGCCACAGCGCATTTTGCCGCCATGTATAATCCCCACCCTTGCCTCCTGCTCCTCGATATTGGAAGCACAACAAGCGACATAACGCCCATCCATCACCACACACCGCTCAGCCATGGCCATGACGACTATACACGCCTACGCCATCGTGAGCTCTTCTATAGCGGTGTCATACGCACGCCCCTCATGGCGTGCGCATCCCACATATGTTTCGACTCACAGCCGATGCCCGTCTGTGCCGAACTCTTCGCCACCAGTGGCGATATCTATCTCTACAATGATAGTCTCCCTCTCGCCTATCACCATATGCCCACAGCCGATGGAAGAGGAAAGAGTCGAAAAGAAAGCATCCAACGTATCGCACGCATGATAGGACGCGACAGCACAACATTGTCGCCCACACAACAAGATGCGCTCGTCAAGGCGTTTCAAGCAAAACACCTACAAAAACTCTGCGACGCCTGTCTGTTTGTCATCAAAACGCCCCCCTTTATCACACACCTGCAACGCCACCAGCCGCACGAACTCGCCTTATGGGTCACAGGATGTGGGCATGTCCTCAGTGAGGAAATCGCACAGGGACTCCGCCATGCCCTCTCCATGCCCATACGCCTATGTCGTCTTGCCGATATTGTCCTCTCGTCATACCCTTCCTGCCGTGCCACGCACGCCACCAACGACATTGACGGAAAAGGCGGTATCGATATCTGCGCCCCTGCCGTCGCTCTCGCCCTCCTCACCGCCCATCACAGAGGAGAGGACAGAAGGATAGGGAAAGTAACGCGCAACCCGCCTCAGACGCGCCATCGATAACACCCCCATACGCCCCCCCTCACACAATAACCCCCGAAAGCCTAAATAATCAGGAGAGCTGTCGCCACAAGGCGCAATGTCGGAAAAATGTAAAGACCCCGCTAAAATGCTCACGCCGCCACACGCCCGCACACAATGCGTAATGTCCCTCATCTCGCCACAAGAAAGATAGCGCGGTAACGATAGGCCTGTTTTGTTTGCCGTATCCACCACAAGAGCATAACAGCCATAGGCAAAAGCCTTTGGCACGACACGACGCCATAAGCGCCTAAACCCCCTATCATCAGCAAACAGCACACACGCCCACCGCGCATGCCCATCCACAGCATCTCTCCACACTGAGAAGCAACGATCATAGGACGCTTCATCCCATGCAACATCGTCAGGGGACTCATGAAGACGCATCCCAACCTTCACGACATCAACACCCGTTCTGGCCAAAGAATAAACAAGGGGGAGAGAGGACTCAACAGACGACAGATGATAGTCGCCAGCTGCCACACTCAAGGTCTTGCGCCCTCCCCATGCCCGCCATACAGAGCGACAGAGAGCAACAGAAGGCGCGCCAAGAGCACCCTTCGATGGCTCTTTCATATCGATAATATCGACACCCATAGACGCCACCATGCTGGCCTCCATGCCATTGCGCACACTCGCCAGCCAGCCACAATGGCCATGGTTATGGTGAGACACAAGAGACATGGGACACACGCCTAAGACCTCTGTTCATAATACTCTTGAAGCCACCCCCATGCCTTGTCTTCCTCCTCGCCACCACTACGCTCCACAACATCTTTAAAGAATGCCATCTTGCTGGCAACCTCCGCCCTCTCGAGGAAAGCCAGCCTGCTCAACACAATACATGCCTCAATAATCGCCATGCCCGCCCGATTATACCCATGCCAATCCTCTAAGGCATGTTCTGCAACCTTCTCAAGCATAATGCGCGGGCGTGTCGAATCCTCCTCAATACCGACAACACGGGACTCGAACGCCCTTACAGCATGACACAAGACCCACCCTTTCACATGCGCTGCCTTGCGCATAGAAAAATCACGGCGGTCTGTGAGACATGCCGCAAAAAACACAGGATTGTCGCTCAAATGAATGACAGCTTCCGCCCCCGGCAATAATAAATTGTCGAGACTGCGAGAGGGACGAAAAGGCGCAAGAGCCACACGCTCGCCTCCCCCATAACGTATGCCAAAAGGAGCCGTATGGACACAGCCTTGCGCATTCACCGTCGTCACCAACGTCTCGATAATCTTCACCATCTTACTCTTCCTTCGTCATCTTATGGACAGCGCATCCCCAGAATAAATCTCTGTCTTGAACGTAACGTTTGCCTAACATAGCTGCTTGTTGCGCCTTCGCCAATTCATACCCCATGTAAAACGCATGGTCACCATGGGTGTCTAACCCTAACTGAGGGAACATGGCAAACGGGTCAGAACAATGCACATGGGTTGTGCCATTAAAGACATGGAGCATCCCTTCCTTATCGATAGCAATACGCCATGCTTTGTCGCTCGCGCGTAGTTTCGCCACCATCATGGCAATATCCTTCTTATCATACCATAGGGGTCGACGCTCGTGGAGACTCGTCAGCCTATCGTCAATGTTGTTCGCTAAGATGTGTTTGCTCTGGGCATAATGGAAAATACGACGAGCAACATCTGTCTCGGCAATGACACGCCGACAATGAGGACTGACTTGTACCGTCAACACAGCCCCTATCCGCCATTCTGAGACCATCCCCATAAGAACCATGACAACACCAGCGCTATCACTATCGCATAACTCTGTGACATTTGCTGTCCCCATAAAAATATCAATGGTGGGATAACGCTTTCTTAAAGCGGCATAACGCCCTAATGACTCGGTAAAGCCCATATGGAGCGGGTCTAAAATGGGGTCGGCATAAAAGGGACGCTTCGCACACAAACAGAGATCTATGACGTCATAGAGAGAGTCCATATCTTTGAGGGGATGGGGTATGACAATAGGCGTCATACGAGGATAACGCTCCAACAAGTCCATATTGCCTTTATGCACGCTGAGAAGATAGTCGGCATCAGCGGCGGCGGCGCGCGCTAACTCGCAATCATCGGAAGAATCGACACTGACTTTTATGCCTAAGGCATGCAAGGCGTCGATGCTCTCCTCTAAATGAGGAAATGGCGTGTCGGGAAGACAACCAATATCGATCACATCCGCCCCGTCAGCAATATATGTTTGCGCCTTCTCCGTCAATTGTTGCACCGATAAGAAAGGCGCTTGGGTAATTTCTGAAAAAATGAGACAATCATGGCGCGACAAGTCCTTATCTCGTTCCTGTTCTCCTAGAAATTGGGGCAATTCATATAAATCGTCTGGGCCACGCTCGACTTTTGTCCCAAAATGCTCTTCCAACACCGCCATATCCCCGCGCACACGCCCCGGCACAATGACCCTCGATGCGCCAGCAACACGAGAACGAGAAAGACGGCGAAGAATAATCTTTGGCGTCATAAGGGCTGCCACCTGCACGCCCACATTCTCGACTTGCGGATGAATACGACTCCGCGCCGACATCTCTGAGAGTAATGTCCGCAACGGCACTTCCGCCAAATGCCCTGTGAGAAAAACGATACGCTCTGTCATACATCTGTCCCTAGCTGCTCACAGCGACAGGTGATCGCATGCCCTAATTGCGCCATAGACCACACA
>JACONL010000003.1:25204-106763 GCA_014332745.1 Alphaproteobacteria bacterium GM7ARS4 | reverse complement strand
GTCAATCTCGCGAGGATACACCTTGACCATGCCTTTAGGCGCCATAGAGTCGAGCTCACGCGCCGTATCACAGGGGAAAAAAATACAAGGCACACGACATTTCCCCGCTTGGGCAAAAACATTCGTCAATAAATTATCCGAGATCCCCACGACACATTTCGCCACCGTATTGCTGGACATCGGCGCCATCACAAGAGTGTGATAGAGATTTTTATAAAAACGCGCCACAGGAACAGAACTGGCACTACGCTCCTTGAAAAGACGCACCCCCTTAAGCTTATGGATGTCCTGTCGATACATGGGAAGAAGCTCTTCGCCAGCCTTGCTGATAAAAATATCCACAGACACAAGACGCTCTATCAGCGAGAGCGACTCAGCAAAAAAATGCCCCGACCCCGACAATCCCCATGCCCAACGCTGCTGCGAATAATCCGTCATCAATGATTATCTCGATGTCATCACGGCCCCTTGCTGTTCCCACAAGACAGGAACGCCTATATCATCGCCCCCCATCACCATCCCATGCCACTTATCATGCTCCTGCGCCGTCAGACAAAAACAGCACAGCCCGCCCCTCTCTCGATGGCGAAAAAAAGAGACACCTTTGTCTAATAAACCCTCGTCCTGCAATTGCCATACATACCCCCCCATATGATAAGGCGGACGCGCCTTAACCCAAAATAATCGCTCTGCCCCTAACCATAACGCTAACCACAAGGCAAGAGAATCAGACGTATACGCCCATTGTCTCGGAAGAGGACAGAGCGACTCCTCGCAACAGAGCATGGCACTAGGAAGCCATATCACATGCCTGCCTTGCCGCCACGCACACGCCATCCCTTGAAGCGAGGACGCACAGGAAAAACGAGAGTCCACATGGGAGAGGAAAAAACCATAGAGCTCCATCCCGCGCACCGCTAAATCATGCCCCGCCTCTTCACTCAAGGAAAAAGAACGCCCCATATGACGGGCGCTATCAGCATAAGAACCACCACCCGGAACAATGACAAGAGAACAACGCCGCCTATCCGTCACAGCAAGAACAGATAACCACGCCCGTAAATCCTCCGTCATATCCCCATTCTTTGCTAAACTCCCACCCACCTTAATCACCCATATCGGCCTATCGTTCATGCCTCTCGTCCCTCGCATGAAACAACGTCACCCCCACAGAGCGACAATCATCAAAAATGTCTGGCTTCTCCATCGTCAGAGAGGCACAACAAATACGCTCGTCAACCATCATATGCTCCAAAATGACACCCCCAAGAGTCTCCACCAGCGGCCAGTGATGCTTCGAGGCAATCAAAGAGAGGATAGAATCCTTCACCGTCTCATAACAGACGACATGCGTGATATCACCACTCGCCACGTCCACAGGACGCCGCACGAGCATGTCAACGCTTATCAACAAACGCTGTGCCGTCGTCTTCTCCCTCTCATGGATACCAATACGACAATGACAACATAAGTCACGGATAAAGACGCGATAACAGTCAACAGCGCACATCCCACGCCCCCCATGGAGTCCTCCCTCCATACACCATGCCATGTCCCGCCCCGCCACATCGAAGCATCCCTTTTCTTTCATAGCGCTTATCCTTGTGCTGTCTCTTATGGCGCTCTCCCCATCATCAGAGCATTCTCCTTGCTCTTGCTCTCAAAACAAGGTAAGAATGAGTGTATCACGTCAGCCTCTTTATGACGATATGTTTCTAGCCCTTATCCCCTTGTCATAAACCATGCGCGATGATCGCCCTTTTTAATCTCCTTGATAACATCCTATCGGCCATCACATGGATTGTCATCCTGTCCGTTATCCTCAACTGGCTTATCACCTTTGGGTTTGTGTCTGGAAGCAATAGATTAATCTATGGTATTGCCGATGTCTGCGAACGTGTGAGCTCTTTTCTGCTCTATCCCATACAACGTATCGTCCCACGTATCAACGGCATCGATATCTCGCCTATGATTTTGATCCTCTTCATTATTTTCTTACGTGATATTATCGCAACAAACATGCCTCTTACCCACCCTTAGCACCCGCATGGAGGAGTCACACCATGGCAAAGATTATAGATGGCTTGGCATATGCCGCCAGTTTACGCTCGCGTATCAAAGAGGAAACAGAACATCTTCACAAAAAACATGAGGTGACCTTTGGCCTCAGTGTCGTCCTCGTGGGCGAAGACCCCGCCAGCCAAGTCTATGTGCGCTCTAAAGTCCGACAAACCAAAGAAGTCGGCATGCGTTCCTTCCAACATGTGCTCCCTGCCACCATCACCGAAGAAGACCTCCTCGCCCATGTCCATCGTCTCAATAACGATACCCGTGTGGATGGTATCCTTGTCCAACTTCCCCTCCCCGCCCATATCGATGAGGCAAAAGTCCTCGAGGCCATTGCCCCAGAAAAAGATGTGGACGGATTCCATGCCTCCAATGTAGGCGCCTTGTGGAGCGGATTGGACGGAGTCGCCCCATGCACCCCTCTGGGATGTGTCTTGCTCTTAAAACATTATGTCAAACGTCTCAGCGGGCAACATGCCGTCATTGTTGGACGTTCTAATATCGTCGGCAAACCCATCGCCGCCCTCCTCCTCAAAGAACACTGCACCGTCACCATCGCCCATTCACGCACGCGCGCCCTCGACTCCTTGTGCCAAGAGGCCGATATTCTCGTCGCTGCCGTCGGCATACCGCATATGATAAAAGGCGACTGGGTGAAAAAAGGAGCAAGCGTTATCGACGTCGGCATCAACCGTATCAAAAAAGATGACGGGAAAACGACATTAGTGGGCGATGTGGATTTCGAACAGGCATCGGCTCGCGCCTCCTTTATCACACCCGTGCCCGGAGGCGTCGGCCCCATGACCATCGCCTGCCTCCTGCTCAATACCCTCAACGCCGGAAAAAAACGACAGGCTATCACGTGAACCCGTCGACAAGAGCGCCTCACAATCATCTTCAATACGGATTGTCCGGCTGTCGCCTCCATCTGCTCTCGCCATCCCTTATCCGCAAACAAGCACAGGACAACTACAAGCAACGCCTCGCCCAACAATGCCGTAAGCAACAGCAATTCGAAAGAGTGACATACAACCACATCGCCATCCCCCGTATCCTCGACACAGGGACAGATTTCTTCGATATGGAATACATCCCCTCAAGCAGCTTCCAACAATACTTCCATCGAGCAGGAAGACGCGATGTCCTCTTTATCTTCGATGCGCTACAAGAATTTATCGACTCCCTCATCCAAAAGCAAAAACCTTACCCCCAAGCCGAAACCCTTATCAGAGAAAAACTCGCCGCCATAGAAAAAAACACCCAATACACAGACTTCGTCCACGCCCTACAACAACAAGACTATGATTTCTCCTCTGTCCCACAATCCCCATGCCACGGCGACCTCACACTCTCCAATATGCTCTTCCTAGATAAAAAGATATATTTTATTGACTTTCTTGACTCTTTTCTCAATTCCTTTTTAATTGACCTTGCCAAGCTCAAACAAGACCTCTGTTACTTCTGGTCGGCACACATTCAGGGAAGCCGCTCTCTTCGAGTCTATCAAATAAAACGATTCCTATGGTCAAAGATACAGGCACGCTACGAGCAATACCTCTCGACAGACGTGTACGCCCTCATCGATGCCATGAACATCCTACGTATCGAACCCTATCTCAAAGAACCACGCCAAAAAGCCATTCTTCGCACAATCCTCACCCAAACACCCGCCTATGAATACATTGCTCATACCTATGGCTGGAAAGTCTCGTAGATTTCCCAACCTACGACCAAAATGGATGCTGACACACCCAAAGACACACCGATTCATGGGTGTCGAAGCCATCACAGGATTGAATGTAGATCTGTTCGAGACCATCGTCTTTACATATCTCAAAAGCCATGAGAGCCAATACCAATTCCAAGACGGACTCATACATCAACTCAAAGAACTCGGCATTGAGAGGAAAACAACCTTATGTGCCCTCGATGAAGAAACACACTCTCAATCGGAAACCGTCTACGTAACGATAAAAAAGCAAAACATTGATGGATTTGTCTTCATTAAAGACAGCGACGGCTACTATCAGACAACCATCGAACCCCAAAATCACGTTGTCTTCTACGACATTCACCATATGACAACAGTCGAAGCAGCTGCCAAGAGCTATGTTGTCATGGACCAACATAACGTCATCAATAATATCGTCGAAAAAGAAGTCGTAAGCCCGACCTTCTCGGCTGGAGGATACGGGTTTGGCAACGCCCTGGAATTCTGTGAAACCTATGAAAGCCTCGCACAGCTAGAGGGCGAATGCTATATCAGCCACGTCATCTATGACATGATCCTCAAGGGGCATCGCTTTGTCGGCACGCCATGTCAAGACTATAAGGATTGGGGTACGCTCGATGCATGGAAACGATATTGCGCACAATACTTAACGCTCTTTTGTGATATTGACGGCACCCTCATCACCAATAGATCTGTCCATTTTAAGCCCGGTATCGGCAACGGCGAGCCTCTCCATGAGAATATCGCTTGCCTGCAAAAACGCTATGAAGAGGGACGCTACTACATCGTCCTCACAACGAGTCGCCCTGAATGGGCGCGTGCCACCACAGAAAAAGAACTGAAGAAACACAACATCCCCTATCATCGCCTCCTCATGGGATTGCCCCACGGACAACGTGTCCTTATCAATGATTATGCCGAGTCAAACCCTTACCCCTCTGGTCGCGCCATTAACATCCCCAGAAATGGACGCCAACTGAAGGACTTCCTCTAGTTTTTTTCGCACCATATTGCTAATCTTATTAAGTTTCATTTGCAATAAGGAGTCATATCCCCTATAATACAGCCATAAGGGATAGGGGCGGGTGGCGCGGGATGGGATTTTAAAGGCAGGCTGACACAAGCTGACACAAGCTGACACAGGCTAGCAAAGGAGAAATGATAGTACGCCATGCATAGACAACAAGACACAACGTCTCTCCGCACGTTCTTTCTGAACCTTGCCTCGAGCATGCTCATGCTGGGGCTGATGACAGACATGGCCTTCTCGTCTCAGAAGATGCGTGTTGTCGCAAGCACAGCCTTTATCGGCACAGCCATGCAGGATATTTTAGGCGACACAGCCCATGTGACGACCCTCATGGGGGAGGGGACAGACCCCCATCTGTACCGCCCAAGGCGCGACGATATGGCGACTCTCATGGCGGCCGATGTGATCCTATGGACGGGCGCTGACCTAGAAGCACAACTCGCACGTCCCATACGCGCTTTAGAAAAAACCCAAAAGCTCATCCTCACCCTCATGGACTTTGTGCCAGAAGAGGAACGCCTCAATGCCAAAGGCAAGAGCGCCGACCCCCATATATGGATGGACCCCGTCCTCTGGTCAAACGTGATAGGGACAAGCATAGACGCCATCATCGACCATGCTCCCCTCCATGCGCCTACCTATCGCCAACGTCTCACCATGTTTCAACAACGGTTGGCAGTGCTAGACCAGCAGATTCATACCCTTATCAGCACCATCCCCCACAACGCCCGTATTCTCATCACAGCCCATGATGCCTTTGGCTATTTTGGCAGACGCTATGGCATGCGAGTCGAAGGCATTCAAGGCATGAGCACGGAATCGGAGGCAGGCTTGCAACGCATAGCTTCCTTGATAGACCTCATCATAGAGAAGCGTGTCCCCGCCATATTTGCCGAAGCGTCCGTCAGTCCCCGCCATATAAACGCGCTGATAGAAGGAGCAAGAATGCGCGACTATCCACTACAGCAAGGAGGAAAACTCTTCGCCGACTCCATGGGACATCCCGCCTCACCTGAAGGCACGTTCAACGGCATGATGCTCCATAATGTCGTGACCATAAGCAAAGCCCTCAACAGCACACATCTTGTTCAAACCATCCCGAAGCCTCCTCTTCCATGACCATAGACGGGGCCACCCATGACCAGCCACGGCTCGTGTTACAGCATGTCTCTGTCTCCTACCATCACAGCACATCTCATGCCTTGCAAGATGTCTCGTATCATTCGCCATGGCCTAAGAAAGGAAGTGTGGCAATTATAGGGCCTAATGGGGCGGGAAAATCGACACTCCTCAAAGCCATCCTCGGGCTTACCCCCTTATGTGCGGGACGTATCCTCCTCAACGGAGACACCATCGCCCAAGCATCGATGCCATCCCATACCATGAAGAGACGCCCTTATCATCTACAAAAACATCGCGCTGACAATACCCCTGTATGTCCCCCCATGTGCGCCTATGTGCCACAACAGCATAGCGTCGATTGGTCATTTCCAGCCCATGTCCTCGATGTCGCCTTGATGGGCATGTATCCACGTATCGGCTTTGGACGTCCTATCAAAGAACATCATCGACAAGAAGCCATGCACTATCTGAAACAAGTCCAGCTACAAGAACATCATCACACACCTCTCAAACATCTCTCTGGCGGGCAACGTCAGAGGCTCTTCATCGCCCGCGCCCTCGCCTCCAAAGCGCGTCTCTATCTCATGGACGAACCGTTCTCTGCCATCGACGCCCAAGGTGAAAAAATTATCCTCGACGTCATGGACTCCCTTATCGACAAGCATGTAGCCATTTTTTGCGTCCATCACCATCTCGACGCCGTCAAGAAACATTTCCCCTATGTCATGCTCCTCAATAAGACCATCATCGCCTCAGGCAAGACACAAGAGATTTGCACACCCGCTACGTTACAAAAAGCCTATCTGCCCACATAGGGACGACATCATCGATGTTATCGACCTTTATCCAACATCACTATAATGCCCTCCTCGTCCTTATCACGACAGCCCTCAGCGGCGCAACATTAGGCATGATCGGCGTCCTTGCCTTGATGAGAAAACAAGCCATGCTCAGCGACGCCCTCGCCCACGCCACATTGCCCGGCATTGCCTGTGCCTTTATCCTCTTTGCCGTTGTCTTTCCCGCACAAGCCCATTCCGCGCCTTATCTATGGCTCCTCATAGGCGCGACATGGTCAAGCCTCTGTGCTATCGGGCTGATGACATGGCTCAACCACCATCATGAACTCAGCACAGATGCCGCCATCGCTACAATAATCAGTGTCTTCTTTCCCCTCGGCGTTGTTCTCCTGAGCTATATTCAGACCCTTCCCATCGCTGGACAGGCGGGACTGGACCGATTCCTCTTGGGCTCTGTAGCAACCATGACATTGGATGAAGCGCTCACGACATCACTTCTCGCCATCGCCCTCTCTGTTCTCCTCCTTGTATGGAAAAAAGAGCTCTTTGCCTTTTGTTTCGATGAGGATTTCTGCCACGCCCACCATATAGACCGTGGCTGGGGACAGACAATGATCCTCACCCTTATCCTTCTTGCCACCGTCATAGGACTACAAACCATAGGACTTATTCTCTTGATCGCCCTCCTCATCACGCCTGCCGCCAGCGCATGGCTCGTCACCCGTTCTTTTCGCCAATTGCTTATTGTCTCTATGCTGTTAGGAAGCAGCGCATGCCTTGTGGGAGGAAGTCTCTCTTATCTCTATCCCCATTGGCCTAGCGGCGCGCTGATCGTCCTTATCCTCACAAGCCAGTTCTTCCTCGCTCTCTTGTATCACCGCTATAAAACGACATAAGCCATGACATCCCTTCACTCTTTTCTTGCCATCGATATGCCCGCCTTGCTTGCCGCCAGCCTCTGTGGGATGAGTGCGAGCATGGTCGGTGCTATCTTGCACTATAGACGCGTGCTGTTGATGGGCGACGCGCTCTCCCATAGCGTCCTGCCGGGGATTGTTATCAGCTTTGCCATCACGCACATGGTGTCCCCTCCTATGATGGTCACTGGCGCACTGATAGCAGCCCTTATCACCGTTTGGCTTATCACATGGCTCGACCACATCACCCCCCTCTCCACCCATAGTCTTATGGCGATCATCTTAACAAGCATGTTCGCCTTAGGTGTCACCTTGTTAGAACGTCTCGACCTCAGTGGTCTCCACATCGATATTCAACATGCGCTCTTTGGCAATCTGTCGGCCATCATCGCCCCAACATGGATGGAAGGGACAGGTATGACTCTTGCCCGATGGACTGACATGCTCTCTCTCCCCATACGTTTTCTTGCGTTCTCTTTTCTGTGTGTGGCGTCCTTCGTCTTCACTTTTCGTAAGGAGTTGGCTCTCCTGTGCTTCGATGAGGACTATGCCAAAAGCATCGGCTATAACGCGCCGTTTCTTCGCTATGGTTTTGCCTTTATTCTCGCTCTGACACTTGTGTCTGCCTTTCAGGCTGTCGGGGCGGTCCTTATTATCACACTTCTCACCTGTCCTATCCTCACGGCATCGCTCCTCTCTATGCGCCTTATCCCACAAATGGTGCTTGCCATTCTTCTATCACTGCTTGCCGTCTTCTGTGGCTACACCATCGCCGTCATCACCTCGCTCAACGCCGCTGCTGTGATCGCCCTCACCAGTGCCATACAATATGGTGTCGTCACGCTTTACGTAAACGCTCGCAAGCGCGCTTGATACGACGACACGCCTCTTGGAGCAACTCGAGAGAGGTGGCATAGGACACGCGAAAATATCCCTCACAACCAAAGGCCGTGCCAGCAACCAGCGCGACTTTCTCCTCCGATAAAATATAGTCAGCAAAATCGATATCGCTCTTTATCCCTCCCTTGCCTAAAAGAGGACGACAGCACACAAACACATAGAACGCCCCCTCAGGCATACGACATGATAGTCCCTCCACATCATTCAAAAAATTCACAACATAGTCACGCCTCTCACGAAAACGCTCGTTCCGTTCGACAAGAAAATGTTGCTCACCTAAGAGCGCCTGAGCCGCCGCATGCTGACTAATGGAACAGGGATTAGACGTGCTCTGAGACTGAATCTTCGCCATCGCCCCGATCACATGACGATCACCACCAGCAAAGCCAATGCGCCATCCCGTCATCGAATAGGCTTTCGAGACACCATTGACAGTCAAAACACGTGGCTTCATGGCGGGGTCAACGGACGCCATCGTCGCAAAAACATCGGACGCATAGACGATATGCTCATACATATCATCGCTCATCACCCAAACATGGGGAGCATCTTTTAAAACGTTGGCAAGAGCCTGCAACTCTTGCCGACTATAGACGGCGCCGCTCGGATTGCCCGGTGAATTGAGCACCAGCCATTTCGTCCGCTCTGTCATGGCTTGACGCACCATGGCGGGAGAGAGCTTGAAACCCTGCTCTTCACCACATGACACAATGACAGGCGTGCCACCCGCCAATTTCACCATATCGGGATAGGAGACCCAGTAAGGCGCGGGAATGATGACCTCGTCGCCTACATCCAACGTTGCCATAAAGGCATTATACAAAACTTGCTTGCCACCAACGCCGACGATGACTTCATCATCGGTATATGTCAGATTATTGTCGCGCTTGAATTTATGGCGTATCGCCTCTTTTAATTCAGCCGTGCCAGCCACTGCCGTATAACGTGTCATATCGCTACGTATGGCATCGATGCCTGCCTCTTTGACACTGTCGGGGGTGGGAAAGTCTGGCTCGCCAGCGCCCAAACTGATCACATGAGCACCTTGTGCTGCCATGGATGCCGCCTTTTTCGTCACGGCAAGAGTCGGTGACGGCTTGATATGGGCCATCCGCTTGGAAAGAATCGATGACATGGAGATACGTCTCTTATCGTTATGCACCCCCCATAGTCTATAGTATAGTAGTCCCAAGCAACACTAAAAAAGCTCCATTTCATGGTCACATCATCACCAACAGAGAAACCCTTTCGCTTAGTCTCCGACTTTTCACTGGCAGGAGACCAACCATCGGCTTGCGCCCAGCTGACCCACGCCATTGCCCAGCATGAAAAAAACCTTGTCCTCTTGGGTGTCACAGGCTCTGGCAAGACGTTCACCATCGCCCATACGATAGAGAAACTCCAACGTCCTACCCTTATCATTGCCCCCAATAAGACACTCGCCGCCCAGCTGTTCGAAGAAATGAGAGGCTTTTTTCCCCATAATGCTGTCAATTATTTTGTCTCCTATTACGACTACTATCAACCTGAAGCCTATGTCCCCGGACGAGACCTCTATATCGAAAAAGAATCCACCACCAACGAACATATCGACCGCATGCGCCACGCCGCCACGCGCGCCCTTCTGGAACGCAAAGACGTCATCGTCGTCGCCAGCGTCTCCTGTATCTACGGCATTGGTGATAAGGACACCTATGGCCGTATGACAATCTCTCTGCGCAAAGGACAAACATGGGAGCAAACGACACTCTTGCGTCACATTGTAGCACTGCACTACAAACGCAACGATACCCATTTCCACCGCGGCACATTTCGCGTGCGAGGCGACAATATCGAGCTCTTTCCCTCCCATTACGAGGATAAAGCATGGCGTATCGCCTTCGATGACGATGTCATAGAGACAATCAGTGAATTCGACCCCCTCACAGGGGCTCTCTCAGCCCACAGAGACCATATTCACATCTACAGCAATAGCCACTATGTCACGACAAAACCCGCCCTGACGAGAGCCATGACATCCATACGCCAAGAACTCCTTGAACAGAAAAAGCGTTTTCTCCAAGAGAATAAATTATTGGAAGCACAACGTATAGAACAACGCACCCAATTCGACTTAGAGATGATGGCCGCCACAGGAAGTTGTCAAGGCATCGAGAACTACTCACGCCACCTGACAGGGCGCGCGCCGGGCAAGCCACCGCCAACCTTGTTTGAATATCTTCCAGACAATGCCTTGCTTGTTATCGACGAATCCCACGTCACCGTGCCACAATTAGGCGGGATGTATCGAGGGGATTACAAACGTAAATCCACACTGGCACAATACGGATTTCGCTTGCCGTCATGTGTCGATAATCGCCCGCTGACCTTCGAAGAATGGGACGCCATGCGCCCGCAAACGATTTTCGTCTCGGCAACACCGGGCTCTTGGGAGTTAGAGCGCACGCAAGGCGCTGTCATAGAACAAATCGTTCGCCCCACAGGACTCGCTGACCCTCCCTGTATCGTCCGCCCTGCCGACCATCAAGTCGATGACCTCATCAAAGAATGTCGCGCCGTCATCAAGAAAGGACAACGTGTCCTCGTCACAACCCTCACCAAACGTATGGCTGAAATGCTCAGCGACTATCTGCTCGAACTGGATATAAAAGTCCGCTATATGCACTCCGATATTGATACCCTCGAACGTATCGACATCATACGCCAACTACGACAAGGAACAATCGATGTCCTTGTGGGCATTAACTTACTACGCGAAGGGCTCGATATTCCAGAATGCGCCCTCGTCGCCATCCTCGATGCCGATAAACAAGGCTTTCTACGCTCAAAAACGTCACTCATACAAACCATAGGACGCGCCGCGCGCAACATAGAAGGACGCGCTATCCTCTATGCCGATACCATCACGGCAAGCATGCAATACGCCATCTCGGAAAGTACAAGGCGTCGAGAAAAACAAGAAGCCTTCAATAAAGAGCACAATATCACGCCACAAACCATTGTCAAAACCATGCATAACGATGCCTATACGCCCTTTGATAAAGATTACCTCACCATCGATACAGAACAGCCAACCCACGCCACCACAAGAACAGAGAACGGACAACATCGTCCCGCACACGACAGAAAAGAGACACGCGAAGAAAGAGAGCGCCTGAAAAAAGAGATGCTTGACGCCGCTGACAACCTAGACTTCGAACGCGCCGCCCTCCTACGCGATACGCTCAGGCAATTAGAGCATGAAGACATCATGCCCCTCGCCAAAACACAGGCAAAAACAACAGCGTGATACACAAAAACGCCCATCCCGTGACAACACAACACACACAGAAAGATAAACCCCTCATGGTCATCACCGGCGCATCACGACGTATCGGCGCGACACTGGCCAGATTTTTTTCTCCCCACTGGCAATTAGCACTCCATGCGCGCCAAGACAATGACGATATACAGACGCTCTCCCGCCAATTAGCACAGAAAGGAGGTATCGCCCTCGTGTTTTTTGCCGATTTTCGCACAACAGGTGAGCGTTCCACCCTCATCCCGAACATCATAAAACGCATGGGAACAGCGCCTCAATGCCTTATCAATAACGCCTCCGTCTTCTTAAAAGATAGCTTACGGAAAGAACAGCCCGACCATTGGCATGAGAATATCCTTGTCAATCTCCATGCCCCCATGCAGCTCATACGCTCCTTCCACATACATCGCCCTCGCCACACACCATCATGCGTCATCAATATCACAGACCAAAGAGTCCTCAATCCTACGCCCTACTTCATGAGCTACACGCTCAGTAAATCTGCTCTCCATACCTTGACCCACACGGCAGCACTGGCGTTAGCACCCCATGTGCGCGTCAACGCCATCGCGCCGGGCCCCGTCATGCCCGACTCAACCCAAACCGACGAGGCATTTCGTCGCCAGTGCCTCGCCATGCCCCTACAACAAGGAGGAGACCTCAAAGATATATGCCACGCCGCCCAATTCCTCACAGAAGCCTCCTCCGTCACAGGACAAACCATCGCCGTCGACGGAGGACAACATCTTGGCTATAGACACACGTCATAATACACTTCCCTCGATGGACGCTATCGGCTATGCTTGCCCTGTTCCACATGGGCGCACATGCAAGGTGATAGAGGCAAAACGATAGAGGATTCTCATGAAAAAATCTTTGACTCGGGCGGGCATAGCTGCCCAATTGGAAGAGAAATTTTGCATGCCCCGCAAAGCCGCCCTCTCTTTTGTCTATGATATGTTCGACGTCATGGCGTGCCATCTACAAAAAGGACAGCATGTGAAAATATCCTCCTTCGGTACATTTCGAATCCTCCATAAAAAAGAACGGACGGGACGCAATCCCAAAACGCAAGAAAAGGCCATGATTGCCGCACGGCGTGTCGTCAGCCTACGCCCCTCATCCTACCTACGCGCCCATATCAATGGCGAACAAGAACATCGATATAAAAAAATGCTATGATAAAAGAGCCCTCGCAAAAAACACAGGAACAGCTTCTGCCCATAGGCGATGTGGCACAGAGTCTCAACCTACCGCCTCATGTCTTACGCTACTGGGAAACCCAATTCATCCATCTTAGGCCCCTCAAAAAATCCGATAAAAGACGCTACTACCGTCAAGAAGATGTCGCCCTCCTTAAAGTCATCAAACGATTCCTCCACACCGAGGGCTATACGATCAAAGGGGCATGCCGTCTCTTGAACGGGAAAACGCCGCCAGACCTTGATGCGCTCTCCCAACAACCCTTCCCTCTCTCATCGCCTCGCGCCTTGCTACGCCAATCCCTGCAAGATGCCTTGAAAGAATTAGAGCATGCGCGCACATGGCTCGAGACACCACCATAAATCATCCCACCATGACACAGAGCACAAACAACAATCACCAAACACCCGATGCCGCTATCAAAGCAGACGCTGTCTATAAGCAGTACAAAACGAAAAAGCATCATCCTCCCTACGCCCTAGAGAATTTTTCTCTGACAATCCCTCGAGGCTCGTTATTCGGGTTGCTAGGGCCCAACGGCGCCGGCAAATCGACCTTTATCAATATCCTTGCCGGCATTGTGCGTAAGACATCGGGCACCATCACCATCTGGAATGTGGACATCGATACCAATCACCGAGAGGCGAAAATGTATATTGGTGTCGTGCCACAGGAACTCAACCTCGACCCCTTTTTCACACCAAGAGAAATGCTCGACCTCCACGCTGGCCTCTATGGTATCCCCCGTGCGAAAAGACAGACAGACGCCCTCCTCGAAACGGTAGGATTGAGCCATAAGAGCGACGCCTATGCCCGCACCCTCTCTGGCGGTATGAGAAGACGACTGATGATGGCAAAAGCCATGGTCCACACACCACCCATTCTTGTCCTTGACGAACCAACAGCAGGTGTCGATATCGAATTACGACAACATCTCTGGAAGCAAATCCGCACCCTTAATGCGCGAGGCGTGACCGTCGTCCTCACAACCCATTATCTCAACGAAGCCGAAGAACTCTGCAAAGATATTGCCATTATCGACAAAGGAAAAATTATCGCCAATGATAAGACCGACAACCTTCTCGCCCATATTGAAAAAAAAGAAGTCGTTATCACCATTGAAGAGCCTCTACAGAACATCCCCGCCAGCCTCAAACATTATGACCTGTGCCAGAACACACCACACCAACTACGATTTTCTTATGCGCCAAGAAAAACCGCCCTCCAACCATTGATAGAAGCCCTCCAAAAAGAACATATCCGTATCCGCGATATCACAACAAGACAGAGCGACCTCGAAGATGTCTTTATCAAATTAACACGCCCATCCCATAGCACCCCATAAGACGATGCAACACACGTGATACTTTTAGCGCCTTAACGTGGGACGCAAAGGAAGGGTAGGCACACCATGCTTTTGTAAGACCATGCCGATCTCGTCTCTTTTCTCGCGTAAAAACACATTCAGGGTGCGCTTCCAATCATTCTCACCAGCGCGCACACCCATCGTCATAAGAAAGTCCATCTTGCCATGACCTTGGTCTGTCGATTCTAAAGGAATCATCTCAACATCGATAGCTTCCTGTTTGGCATAGTAAGCGGCAACGGGACCCGACATATACACAATGTCCGTCAAACCATTTTTTAAGTCACGCACCATATCACGCCCCACCGACTCTTTGCGCGTATCAAAAAAAAGGTTGTAGGGACGCACACGGGACATGAGGTTGTAACGATGAATGACAAAATTGGTTGGCGTGCCAGCCACAGTGCCAATACGCAATGTTGCTAATTGGGGATGGTCAGGGCGGTCTACGACAATACCAGAGTCCTTCAGATACATCATAACATAGCCCCACCGATAATAAGGATTGGTGTTCAGCACCAAGTCATCGCCACTGGTCGTGCCAATGATGACGTCACACTTCTTCTTGGTGAGCGTGTTGCGCACAAAGCCTATCACTTGCGGAAACCATTCATAGACAAGGCGACGGTCAAGCCACTCTGCCAACATGGACGCTATCTCATTCTCAAAACCTTCCCCCTTATCATTGGAAAAAGGCAGGTTAGACGGGTCAGCACAGACGCGAAGATTCTCCTGATCCACAGCATCGATACTGATGCCACGCGCCTCACCCGCACGAGGAAACACCAAGAGCGCACAGGCAAAAAATACAGAGAGAAGACAACACACCCCGTACGTGACGACGTCACCCTGACGACAGCTCTCCATCCTCTATGCCTCCTCACATCATCTCAGGCATCTCGGGCGATCACGCGCCCCCTACTCCTCTTCAACAATCTTAGGAAGTTTGGGAGGGCGAGGACCTCGACGCAACTTGCCATCATGACGCATGCTTAAATAGCGGTAGATATTGTCTAGGTCGCGTATGACGTTGGGATTCGTGCCGAAGGCGGGCATCACATTACCCTTCTGTGCACCTTGTTCCTCGTTTTTCCCATTCACGGTGACATCGATAAATCCCTCATAATCAAGATAGTCGAGGGAGTCCTTCAGCGCTGGCGCGTAAGTACTGCCCATGCCATCAGGCCCATGGCACACATGGCATTCCGCATGATAGATACGCCACCCGCGATACGTAGAAAAATCCATCCAACCATAGACAGGCTTCGCATCCTCGCCGCTCCCCTCGTAGTACAGGGCGTTTCCGCTATCGCCTAGGACATAATAATATGTTGGGACGTCATCATCATCATACTGAGCCGGCACCCCCTCTGGCACTGGTGAAGTGGCAAAGGCAACAGGCACAGAGGCAATAGACCACAGCATCACCATAGAGAAAACAAAAAAACAGCGATATATCATAAGAATTCTTCCTACCCAATTATAAGATTTTACCCAAAAAACATGCATACCCTTGTCGAAACGCGCCCCAAAAAAACAACTCACCTCAAGACATCAACGCCACGACATCGGGAAAAGGACAGGAAGGGAGACACACAAAGTGTGCCTCCCCTCCTTGGGGACCACCCCACACGAGTCTCGTGTGACCGAGACATCTCTCTATCGTTAGAGAGAGAAGACGTTCAAGACGCCTCCCAGTTTCGTGTAGTTGTGGAGTGCCTTGTAAGCACCGACAGCACCCAAACCAGCTGTATCCTCCGTCAGTCCAGCAGCAAGGCCGATACCAGCCCAACCACCGACACCAGAAAGAACGCCGATATATTGTTTGCCATCATGCATCCAGGTATTCGTATTACCGATGATACCCGAAGCGGTCTTGAACCTGAAGAGTTCCTTACCAGACTTCGAATCAACGGCTTTTAGAAACCCTTCAAGGGTGCCATAGAAGACAACATCGCCTGCTGTGGCAAGAGCGCCAGACCAGACTGAGAAGGGCTCAGGAATAGACCATAAAATCTTTCCTTCGCCAGCATCCCACGCGATGAAGTTGCCGAGATGAGTCCCGCCAGGAGCAGGATACATGCTCAATGTCGCACCCACATAGGCGTTACCAGCCACATAGTCGACCTTAAACGGCTCGTAATCCATGCACACATGATTTGTGGGCACGTAGAAGATACCAGTCTTAGGTGAGAAAGAAGCCGGCTGTTGGTCCTTCGTGCCAAGAGCGGCAGGGCAAATCCCTGTCGTATTGACATCTTCACCATTTTGCGCCGTGGAGTAGCGGCTGACGACTTGAGGACGTCCCGTCTTCATATCAACATGGGTTGCCCAGTTGACAGTGGGATCATACTTCTCTGCCACGAGAAGCTCACCCGTCACACGGTCCATCGTATAGGCAAAGCCATTACGATCGAAGTGAACAAGAGCCCTGCGTCTCTTACCTTTCACGGTAATGTCAGCAAGAATCATCTCGTTGACGCCATCATAGTCCCACTCGTCATAAGGGGTCATCTGATAGAGCCACTTCGCCATCCCTGTGTCAGGATTACGAGCATTGATCGTCATCGTCCACTTGTTGTCGCCGGGGCGAACAACAGGATTCCACGTGCTCGGATTGCCTGTCCCATAGTAGAGAAGGTCAGCATCAGGATCCCAAGCATACCATCCCCAGATAGAGCCACCGCCCGTCTCCCACTGGTCGCCTTTCCAAGTGTTGAGGCTGGAATTAGCGCCAATAGGCTTGCGGAGCTCCGTGGTGCGCTCAGGGTCTACGAGCATTTCCTCGTCAGGACCCGTCGCATAGGCACGCCATACACGAGAACCATCCTTCATGGAATACATGGTCCAGTTACAACGGACACCAAACTCGGCACCCGAACAACCAATACCAACCTTATCCTTGATGATGAAGGGAACACCCGTGCCTGTGGACGCAGATACACCGCGCTTGCCCACACCAGAATGCATGTTGGTCACTTTCCACTTCTCGCGTCCGTTCTCTGCGTCTAACGCAATAAGAGTCGTGTCCGCAGCATGCAAGAAAATCGTGCCGTCACCAGCACCTTCACCTTCCGCATACGCCACGCCACGATTCACATTATCGCAACACATAACGCTGATCACACGATCCATGGTCTCGCCACTAGGATACTTACCGCCCTTCACGGGATTATATTCCCATATAATCCGCGCATCATCATCCAAATCAAGCGCAAACACTTTGTTTGGAATGGGGGTGTGGATATACAACACGTTGCCGACCACCAAGGGGCCACCCTCGTGACCACGAAGAACGCCCGTGGAAAAATTCCACGCCATCTTGATGCGACCGACATTACCACGATTGATCTGAGTCAAACGAGAATAACGGTGTGCTGCATAGTTACCTGTTGGCATGACCCATTGCTTGGGATCGTCCTGATTCTTCAGCAACCAGTCATTCGCATGGGAAAGCCCAGGAACGACCGATAACACCAAAGCAACCAGAGATAACTTGACAATACGATTCATCGATTATCTCCCGTATTCATGGGTTGAGTAGGGCCAAAGAGACAGGACATACACCCCATCACATGTCCCTACCACTATCATACAAGAACCCCCTCTCAATACCCACCATCACAACCCCGCCAATGTCGAGAGGGCCCTCTTTAGCCTGCTCCCTCCCGTCTCCACAACGGCAAAAGACCGAAGAAAGACGGAGCGGTGGAACAGACCACTTGACTATATGCGATTTTTTGCACCCATCGTCAACTTTTTTTATGAAAGATTTTATGTTCCACTAACACACCAAGACACGCTCCCTAACGCCTCTCAAAAAGGGACTCGATATCGGCTTTACGCAACGTCACATGGGTAGGACGCCCGTGATTGCACTGACCAGAAAAAGGAGTCCGCTCCATAGAACGCAATAAATGATTCATCTCCTCCAAAGAGAGCACACGACCAGCGCGTATAGACCCATAGCATGCCATTTTTGCCCATATCCGCTCCATGGTCCTCTCCATGGGCGTCTCGAGGAGCGCCTCGTGGGATTGCCCCTCACCCCCGCCACCCATGAAAGACTCCGCTAACGCGCTCACAAGGCCTTTGTAATCAGCATGCCCTAACATGGACGGCACTTCACGCACCAAAACCCCCTTGCCAAAACGCTCGAGGACAAGACCCGATGACGCCAAAAGAGACGCATGCTCTAAGAGAACATCAACCATAGACTCCTCCATCTCGATAATATCAGGAACAAGCAAACGCTGACGCTTGATCGTCTTCTCTGATGCCTGCGCCTTGAGACGCTCATAGACGAGACGCTCATGGGCCGCATGCTGGTCGATAATGGCAAGCCCATCGACCGTTTGAGAAATAATGTAGCACCCATGGAGCTGGCATTGGGCAACCCCTAAAGCCCCCACATCCTCTACAAGAGAGCCCGTCAATGACGCCTCGCTTGTTTGTGACGATAGGGGCGCTGTCCCGTGGTGACGTCCATGCCCGTCATGTGCATGGTGGGGAGGCGCATGGTGAGGAGGCACATGGTGGGGAGGCGGGCGCGTGTCATCATGGAAGGCGCTGAGAGGGCCGAAGGCGCGTCCTGGGTCGTTCGTGTCGAGGACGGACTCTTTATGCTCTTGGGCGAGCTGCCTCTGGACATGCCCATGGCGCGCGTCGCCTCCCTGACCAGCACGCCCGACAAAGGCGCGCGCCAAATGGCTCGATGTCTTGTGCTTTGCTGTGGCTAAGGTCTCGTGGATACGGCGCATGAGCATCGAACGTAATGCCCTGACATCACGGAAACGCACCTCCGCCTTTGCTGGATGAACATTCATATCCACATCCTCCCATGCGCAATGCACGAACAACAAAGCCACGGGAAAACGGCCATGGGGGACATAATCTTGGTAGGCGGCGCGCACCGCCCCATAAATAACCTTGTCTTGCACGGGACGCCCATTAACGAAGAGAAAGATTTTCCTGCCATGGCGCTCATGCAAGGTGGGAAGCCCGCAATATCCCTCGACATCGAGCATAGGGTCGTTCTCCCTCGCTATAGGGATGGCGTTATCCATCAGGTCAGCGCCTAAAAGGCGTATCGCCCGCCCCAAGACAGCGTCCAAGAACGCCGTGTCCTCGCCATAGGCCGCATACAGATGAGGCTTCTTCTCGTCAAAACGCCACACAAAACGCACAGAGGGGTAGGCAAGGACAAGCCTCGTCAAAACATCTTGGATATAGGCATATTCCGTTGCCATCGACTTAAGGAACTTGAGGCGAGCGGGCACGCGACCAAACAATTCTTCGAGGCATATCTTTGTCCCTTCCCGCACGTCGGACGCAAACACATCACCCTTTTGTGTGCCATAGTCAATGGTGAGCCCATACCCCTGTGTCGCCCCTCGCGCTCTCGAGTGCATCGTCAAGACACCCACAGAGGCCATAGATGGAAGCGCCTCCCCCCGAAAGCCAAGTGTGCGGGCTTGAAGGGTATCACCCTCCAATTTCGATGTCGCATGCCTCTTCACCGCCAAGGACATGTCTGAACGCCCCATCCCAACGCCATTATCAGCCACTTGTATCAGCACAGTGCCACCACCACGCACGACAATATCAATGGAGGTGGCATGGGCGTCTAAACTATTCTCTACCAACTCGCGCAATGCCGATGCCGGACGTTCGATGACTTCACCAGCCGATATCTGATTGACAATATGCTCAGGCAAGACACGTATCGTCGCTGTCTTTGGCGCTTCTGTGCTTTCTCCCATCAGAGTCCCTCTATCGTTATGCCACGCCCGTTGAAACGGATTGTCGTGCGCAATTTGCCGTCAGCAACGGCTGGCTGGTCAAAAGGATTGATACCCCATAGGCGACACAAGGTATATGTCTCGACCATGCACTGAACAATCAACGCCCCTAAAACATCCTCCCCTAGTGTATCATAGGTGATGACGCGCACAGGCCTTCCTCGTGATAATAAAGCGTCTTGTGTGCCAAGGCGACAATCTTGCTGGAGGGCGCATAAGGCGTGCGCCGCCTCTTTCTGCTCTCGCTGTCCTATCACGGTATAGGTCTTGTCGTCCTCGCCCTCCAACCATAATTGCAACTGACTATGCTGGTCTCTGGGCCCCATCGCCTCGAAAGGCGTCAAGCCTTGTCCCGCCTTACCAAGACTCTCTGCCCACAGCTGCCGATACCAACGCAACAAGCCATAGAGCCTGTCGCCATACCCCATGCACACGCTGATATGTCGCCCTTGACGTCTCTGTGCGTCATGCCACAACACATGGTCTCGAAGCACCCCTTGCCCTTCTCCCCACACAGCCCATTGCGCATGGGCTTGCCCAGCACGACATACAGCATCCATATCGACGCCAGCAAGTAAGCCTATCAGCACACCCACTTCACGCAAAGGCGAGAAACGCCCTGACACGCGCTCATCGAAGCACACAAGGTCGACACCCTCCCGCAACGCCATCGCACCAAGCGCGCTGTCCCGCTCACCGAGCACCACCATGCCATGCTGTGATAATAAGACACCCTGAGAACGCAACCATGTCGAAACATAACGCCACTGCCAAATCGTCTCGAGCGTCTCGCCACTACGAGAAATAAAGACATAACAGGTGGACGCCACCCCATATTGCCCATCCTCCATCAGGCAACGCAACGAAACGCGGTCAATGCTGTCACAGAGGACAAGAGACTGCCCCCCCCATGCGCCCACCATACCACCATAGAGAGGCAACGCCCATGCGCTGTATATATGTCCGCACGACAAGGAAGCGCCAGCCCCAAAAACAATCACACGGGCGTAGCGCGCCTGAAGAGAACGCACCTTATCCTTGATGGTCTGCATCATAGAAGCGCTGAGGGCATCTAAGAAGAGTCCGTCCACATCCTTGTTGATAGCCTTCACCCCATCGAGAGCAGCTTCATAACCCTCATACCCCTTATGGGATGAAAGAATGGCGAACTGGTGAAAAATAGACATATCCCCTCACAGAATCTTTATCCCCCGCCATGCGAAAATAGGCATGGACAATCTGTCGCACGTTGCCACTATCCTATGTATTCATGCCTCCCATGATAAGATGATGATAAGATGATGACAAGATGATAGGCTCTCTCAACAATCCTTTCACGATGCTCAAGAAGCTGCTCACCGTCCTCTTTTATCTTGCCACAACCATCGCTGGTCTCGGTTTGCTCATATGGCTCATCGATGATTATGACATGCACGCCATCATGGCACAATGGGGACATGTGGGCGTCCATGGCTATATGACGATCGTCCTCTATCATATGGTGACGGTCGCCCTGTCGGCTCTGGCATGGTGGTATCTCCATCCCTCCCTTCCCTTCCTCGCCTTTTTTGAGGCGCGCACGGTGCGCGAGTCAGCAAAATTGCTCTTGCCCCTTGCCCAAATTGGCGGTGATATGATCGGCATGCGCCTCTTGATCTTGCGTGGCGGCAAGGCGACCCCTGTGATTACCGCGACGGTTGGCGATATTACCCTCGAAATTGTCAGCTTGTTCCTCTTCATAGGACTCGCCATTATCTCTCTGGCGTTCTTTTATAGCGAACACGCCATGGCCCATATCATCACCGCCTTTCTCATCGGCTGGGTGCTGGCGTTTTTTGTCCTCTGCGCCTTTGTCATCGCCCAACGTTATGGACTCCTGCACCTTATCGATAACGCCATCCTCGCCATCAGCAAGCCTTTATTAGCCCTCAAAGAGTCCTCAGGACGCGCGTCACAAACATCGCAAGGGTCGTCAGCGCCATCTCTCATGGGTCTCCATGCCTCACTCAAAGCCCTCTATGAACGCCCCTCGCCCCTCTTTAAGAGTTTCACAACCCATCTCATCGCATGGGTTGTCAGTGGGACTGAATTATGGCTTATCTTCTGGCTGATAGACGCCCCCATCACGTTCACCCAAAGTTTGATCTTAGAAGCCCTCGTGCAAGCCATCAAGAGCGCCGCCTTCATCGTTCCCGCCGCCATTGGCGTGCAAGAAGGCGCTTTCATTTTGGTCGGAAGCGCCCTCGGTATCGGTGGAGAAACGGCTCTGCTCGCCTCCCTCATGACAAGGGGACGACATCTCCTGCAAGGTATTCCATCTCTCCTCTGGTGGCATATGCTGGAAAGCCATCGCCTACGACGAAACACACACGCCCAAAATTCCTTAACATAGACGACAAAAATATCTATAGTAACGTCATCTTATCCCCTCACGTTCATATCCCGTGACGACAAAGCTCACACGCCTCTTCACCCAACGCTACCTCGAGAAACCCCTTCGTGGTAAGGTGACACCCAATACCATCACGACATGGCGACTCATCACCGGCGTCATAGCATGCGCCCTCTTTGCCTATGGCACACGCCTGTTCGATATTATCGCTGGCATCGTTTGGACCCTAGGGTGCTTCCTCGATAGGGTGGACGGCACGTTGGCGCGCCAATGGAACATGACAAGCCACTATGGCCATGTCTATGACTATATGAGCGATGCTGTCGCCACCGTGTTGTTCTTTGTCGCTATCGGCTACGCCGCCACCGATGTGCCACAACCATCCTTCATACCCGACAGTCTCTACGCGCTCTCGCCCTTCAGTATGGGGCTCATCGCTGGCGTGAGCGTCGCCGCGGCGTTTCTTTTCTCCCAATGGACAAACCCCCTCCTGCCGGGAGACGCAAAAGCATGGCAAGGCGATGGCCCCATGGATTTAGATGACATCCCCTACTTTTTTGGTATAGTGGCATGGCTGGACTGCCTCGATGTGTTGTTACTCAGCGCATACATCGGCGCGCCTGTCTTCGCCGTCATCGCCGCTGTGAGGTGGTTCATCCTCTCACGCATTGCATCCCGTCAACCATAAATGCCCGTTGTTACTATGCAAGATATGAATCCTCCCATTGTCCTTATCTTGGGTTTGCTGGTCATGTTGCTCACGCTCCACATCACCGTTCTCATTCAAAATATCGATATTCAAGAGAGCGTGACAGAACGTCTCGACATTATCGAGTCGATCGTCCTCGATATTGATGAAGATGTCCGCTCATTAGCCCGTAACATCGAAGAAGAGAAGGAAGAGACACCCTACTAGACTGCGCATACCCCCACACATACCCCCAGGCATACCCCCCATGCATACCTCATGGATGTCACCAGATTTTTATCGTGACGCCCTTGACAGGAAGACATGTCCTTCCTACCTATTGAGTAGTCCTCGGGACGCATGCATGCTCGTACAGAGGTGACATATCCCGTGCCCGTGGATCATCTATCATCATCGGCTGTCTGCTTGTGATTCGTGAGAGATACAACGGACAGCATCAACAAACGCTAACGAGGAGGTTTGTTATGAATAGTTTCTTCAATCATCCGCTCATGCTGGGCTTCGACCATCTGGAGTCCATGCTAGAGGATTTCACCCACCGCTATCCCATGGGGGGCTCGGGTGTTGGTTATCCTCCCTTCAACATCGAGCGAGTCAAGACCGATGACAAGGATGATGCGTTCCGCATTACCCTCGCTGTCGCTGGCTTCTCTCCCGAGAATGTCAAGGTGTGGGTCCACGACAACCAATTGCACGTGGAAGGCAACCATCACGACATGGTGTCATCCGATGACGCCACGGACACAGAGGAGAACACGTCCTGTGCCTTCATCCATAAGGGCATTGCCAACCGCGCCTTTAAGCGTGTCTTTGCTCTGGCGGAAGGCATGGAGGTGCGTGATGCATCCATGCGTGAGGGGCTTTTGTCCATCGACGTGGTGCGTCCATCCCTCGAGAAACGCGCCCAGCATATTGCCGTCAGGCATGGCGAAGCGCCAACCCTCATCGCCACCAAAGGCGATAAAACGGCACAAAAAGTAGACGCCTAACGTCACAGGCGCGTGCCGTGTGGGGCATAAGGGGGGGCATGGGGGGGGCGCACACCATGTTCTGCAAAAAGAATTATCACACAAAAGTGCTGTGCTGCACACGTAGTAAAACGTGCAATGGGGTTGCGACATCTCTCGACTCGCACCAACCACACGCCACAAGCGCCCAGCGGATATGGGCGTCGCCATATGGGGAGACAAGAGCATGAACACCTCGACAGGAGAACAGCATGACAGCACCACCCTTTTATCAAGGAAAACTCCCGCCATCCCCGTTTGCGTGGATTCTTATTCTTTCAGAAGACAAAGACCATCGTTGTGAAATCTATGACGCCGACTCGAATTACATCTGCACAGAGTGCAACACAGAACGCGCTGTGGAATTTTTACGCACCTACCGATATAACCAATTCTTTCCTTTAAGAGGACCCAAGAAGAGCGATAATATCATGGTGGCTCTTAGCGTTGCGTAGGTGCATGCTCGTGTTTTTATCACGCAAAAACCTCGAGACGACAGAGAGCGCCCTGAGATGGTCGCCTCCCTCGTCGGCGGGAGCAATGAGCGCACAGACAATATCCACATGCTGTCCGTCATGGGCATCGAAATCAATGGCATGCTCTAGCGTCATTAATAACCCATAGATACGTTCTATCCCGTCAATTTTCCCATGGGGAATGGCCATGCCATTGCCGACACTGGTAGAACCAAGCCTCTCCCTTTCAAGAAGAACATCGAGAATGGTCTGCTCCGCACATCCCATATAAGACGCCATCCTCAAAGCGACTTCATCGAAGAGCTGCTTTTTACTCGCCACCCTCACCTGAGAGAAAACCTGTTCTGCTGGAATAAGGGACGCCAATGCCATGCCTAGAGCCTTTTTTTCTTGCGCCAGCTGAACAGGGGAGAGAACGCCTCCCGCCAGCGAAAGGCAACACGCTCTTTCTGATGGTGGTCGCGCAATTTTCTTTTAGAACGGCGTAACTGCTTCTCGATACGGTCTAAAGATTGACGCGCTGAACGATAAGGGTCATGCGATTCGGCATGACTCTCACAATGGATATGCTGTCCCACATGGATGGACATCTCACAGCCAAAGCGATTGCGCTCGTGATAGAAATGCACTGTGCCCTCAATGGGATGGTCAAAATACTTAGACGCCATATGTTCCATATGCTCTTGGGTATAGCGGCGTAAACTCTCTCCCACATCCATCTGCTTTCCTGTGATCGTAATATGAAAACCACGGGCATCTTCAAGAATCCATGAAAAAAAATATCGACAAACATCCATGGCTCTATGGCATCCATGCTGTGCGGGAGGCGCTTCTCAATCGCCACAGACACGTCCATAGGATATGGATACAAGAACGCAAAGATGGCGCACATCATCCTCTCTACGCCATCGCCCAAGCCCACAGACAAGGACAACAAGAGGGGCATCTCCATATCGTCCCCCAACGACAATTGGAGTCGGTCTTGCCACCCCATGCCGTCCACCAAGGCGTGGCAGCGCATGTCTCGCCCCTCGCTTGTCCTCCATGGAAGACGTATTGTCGCGATAAAACCATGCTCGTCATACTGGATCACATACAAGACCCGCATAATATCGGCGCTATCATCCGCTCGGCATGGGTGTTTGGAGTCGATGGCGTGCTGACAACGGCGCGCCATAGCCCGCCTCTCAATGGTGTCATCGCCAAAACCGCATGCGGCGGCATAGAGCATGTCCCGCTTCTCCCTATCAGCAACGTCCATCACGCTCTCCTCTTCCTTAAGACACAAGGCTTTCATATTTTTGGCCTCGATGCCCATGGCAAGACAACGTTGCCTGCCGTGTGCGCTTGTTCCATGCCGTCACAGCGCGTGCTCGTCATGGGACAGGAGGGAAGAGGGTTGCGTCACCTCACCCGCGCCCATTGTGATAACCTCGTCTCTATTCCGTATGCCCGTGGAGAGACATATGCGGGTGCGGGGAAAGATGGAGAGAGAGACGCTTGTTTGCCAGAGACATCCCTCAATGTCTCTGTCAGCGCTGGCATTGCCTTGTATGCCATGACGGCGCGTCAAGCATGATGACATATATTATGCATGACAGGCACGAACGTAGGCGATGGCAACCCGCCCTTTTTAGGCTATAAGGGAAAGACGGAGTGTAGCTCAGCTTGGTAGAGCACTACGTTCGGGACGTAGGGGTCGGAGGTTCAAATCCTCTCACTCCGACATGGCCATGAATACCCTTTCCTTAAGAGGACAAACTCTCGTGAGAAACAAGGCTCGAATGGATGGCATGAGGAAACCTACGCCATAAGATAGACATGGGGGATGAAAGCCTATAGTATGGGGTGCTGAGCCCCTCGTCAAGACCATCGTAGGACACGCCCTATGCCTCGCACCCCATCATCCGCCCCATCAACGTCATGGGACATCGTTATCGGGTTAGAAGTCCATGCCCAAATTGCCAGCACATCAAAACTCTTCTCGCGCACCAGCACCCAGCCCTTTGCCGACGCCAATAGCTCTGTGAGCCTCATCGATGCCGCCATGCCCGGCATGCTCCCCATACCCAACCAAAAGTGCATCGACCAAGCTATCACCACCGCCCTCGCCTTCGATGCCGACATCCAACATGTCTCCCTCTTCGACCGCAAACATTATTTTTATCCCGACTTGCCTCAAGGCTACCAAATCTCCCAATATCACAAGCCCATCGCCTTAGGCGGACATATCACCATCGATGACGATAAGGGACAGCCTAAAGATATTCCCCTCACCCGCCTCCATATCGAACAAGACGCCGGTAAAAGTCTCCACGACCTCTTCCCCCACGCCACCGCCATTGACCTCAACCGTAGCGGTGTCGGACTCATGGAGATCGTCTTCGAACCCAGCTTGCGCTCTAGCGGCGAAGCTGTCTCCCTCATGCACGCCATACGCCAACTCTTACGCTATCTCGGCACATGCGACGGCAACATGGAAGCAGGCAACCTACGCGCCGACGTCAATGTCTCAGTGCGCCAACCCCATGAACCCCTTGGCACACGCTGTGAAATCAAAAATCTCAACTCCATGCGATTCATCCAACAAGCCATCGACTATGAAGCGCAACGCCACATCAGCCTCAGAGAAAAAGGACAGACCATCACCCAACAAACACGCCTCTTCAATACCAACACCCAACGCACCTATGCCATGCGCTCGAAGGAAGAAGCCCATGATTACCGCTATTTCCCCGACCCAGACCTGCCGCCCCTCGTCCTTGACCCAGCGCGCATACAAAAACTCAAAGAGCAATTGCCCGAACGCCCAAGAGAAAAATATCAACGTTTCCTCAAAGACTATGGCCTCAAAAAAGACGATGTCGCCCTCCTCGTTGCCGAGCGCGACATCGCGCAATTCTTCGAAGAAACGGCGCGCACAACGAACCCCGTCCAAGCCGCCCGCTGGGTCATAGGCCCCCTCTTCGCCCTCCTCAATAAACGCCAAACCCCCATACAAGACTCACCCATTAGCCCCCAACGCCTCAGCGCCCTCATTGACGCTGTCGAGGACGGAACTCTCTCAGAGCGCACAGCAAAAGATGTCCTTATCACCATGGCTACAAGCGGAAAAACCGCACGGGACATCATCCAACAAGAAAATCTCGCACAAATAAGCGACGATAACGTCCTCAACGCAAAAATTCACGCCCTCCTCCAAGCACACCCCGATAAAGTAACAGCATACCAACAAGGAAAAACGCGACTGCTCGGCTTCTTCGTCGGCGAAATCATGCGCGAAACGAAAGGAAAGGCGCACCCACAAAAAGTCAATGCCCTCTTACAAGAAAAACTCAAAAAAGCGCCATAAATAGCGCCCATACCCCCACCCCGCCCTACGTCACGCCACACACCCCTCACGCCCTAGAAACCACCAATGCCATGAAGGGACACAGTCGGCGCATCAAGACTCCCCATGATGTCCAACCCGACATCAGCGAATAAGCCTCCGTCTGGCGTATAGATATTGAGGCGCGACTCAATGAAATTGCGAGGAATACTCGCCTCGAGCCAACCACGCAACTGAGTCGAACGTCTCGACTCCTCCAGCTCTTCTTGAGACGCAGGCGCGAAGTGACCCACATTGAGCTGGATATTATCGCTCTTAATGACGCCATCACGTATGGCGACATCAAAACGCCCCGACGAAATAGGCGCTAATGAACTACCAAGCACAGCCTCCGCCAACACACCTAAAAATCCCGTCCCGTGACGGGCTTCTAGCAACTGCATAATGCCACGCGCATAAGGACCACGCACATACGCTTCCTTGAGAAGAAAACGCGCCTCCCCCTGTAGCGACGCCTTGATGTCATCCATTGACATGCTCGGCACATCGCCTTCCACCTCAATGTCAATGGATGAATGGCCGCGCACAACGTTATGATTCCAATCCGTAAGCCATTCACCATCTGGAAAGGCAACCCCCTCGCACGCTAAGTCCAAGCCATAGGATAAAGACGAATTCCCACCATCCCCATGGGTATGCTCGATAAAGCCACGCGCATCAATAAACCCGTCGTTGATACCACCAGACATGTCATCCAAGACCAATTCCCCATCCCCCATAGAAAAATCCACATACCCATCACTTAACGACCAGCCTTGCCATATGATGCTCTCGACACGACCCTCCACATGGAGCTCATGGCGATAGAGGAAGGAAAAGTCTACGTCATCACCCGCGACAGCCACACCGCGCTTATCGTCTCCGTGCCTATCGATATAAATATCCACGTCACGCACCACTGACACGACATGGGCGCATAAACCCTTCTTCACGACAAAAGACGGATGGAGAGAAACGACCGTATCCCGAAAAACGTCTTCCATCCCCTCGTAACACGGCCTGTGGGCACGCCGCCACACAATCACCGACTCAGACACCCCAAGGGCATGGAAGGGAACGCTCTCCTCCTCAGCCACAGACGCCTCCGCCACAGCAGGACGGCCATCCCCCTTCTTCGTCTGACGACGCGACGCCTCGCGCCCCTGATGCTCCAATTCGGCAAAGTCCCAATTATGAACGCCCTTCTGCAATGTCTCTAGATAGAGAACCCCCTGATGCATATCAATGTTTTGCACATCAAACGACCCACGCAACAAACTCCACCATTTGAACGTCATGCTGAGACGCCGCGCATACAGACTATCGTCAAACCCGCCACCCTTGATATTCCTCAACACAACATCATACAAAACAAGACGCGGCGTCGGTAAAATCGCAAACGCTATGTCCTGAAAAGAAAAAGAACGCTCAACGCTCTGTTCCACATAGCGCTGTATACGCTCACCATAAAGTGACGACCAATCAATCATCTTAGGGATAGAATACACACTCAACAGCACAACCCCCGGCACAACGAGCAAACTGATAGGATAACGCCAAACAACCGCCCACACCATGATAAGACCATGCTTGCTGGCATAGAATAATTGACGCGATAACCACAGCAAAACACGCCATTTGCCACGCGCAAGGGGCAGGATAACCCTCTGAACCGTCACGCGCACAAGACTCACGCACGAATCATATAAGGCCCAGCAGAAATCGATGAACGCACGCCATAAGCCTATCTTCTTACGTCCAGACCGACGACCACGCGACTCATCACGCTCAAAAGACATCTCTCGCCCTCACCTCCCTATCACACTGCCTATCATCCCATCATTCTCCCCACACGCCCCGTAAGAACACATACTCTATACCATACATATCGACATATCGAAAACATTTCTATAGACAAACACCATGAAAACAGCCCTTTTCACCTATCCTTGCCATGGGGTGCGCATCGCCTTGCGACCACACCCCATAAGAGATAAAGCGCGTCTCCTTATCCTCAACGACTCCCGCCTCCACCATAAAACGCCTCATCAGCACGCACGAATCGACCAACTCCCCGCTATCCTAAAAGCTGGCGATACCCTCGTCATCAACAACGTCAAAGTCATAAAAGCGCGCCTCAAAGGGCGCACGCGCCATAACAATCGGCCATGCGACATCCTCCTCTGCCATCCTCTGCCACAAGAACAGCACACCCCAGATGGTATAGGCCACGCATGGCGCGCTATGGTGAAACCTCGAAAAAAAATCCCGCCAAAAACATCCATTATCATCAAAGATATACCGACAGCCACAGTGGAACAACATCACGAAGATGGCACATCCATTGTGTCTTTCCCATGTTCATGGGAACAATTGCGCCATGCCCTCGAACGTTTTGGTGTCATGCCCCTTCCCCCTTATATCGAAAAAAAACGAACCAGCGACAGACGCGACGAACAAGACTATCAGACAATTTTCTCCACACAGGCACATCGAGCACCACAAGACCAGACACATAGCGCTATCGCTAGCCCTACAGCTGGACTCCATTTCACGCCCCGTATCCTCTATGCCCTCAAACGCCATGCCATCTCTATTGCCCCCCTGACGCTCTATGTAGGCGCTGGCACATTCCAGCCCATACGCCACGACCATATCGAACAGCATCCCATGCATGGCGAGTATGGCCTCATGCCAAACACCACAGCGCGACTCATCAATCGCACAAAGCAACAAGGAGGACGCATCATCGCCGTCGGCACAACGAGCTTACGCATGCTCGAAACATGCGCCTCACGACAGGGATATATCACCCCATGGCAAGGCATCACAAAACTCTTCATCACGCCTCGATACCGATTCCGCTGTGCCGACTATCTCTTGACGAACTTCCATCAACCACGCACAACCCTCTTTATGCTCGTCTGCGCCTTTAGTGGCTACACAACGATGCACAGGCTCTATCGTCATGCCATCCGCACCGGATACCGATTTTATTCCTATGGCGACGCATGCTTGCTCCCACACATGCCAAGACGCCCTTCTCCATGGTAGACTTCCACATCCTCGCCCAAGACCGCCATGCGCGGTGCGGACACATCACAACCGCCCACGGCACCATCGACACACCATGCTTTATGCCCGTCGGCACCTATGCATCCATCAAAGGCGTGGAGAGCACATCCGTCACAAGCACAGGCACACACATCATCCTCGCCAATACATATCACCTTATAGAACGTCCCGGTTGCGACGTTATAGAACGCCACCTCGGGCTACACAACTTCATGCAATGGCATAAACCCATCTTGACGGACTCGGGAGGCTTCCAAATATGGTCTCTCGCTCGCTTGTGTGACGTGGATGACCATGGAGCATCCTTCCGCTCGCCCATTGACGGACATAAGAGACGCCTCACACCACAATCCGTCATCGAGGCGCAATATCTGTTCAATAGCACCATCTCCATGGTCCTCGATATGTGCGTGCCATGGGATAGTGATACCGCTCTCTTAGAGCAAAGCGTCCACAGGACATGCCGCTGGGCGTCATCTAGCCTAGAACATTATCAGCAACGACATGGCTACGGTCTTTTTGCCATCATCCAAGGCGGCCTCGATGAGAACTTACGTCGCCGCTGTGCCGAAACCCTCGCGACCTCTCCTTTCCATGGCTATGCCATAGGAGGACTCTCAGTGGGCGAACATGCCACACAACGCAATCGCACCCTCGATGCGACAATAGCCTTCATGCCCCAAGAGAAACCTCGCTATCTCATGGGCGTGGGACGACCCCTCGATATCCTCGATGCCGTCAAACGCGGTATCGACATGGTCGATTGCGTCCTGCCAACACGCTGTGGACGCACAGCCAAAGCATTCACATGGGATGGCGAAATCAACATGATGAATGCATGCCACCGATATGACACATCCCCTCTCGACCCAACATGCCCATGCCCCCTCTGCACACATTACTCGAAGAGCTATCTACATCACCTCTTTAAAAAGAAAGAAATCCTCGCTGCCACACTCCTCACCCTCCATAACCTCTTCTTTTATCAAAGCCTTATGGCAAAAATACGCCAAAGTATCATCAACAAACGCTTCGATAGCCTCTATGAACAGATAAGGCAACGCATGACAACACCCCGTTAGGAAGGAGCAAGCTCTAACAGCACCGGCACATGGTCAGAGGGACGAACATCCGTGCGCGCATGGCGAAAAATGCGCGCCGTGCGGATATGGGGACAGAGAGCGCGTGATACCCATATATGGTCGAGACGCCTCCCTCTGTCGCTCGCCATCACATGGCGCGCCCGATAGCTCCACCATGTATAAAGTTTTTGTGGCGGCGGAAACACATGGCGCACCGCATCAACCCAGCGTCCTCTCTCTTGCATGTGGCATAAGCTGCGTGTCTCTATAGGCGTGTGCGACACCACACGGAGCAATTGCTCGTGCGACCATACGTCACACGGGAGAGGCGCGATATTCAAGTCACCCACAACGACAGCATGGGGATATGTCTGGCACGTCTTCGCAAGAAACGCTCCCGCTTCCTCAATGAACGCTAACTTATGGGCAAATTTCGGATTGCATGCCACATCCGCCACATCCCCCCCTGCCGGCACATAGAGATTATGGATAAGAAGGTCTCGCCCATGCCAACGCACAGATGCTGAAATATGGCGCGCATCATCACGCCCACACCATATGTGTTTCGCCTTATCCACAAGGGGAAGGCGAGATACCATGGCAACGCCATTATAGCGCTTGATTCCATCGATATGGTGATAGGCATAGCCATGCGCGGCGCATAGCTGTGTGGGAAAAACGCACGGACGCGCCTTTGTCTCTTGCAAGCACACAATGTCGGCGTCCATCTGACGAAGCCATCCCATCATCATATCAACACGCGAACGCACCGAATTGATATTCCACGTCACAACGCGTAAAGAACGCTGCGACATCACGCCTCTCGTCCCACCGTGAGAACAAGATCCATAGCATCATATTGCGGGCAGAACGCATGGAGACGCACAGAACGGCCAGAGTCAACGACACCGACGCCCTCTGGCGTGCCTGTATAAATCAACGTCCCATCGGGAATGGCGATATGCTTCGAGAGCTCGCACAGAATATCGACAGAATTCCACAAGCGCTTATAGAGATACCCATGCTGAACGCATGCGCCATCGCATTCGAGAATGATATGGCATGCGTCTTCATCCTCTACCAACGCTCTTGCTATCAACGGAGAGCATGGACACGCCCCCGGAAAATTCTTCGCTAAAAACCATGGCATGCCTTTCTTGCGCGCCTCCTCCTGCATGTCACGGCGGGTGAGGTCGATGCCAATGCCAAAGCCAACGATAGACGCTGTGGCTTCCTCCTTCGACATGCGCATCGGAAGCGGCGCCACGACACGCCCTTGATGGTGAAGAGAATCCCCCCTATAGCCCGTATGGCGTCCAACGGCAATGACCCACTCCACCTCATAATGCAACAGACGGGTCGAAGGGGGATAAGGAATGGATGTGCCCGTTGTGACCATCGTATGAATGTCTTTCATAAAAAAGACAGGTGTCTCCTTATGACTATCAATACCCATCTCTTGGGCATGGGCATGGTAGTTCTGCCCCACACCATAAATAGCGCGCACCATGAAGGACGTGTCTGCTCCTCGAAGGGGAAGCATGGAAGACGATAACGTCATCGCCTTGACCTAGAAGGCGAAAAAGGACTCTGCGCGGGACGCCGAAATTGAAATGTGTCACGGTCAAAAGAATTCACCTTGCGTATGTCGCTCAAACGCACCTGTGTCGATGCGCCACGCATGTCGCGGATAACCCATTGCGCTAAACGTAGCGGGCGGTCGTGAAACAAGAGCTCAATGTCGCCAATATCTCTGTGATCCTTGTCGAGGACATTGACCAGAATGTCATTCTGACTCACCTCGACAGCGGTAACGTCAAAACGTCCGCCAAAGTCGATATAACGCTCTAAGAGAAAACCAGCAGGGAAATTGCCAAGGGATGTGCTGTTAACCGTGTCGCGTGCACGGTCATGAAAAAAGACATGACGCCCATCGGCAATAATCTCGAGAGAAACGGGAGGGTCATAGTCAACCCGCATCCTGCCCGGACGCCACACAGAGATACGTCCTCTGGCAAATCCGCCATCCTCAGTGAATTGGGAAAAACGCGCTGTGAATTGGTGAAGGCTATTCAAATAATGACGTATCCGCGACAAAACCAAAACATGAGCGCCACTCTCCATCGGCACAACAGCACGCTCAGACTCACGATGCGCATCAGCCGCCATGACATCGCTCTCCATCAAAAAACAGACAGCACACAACACTGACGCTGACACCATCGCCCCTCTCCATGCTCTTAAATATCGTCTTGACGTCATGGTCATGGGATGTCCGTGTGCTCTCAGGGCGAACGTATGATGGTGCGTCTACCCGCATGGTCAGCTGGAGAGACAATGCTCTCTTGTTCCATCCGCTCCATGAGACGCGCCGCCCTATTATAGCCAATTTGTAAGTGACGCTGGATAAAACTGATAGAGGCGCGCCCATGTTCACGCACCAACGTCACGGCATGACCATAGAGTTTATCGTCCTCACTTTCCTCTTCATCAAGAACGAAAGGCGCTGTCCCGCGCACAGGACCATGGCTATGGGGGACATGGTTATGGGAGGCATGGGGGGAAGAAGCATGGGCGCTATGGGAGGCATGCGCTGGCGTCTCGCCATCCATGGCGGGATGACATGCGTCATGGACAGCATGGTGGCGCGCTTTGAGAAATTGGACGACATGCTCCACCTCGTCGTCGCTGACAAAAGGGGCGTGAAGGCGTTGCAACGGCTTGCCCGGCTGCATCAACAGCATGTCGCCTTGTCCTAACAATTGCTCTGCCCCTTGTTCACCCAATATGGTGCGGGAGTCGATTTTTGTCGTCACTTGGAAACTGATACGTGTCGGGAAATTCGCCTTGATCGTGCCTGTGAGGACATCCACAGAGGGGCGTTGGGTCGCCAGGATGATATGTATGCCAGCGGCTCGCGCCATCTGTGCCAGACGCTGGATAGAGCCTTCGATATGGCGTCCTGAAACGAGCATGAGGTCAGCCACTTCATCCACGATCGCCACAATAAACGGCATGAGATGGGGCGCTTGGCTTTCACCAGCATGAAGAACGGCGGAAGGAGATAAAACATCATGGCGATTCTGTTGGGCAAGACGTAAGCATTTTTTATTGTAGCCATCAATGTGACGGACGCCAAAGGCCGACATGACGCCATAACGCCTTTCCATTTCTTTCACCAGCCACTTGAAGGCCGAGAGCGCTTGTTCTGGCTCTGTGATGACGGGCGTCAAAAGATGGGGTATACCATCATAGGCCGACAATTCGAGACGCTTCGGGTCGATCATCAAAAAACGACAGAGAGACGCTGGCAGATGGAAAAGCAACGTCAAGATCATCCCATTGAGCGCGACCGATTTGCCAGAGCCTGTCGTCCCCGCCACAAGAAGGTGTGGCATGGCGCTCAAGTCAGCCATCACAGCATCGCCACCAATGGTCGTGCCAAGGGCAAGGGGAAGACTGGCATGCTGTGCCTTATCACCGATGGATGATAGGAGGCTATGTAAAAACACATGACGACGGCGCGAACGAGGCACTTCGATCCCTATGACATTATGCCCCGGCATCAAGGCGACACGCACCGATAAGGCGCTGAGGGCGCGGGCAAGGTCATGGCTGAGAGCAATAATGGACGATGTCTTCACACCCGCTGCTGGCTCAAAGGCATAGAGCGTCACCACAGGACCGGGCTCAATACGCAAAACACGCCCCTTGATACCGAAATCTTGTAGAGACGATACAAGAAGCGCAGCTTGCTCCTCAAGAGACGAGCGAACGCCAGCATGGTCATGCGCCTCACGCTCTTTGTGCAAAACATCGATTGAAGGAAGAGCTTGGGCGGATTCTGCCACATGGTGAAGGGACGCGCGCGGACTAGAAATCGCAAGCGGCGTCTCCCTCGTCCCTTCAATATCGTTTTTGTCATAGCTTTTGTCGGGGCGCTCTACCGCCACGTCATGCCAGTCTCGGCGACGGGGACCCCACGCCATAAAGGACGTGCGCTTATCCAAATCTCCCTTGATACCATGCCACAATTGGAGAGCAGCTTGTCCTAGCAACGCAATACATGTCAGAAGAAAGCGCATGGCGACCCCCATCATGCGCCTCGTCTGCATGGCCAGCCACCGCCACTCTTCTGACGTCAAACCACATGCATAGAGCATAGAGGCAACACCAGCAAGACTCGCCAGACTCAACGCCAATAAAATCGGTACAGTCATGCCGATAAAAGAAAAGGTAGCACCCGCCACATGATAGAGGGCTTTGCCAATCATACCTCCCCATAATGCCCAAGAGGGAACGCCCGTATGAAGCATCGCAATGGCATGCAAACTGCTCGCCACAAAAATACAGGCACAGAGAAGGGCAAACAGACGCCTCTTGAGAAAACATGGCGGCCTATGCACCGCATATTTTACCCCCCATAGAGCAAAGACAAGCATGGCCGTCACAACAGCATACCCAAAACTCTGCCGTAATATATCAGCGCCATAAGCACCAACAATACCAAACACATGCTGAACAGGCATATCCCCCGCCACATTCAACGACCTATCGTCTGGCGAAAAGGAAAAAAACACGCAGGCAAGCGCCATCGTCCCCACCCACCATGACACGCCCCACACCCTATCCCACGTCACCTGCTCCCTCACCATGCGCCATCCACCGACAGACCCCGCCCTAGCCCTAGCCCCAGACCCATGGCATGGCGCATAAAAAATTGACGCGCACGCGGGCTCGACTCCACCATGCGCAAACCACGACGCCTCATGGCAATAAGAGCGGGATGTCCTCTCGTGAAAAGACGCTGAAGGCTATGGGTTACCATCATCAAGGCTTGGGAGTCACGCACCCGCCTCTGCCCATAGGTCCGCAATAAGGTGGAACTCCCACAATCTAAACCACATGCTTGGTAGTCTTGCACCAATTGCGCAAACACCTCCACGTCACGCCACCCTAAATTAATGCCCTGTCCCGCTAAAGGATGAAGGGCGCGACATGCATCACCGACCAACGCCATACGCTCGGCGACAAAATTCTGGGCGCGCACAAGGGACACACGCCACGCCTGTCGTTCACTTATCAGTGTCATCTTGCCAAAGATACGATGACTATAACGTTCCACATGGGAGGCAAAAAGAGAGGACGCGCACGACACCATCGCCTCAGCACTCCTCTGACTGAGACTCCAAACGAGGGAAGAGCGAGGACGCCCCTCTTCGTCATCCGTCATCGGTAACAACGCCACCGTCCCTTGTTGCCAAAAAAACTCCACAGCAACCCCATGATGGGGCCTCTCATGGCGAAGAAGAGCCACAACAGCCTTCTGCTCATAATCATAGTGACGATACCCGATACCAGACTCCCGTCCGTAACGAGAGAAACGCCCATCGGCAACCGCCACCACCATGCCCCTGACCTCCCTGCCATCAGATAAGTCAAGGACGACTCCATCACGACTCACCCGACGCCTCGCAACAGCAACGCCCTCAACACAGCACACAGACTGATAAGAGCGCGCCCTAGAATACATGCACCGCCGCAAGACATCATTGCCAATGATAGAGCCTAACCTGTCAACGCCGGCCATATGGGACGCCGAAAATGTGAGCCTATTGTCCTGAAACGCCCCTGACTCGCCATCGGCAACACAGACATGCATGATAGGAGACGCATACGCCTTCACCTCATCCCATACGCCCCACCTCTCCATAAGACGCTGTGAACCATAAGAAACAGCCGTATGACGCAAATCCGTATCGCCCGCCGTGTCCTGTGGCGCATACCGACCCGCCTCTATCAACGTCACACCGACGCCACGACAGCCCAAAGCAGACGCAAGACTCAAACCGCTCAAACCACCCCCTATAATCAATACTTGATTATCACGCACAACCACACTACTTTACACCCTATCACTGACGGCATCGTTGTCCCTGAGAAACATCATGAAAAACATCATGACAAACACCATGCCACGAACGCACAAGAAATATATAAGGGTATTCTACCATGAAAAGACACATGCTTTACGTTTTCTCTGTCATTCTTACCTTCTTGGTTCTCAACGCGTCACCCAGCAACGCTGCTGGCGACCCAGAGTCCGGTAAATCCATCTTCAAAAAATGCTCCGCATGCCACACGGTGGATGAAGGAGGAAAACACAAGATAGGCCCTAATCTGTGGGATACCTACGGCAAGGCGGCAGGACAGAAAGAGGGATACAAATACTCTAAAGCGTTCCTCGATGCCAACGTCACATGGGACGATGCGACCCTAGACATATGGCTCAAAAAGCCAAAGGATCTCATCAAAGATACCAAAATGTTGTTTGTGGGCTTACGTAAGGAAGAGCAACGCCAAGACGTCATCGCCTATCTCAAGAGCTTGCGTTAGGACAGACAGCCTAGACGTCGCCTCCTCATAAACAACGGGGGGACTAGTCCCCCGTGAGGATACGCTCGACCAGCTGCTGAACGGTGGGGATGAAACCATTCTTGTAAAAGGGGTCATAGGCAAAGCGGTATGCCCCATGGCCAGCAAAGACAAGTTCATTGTCTATGTCGTCCCCTTGGTGAATGATGGTCTGCAATGTCTTTTGGATACAGAAGGAACGCGGGTCCACCTTACGTCCCGTTGTGCCAGAGGCATCTTGCGACCAGTTGCTGAACAGGCATGCGGACAGACATCCCATGCACGCCACTTGGTCTCTGTGAATGGTGTCTGCCTTTTCTGGCGTGACGAAAACGAGAGTCGACTCAGGGGTGCGTAATGCCTCACTCTGCCCCTCCTTGTGCCAAGCCTGTATAGACGGCATGTCACATTGACGGACATAAACGTTGCGTTTGCGCGTGCCGATGGCAAGAGCCGTATCAAACGCTTCTTCCCTATGGCGACGGTAGGGGATTTGTCGTTTCGAGCGTTCCTCTAAATCCCGTATGAATTGATTTCTCACGGCAGAAGAGTAAAAACCCGTAGGACTAAAGCGGTGGAGGAGAACATCGCCCTTGTTGAGCTTGAACAATGACGCCTTCCACGCATCAGAGATAGGACTTTCTTTTGTCAAGAGAGGGCGCGTGCCAAATTGAAACGCCATCGGCGCCAGCTGAGGGTTGTCAAGCCACTCTTCCCATTCGCGCAAATACCATACGCCTCCAGCCATGACGATAGGCGTCTCATGCAAACCGAACCCATTCATCATCTGGCGCAATGCTACAACACGAGGAAGAGGCGGTTCAGGTTTGTCATAGTCCTCCTTATTGGACAAGCCGTTATGCCCGCCCGCCAACCATGGGTCCTCATAGACAACCGCCCCCAACATATCGCGAAACTTATGGTATGCCCGCCGCCATAGCGCGCTAAAGGCGCGCGCCGACGAAATGATGGGATAATAAAAAACGCCAAATTGAGCACATATCTCCGCCAAACGATACGGCATCCCCGCCCCACATGTCACACCATGAATAAGACCACGCGCCCCCTCTAGCGTCTTGCGAAGCACTTCTTCGGCAGCGCCCATCTCCCACAAAATGTTCATATGTATACGTCCATGCCCGCCAGCAATATCATAGGCTTTACGGGCTTGAGCAATAGCGCCACGCACCGATAGCTCCACCAGCTCCCTGTGACGCTCACGCCTCGTCTTGCTTTGATAAACATAAGGGATAACGCGCCCCTCTTCATCATAATCTGACGCATTAGCACCAGAGAATGTCCCCACACCGCCCGCACGCGCCCACGCGCCGCATGACAAGCCATCACTGATAGAGATGCCCTTACCACCCTCAATAAGAGGAAGAACCTCCTTGCCAGATAACATTAGGGGACGTATCGCACGCATCACACTTCATTCTCCCAAGACATCAGCATGTCACACCCCCCGCATACGCCCCCCCGCATACACCATGCCGTGAAGGACGTTATTGCTGAATGTCCTTCATCGTCAAACGTATCTTGCCCCGATTATCTATCTCTAACACCTTCACATTCACCTCATCACCTTCACGCACGATGTCTGTCACCTTCTCAACACGCCTTGGCACCAATTCGCTGATATGGACAAGGCCATCACGCCCCGTCATGAAATTGACGAACGCCCCAAAATCGAGGCATTTGACAACCTTCCCCCGATAAATACGCCCGACTTCGGGGTCAGCCACGATGCTCTCGATCATATCCTTTGCCTTACGCATAGAGTCAGCGCCCACAGCCGCAATGGTGATGACACCCTCATCATTGATGTCGACTTTTGCCTCAGACACTTGGCATATCTCGCGGATAACCTTACCCCCACTCCCAATGACATCACGTATTTTGTCGGTGGCGATCTGCATCGTCTGGATCTGTGGAGCATGGACACTCAATTCTTTCCGCGCATGGCTGAGGACATCGTTCATAATGGTGAGAATATGTAGACGGCCTTCGCGGGCTTGTGCCAACGCCTGTTGCATAATATCCCGATGAATGCTCGTCACTTTAATATCCATTTGCAGAGAGGTGATCCCTTGTTCCGTGCCAGCGACTTTAAAATCCATGTCGCCAAGATGGTCTTCATCACCAAGAATATCGGACAAGACGACAAAATCATCGCCCTCCTTGATAAGCCCCATCGCAATACCAGCGACAGGATGGGCAAGCGGGACGCCAGCATCCATAAGCGACAAAGAAGACGCGCACACCGTCGCCATAGAGCTCGAGCCATTGGACTCTGTAATCTCAGACACGATACGCAATGTGTAGGGAAAATCCTCCTTCGACGGCATCACAGGATGGAGCGCTCGCCATGCCAATTTGCCATGACCGACCTCCCTCCGTCCCGTGAATCCGACACGCCCCGTTTCACCCACAGAATAAGGCGGGAAGTTATAGTGCATCATGAAGGATTCACGCGTCCCCCCTGTCATCCCGTCAATGATTTGTTCGTCCGTCCCCGAACCAAGAGTCGTGACGGCGATCGCCTGTGTCTCACCACGCGTGAAGAGTGACGAGCCATGCGTGCGGGGGAAAATCCCTGTCTCACAGACAATAGGACGCACGTCATTGCGCTGACGCCCATCAATGCGCTCCCCTTTTTTGAGAATTTGCTCCCTTACGACATGCCGTTCCTTCTCTTTCAAGAGGGATTTGACAGATGAAAGCCAACGCGTCTCCGACGCCATGTCGGGATGTTTCTCTTGGAGCATGGTGATAACCGATTGGCGATAGGCAGCGACGCTATCACGCCTCTCTTGTTTATCTTTCGTTTGATAGGCTTGTGCCAACATAGCTGTTTCATAAGACTCTATCTCAAGGCGCAACGCCTCCATCTCGGGCGTTGGCGGCACAGCCTCACATTGTGGCGCGCCGCTCGATGCGGCCATCGTGCTTATCATATCAATAACGGGAATCATCTGCTCATGGCCAAACATCACAGCATCCAACATCAACTGCTCGGACAATTGAGACGCTTCCGATTCGACCATGAGAACACCATCCTTTGTCCCCGCCACAACGAGCTCCAATGATGAATTCTCCATATGCTCGAGAGACGGATTAAGCACAAATTTCTTATCGATATACCCGACCTTCGAGGCGGCAACGATACGCTCCTTTGCCAACAAGCCAGCGAGAGTCAAGGCACAGGACGCCGCATTGATAGATAACACATCGGTATCATGCTTTTGGTCAAAGCTCATAACCGTGCATATGACTTGCGTTTCATAGCGATAATGAGAAGGGAATAAAGGGCGGATAGGCCTATCAATGAGACGAGAGATAAGAGTCTCACGCTCGCTGGGACGCCCCTCACGCTTGAAAAAACCACCCGGAATCCTCCCCGCCGCATACCCCTTCTCCATGTAATTGACCGATAGCGGCACAAAATCAATATCCAACTTGGGCTCTGTGTCCGCCACAACCGTCGCAAGAACACAACTCTCCCCTAGAAACGCCAAGACAGACCCGTCAGCTTGGCGCGCAATACGCCCCGTCTCAAAAGACAATGGAACACCCCCCCACGTCAGCTCTTTTTTATTGATGGAAAACATAGCCCTTATGGATGAAACATGGAGGCATGACGGCACATAATGAGAAAAACATCGCAGAAACGCCCTAACGCCTTAAACCAAGAGATTTAACCAAAGAGGCATAGTCCTCAGCGCGACGCGCCTTGAGATAATCCAACAAACGCCGACGACGCCCCACCATCTTTAACAAGCCACGCCGACAATGGTGGTCCTTCTTATGCACTTTAAGATGTTCCGTGAGCCAGTTGATTCTCGACGTCAAGAGAGCAACCTGCACATGGGCCGAGCCCGTATCGCCTTTCGACGTGGCATACTTCTTTATGACATCTTGTTTCGGAGGCATCTCCATCATTGATAACCCTTCATCACCATAATCCCTTGTCAGTCGTCAGTGTAGACTATTTTTTCATGCATGCAAGCATTTTATAGTGGAAGGGCGGTGTTAACCTCTACAGGCTTGAGAAAAGAACGTCCTTTGCCTTCCTCACATGCGCGCCGCAAGACATCGTAAGAGACGGCGTCGTCGGCAAGGAACGGCCCCACACTCAAGCGCCTCAACGCGCAAATATGCCCGCATGTCCCTAAACGCTGTGCCATGTCACGCGCCAATGAACGCACATATGTGCCTTGCCCGCAACAGCACTCGAAAACAGCTTCATCCTCACAAAGGCGCGCCGCCAAACGAAGAGAATAGACATGGACAGGGCGCGGCATCAATTCCACCAGCTTATGGGCGCGCGCCCATTGATAGGCGCGCTTCCCTTGCACACGCAATGCCGAATAAAGAGGCGGTCTTTGCATGAGCGCGCCAACAAATTCAGGAATCATCGCCTTGATCGCGCCCATGCTGGGGCGGCGTGCCATGACATGCGTCACGCACCCATCAGCATCCAAGGTATCTGTGATGACGCCCCAACGCACGGTAAAACGATATGTCTTTTTCTGAGCGATGAGGGGAGCGATGGCGCGCGTTGCCCGTCCTAACGCAATGGGAAGGACGCCAGAGGCAAGGGGGTCTAGTGTACCAGCATGCCCCGCCTTTCTCGCATTGAGCACTGACCGCACAAAAGATGTCGCCTGCATGGAACGCATAGAGACAGGCTTGTCAAAAACAATCCACCCATCGATGTCACACCCCTTCGCCACACGTCCCCTTGCCATCATGCCCTCAATCGTCGGGATAAGACTCAACCGACATGTGTGTCATGCCACATGCGTTCATAGGCGGCATCATGCTTGAAAAACAACAGAGGAACACGCTTGAGAGAGAGCTGTCGCCCAAGATGGCGACGCACCATAGGCACCAATTGATTAAGCGCATGGACCAACGCCCGCGGCGACACAGGGACGTCCGACTCCTCCATGAAGGGAATGACGTAAATCGTTGCTCTCCTCATATCCTTTGAGAGTTCAACGCGCGTGATGGTGCACTCTCTGCCACAGAGATGGCGCTCGAGAAACGCGCCACGCACCATATAGTCGGACAGGCAACGTTTCAACGTTGATGCCACACGTAACGCCCGCGGCCTTTTCCAGTGAGAAAGTAAAACATCATCCATGCCTTTCCATACCATAACGCGCCCCTCCCATGCAAACATCCCATAACACGGACGTCATCCTTTAGGAATAGACATGCTCCCTATGGCGTTGGAGGACAAACCGCCTTAATTTGCGGATGGCGTGGCTCTCGATTTGTCGCACACGTTCACGGGATAAGCCTAAATCGGCCCCGAGTGTCTCTAACGTCACGTGCTGTGATGATAAAAGCCTTGCGCGAACGATATGCTTCTCCCTATGGGACAAACATCCCATGGCGCGCTGAAGGAGATGAAGGCGATATTGTTTTTCTTCTTTTTCTTGATAGTCCCTCTCTGGCGCCCCTTCATACCCTTCATCACCATCGAACAACGAGTCGATCCACTCTTCGTCATTCTGCTCATGACGAGGGGCATTGAGGGACATATCACGGGCATGGAGACGCTCGTCCATCATCATAATATCATCGCTGGACACGCAAAAATGGTCGGCGATCGTCTGAGCATCCTGAGGCGTCATGCTCTCACCATGCAACCCCATGGAGCGCATCGCCTTCTCTCCGCGTAAATTAAAGAAGAGACGTTTTTGCTTGCTTGTCGTCCCAATCCTCACCATCGACCAAGACTTCAGGACATAGTCCTGAATGGCAGCCTTCATCCACCACACGGCATACGTCGAGAGGCGACAGCCAAAACGGGCGTCATAATGCTGGATGGCTTGGACGAGTCCCATATTGCTCTGAGCAATGAGATCCTCCACAGGAAGGTGATAACCACGATATTGCAAGGCAAGACGCACAGCCATGCGCATATGACTCCCCACAAGGCGATTGAGCGCCCCTTGATCCTCATGGTCTTGCCATGCTCGAATAAGAGCCTGTTCCTCCTCCCTATCAAGCAGAGGATAGCGTCGTGCCGACCTCACATAGAAACGCCACGACTCACCTTCAGCCGATATATTCCTTTGGGCAAATGACATAAGACCTCCTAGCGTATTGTCTCCAATCGCGTAAAAAAACGCAAAAGATGACGCATGTCCTCAGGCATGGGCGCATGAAAACGCAAAAACCGACCATCCACAGGATGGTGAAACCCTAAGACACACGCATGAAGTGCCTGCCTCCCTAGCTGCATTCTAGGGGTGATTTGTGGCAAAACTGTGGCAGAGGCGGGATTTTTTGCTCTTTTTTTCTCTTCTTCTTGTAATGCCTTGAATTGATAAGGAAATCTCTTATTAAGCTTGCGCAACGCCTCAGCATGATAACGGGAAACGCCTTGACGTCTCCCTCTCCTTGTCCCTGCCTGTGGCATGGGATAGGCATAGAGGGGGTCGCTCCATAGGGGATGATGGTGATGGGCCATGTGGACTCGTATCTGGTGCGTCCTCCCCGTGTGCAAACGCAACAGCACAAGGCTTGCCGCAAGGCTTTCTTTTCCCAAAACACGCAAGACTCGATAGTCGGTGATGGCGGGCTTGCCATGGGCTCTGTCCACGCAACGGCGGCGAAAGTCATGCCTGTCCTGTCCAAGAGGCTCATTGAGTCTGGCGGCCATGGCGGATGGCACACCATAGACGATAGCGTGGTAATATCGTAGGACGTGATGGTGCGCAAAATCTTTTTTGAGCGCCTTGAGGGCAAGCATGGAGCGGGCAACGACAAGAAGGCCACTGCTTCCCTTATCGAGACGATGGACGATGCCGTGACGTTCTAAGCGCGTCTCCTCTGTGGGAAGACGATAGGAAAAATGCGCATGAAGAAGGGAGGAGAGATGCTCTTGACGATGGCGACATCTCGATGAAGGGGCATGCGGGTTGGGCGTGGCGCGTTCATCGCCGTGGGTGGCAATCCCTGCCTCCTTATGGACGACAATGACGTCGTCATCCTGATAAAGGATTGTGAAAGGTTCATGGGATGTCACTTGTCCTCACGTTGCTTGGCGTAATGAAAAAGGGGAAGGTCTGTCGGGACTCGATGGTCGAGCCACTCTCTCTCCACTTGATGGAAGGACTGCAAAACGCCAGCAACGCGACACCCTAAGCGCGCTGCCTCCATCGGCGCGATCTCGGCAATGGCCTTCTTTGCTCCCTCCCATAGATACGGCTCGACCTTGACGGACACGCGTTGCGATGGCGCTAACCCCTTAAAGCTGACAGGCACGGTGTGCGCCATCACCCAATGGGGATTTTTAATCATCAACCTCAGCGCGCCCTCTACCTGAGCGCGGTGAGAGCCGTCATGATACGTCATCGGGATAGGAATTTTTACAATCTTTTTCTTATATGTCGCCATCATCTTATCTCGCCATAAAGCACCCATTATGCCATAGGCTTATGCCTATGGCTACGGGTTTAGCCTCGACAGCATCTCGGGAGATACGTGCTTTTCTATCACCTTGCCGTCCGCCATCTCGCACATCGTCTGCCACAACGCATGGACGCATGGCGTGCCTCTATGGGCGTGGTCGTGAAAGACAAGCATCATCAAGGCAGAAGCGGGAGACACGCATGCCGTATGGAAAAATTGTTGCCACCTCTCTCGCCAATGCGCCAGCTCTTCTGTCACATCAAGGGGGATGAGATGGGATAAGGGGTAGCGAAGACGCCCGCGGCGTTTTTTCTTGCGCTCTTTGGCGAAGGCATCGTCTCCTTTGCGCTGGAAAAAGAGCGGTATGTCGCGGTATAAGGCGTGGGGAAGCCAAGCGTTTCTTTTTTGTGCTATATGGCAACGCTGAGAGGCGTCATCGATGATCTGTCGACAGAGGCTCTCCGCTAGTCCCATCGCTGTCAATTCGCTATGCCATGACGCCACATCGTCTGGGGTGATGGCAAGGCGCGCACCATACCAGAGACTATAGTCGAGATTTGTCCCCTCGATATTCGCCCCTTGTAGATTTGCGCCTTGCAAATTGGCGGCTTGTAGAGTCGCCCCTTGTAGATTGGCCCCTCGTAAATCAGCCCCTGCCAGATTGGCGGCTTGGAGGTTGGCATAGGACAGACATGCGCCCTGTAGATGCGCCCCTTGTAGATTGGCAGATGAAAGATGCGCATGGGAAAGAGTCGCCCCCTGAAGACGGGCAGACCTGAGGCGTGGCGCATCAACCCAGGGAATGGATGTCATGTCAAGAACGCGAAAATCAGCATGGAGGAAACAAACCTCTCGAGCAAGGCGCGGCATAGCCATAGCGTGAGAAAGACCAGAGAATGTTCCAGAGAATGTTTCTGTACGACAGCACCAGCGGGAAAAAAGCGCCTTCAGGAGAACAAAGGCTCTATGGATATCCGCCCCCACAGGCGCACAAGAAGCGCGTTTCTCCACATGGTCAGGGTGACTCTGCGCTGTCTTCTGCGCATTCTCACCGATATAACGACAGAGTAAAGAGAGGATGGCGCGACGCGCCGACTCATGACGGGAGACGGAGGCTAAGCATGCGACATCATCAAGGAGGCGAAGACGTTCCTCAAGAAACGGGACAGCGCGGGCATGGGCATGGCGAGTCGAAAGAGCACCCATACGTTCATGCAGACGCCGCCATCCATGTCTCGAGACCAACAGACGCACCCCATAGGCACAGCACGCCAGAAGACTCCCCATGAGGATAAGAAAGAGTCCACCGCCTTCGCCGCCGACAATGGACGGCCATCCTATCCTCTCAAGGGAAGGGGATGCCGATAAAAAAAGGCCATAAGCCCATAAAGCACAACACACCACACCCCACATCACGCTCCATGAACGAGATAAGACAACCCTTGTCCATCCCATAGACGATGAACGCTCCCTCATGGACCATTGAGCCATAAACGCTGTTGTGGCGATAATTCACGAGAGAGAAGGGACAGGGGATAGTGCTGTTTGATGATGGTGCCTAAGGCGCGAGCGCAAGAAGGCACATGACCATAGAGTCCATGAATATCCAGCCATCCTTTCACAGAAGCGCTGAGCAAGCGCGACGGCTCTTCGCGGCGGCATTCATCGATCATCGCCTCCCATATGGGACGCCAGAAGGCATCGCGCTCAGAGACATCCACAAGCGTCAAGGGCGCGCACGCGTAGCGTAAAGGCATGAAGTCCTCTTCACAGAAAATCCTCGACGGGCGGACAGACCATAGTCTTTCGCGTCCTCCTCGTAGCGCCATGATCTCCTTGATTTTTTGACGACTCACACGCCCCTGCATGAGAGCATATTCGAACTCTATATCATCATCCATATCGACAACACTGGCATGCCACATGCTCATATCGAGTTGCGCCATGCGCATATCCACACCATGACACTGACTCCTGAAGATCCTGCATCCCCGCAAGTCGGCATGGCGCAAATCAGCGCCATGGAGTTTGCTGTCCTCGATGGTACAGCCCCGTAGGTCAGCGCCACGTAGGTCAGCTTGTCGTAGGTCGACATTGCGCAGGTGCGCTGCCTGTAAGGTGCTATCACGTAGACATATGCCACGCATATCAGCATCAACCAAGACGGCTTCGTGAAGAGCGCATTCCTCAAAAGACACTTCCGTGAAGACGGCGCGTGTGAAGTCTGCTCGTTGCGCTTTCATCTTCTTGCCCGTGAGTCTGTGGAAGCGCGCATCAGCGCATTGCGCATCACGCATATCTGCTCCATCGAGCATCGCCTTATTAAAATTTGCCCTCTGGAAATGACACCGATGCAAACAGGCTTGGCGAAAATCCGTGCGTTTGAGATTACAGCCGATCATTCTGCTGTCAGAAAGGTCGACGCCAGCACAACATGTGCGATGAAGGTGCGCCCCATGCAATTGGGCATGGTGGAAGGTAGCGCCACGAACATCAACCCGTCTCAAGTCGAGCTCGTGCATGTGCGCCCAGTGAAAACGCGCCCCTTGGCATTTCATGGAACGAAGAGACGCGCCACGCACATCAGCAGCAACAAAACAGCCACCGCGCACATCGGCATGACGTAAATCAACCCCTGTGAGCATGCAGCCACGGGCATCTACATGGCACAAGGCCGCATGACGTAAATTTGCCTTATCAAAACGACTCCCGCATACGTTCGAATGGGATAAATCAACGCGCCTGAGGTCTCTGTGTGATAAATCAATGCCTTGCAACGCTAACGCACGCAATACAAACCGCCGCGAACGCCACCACAAAGAGAGGGAGACAATGACACAAAGAAAAACAGCACCGCCCACAAGACCATAGGCTAGGCTATACGCTCCATGATCATCGACAAAGGGCATGACTCACGACTCTCTCAACAACACGGCCTATCATCCTCTTGACTCCCTACCATTTATAGCGTAACAACATTGTGAATCGAACGTCACGGCATATGACGATATGACGGACAGCATAGCATAGATTGTATCATGAAACGGACTTTTCAACCATCGCGTCTCGTCCGTAAGAGGCGACACGGATTCCGCAAACGAATGGCGGACGCCAATGGGCGCAAAATCCTCGCCAGACGAAGGAAGAAAGGACGCAAACGCCTCAGCGCCTGAGCGATGTCAACCCATGCCATGGCGGCTCTTCCTCATATCACAAGACAGCGCCATTTCGCGCTCGTCAAAAAGCATGGCGTCAATCACGTGACGCCTGCTTTTGTGGCACTCTGTCTGATTCCTCCGCCTTATCCCGTCCCCTATGCCCACTATGCGGTCATTGCCAGCCGCAAGGTAGGAGGCGCCGTGCAACGCAACCGCGCAAAAAGACGTTTGCGCGCCTTACTTCACCATCATAGAGCACCCACAAAACGTTACGCTCTTATCCTCATCGCCAGAAAAACCTGTCTCACACACCCTTTTCATCATATGCAGCGCGACTTCAAGAGGGCGCTCTCGACCCTCCTAGACACACCCCATCGCCATAAGACGTCCCGCCAGCACCCCCGCCAGCGTCATAGGGCGCGGCCTATCGGGCAAAAACAGGCAAAAACCGACAGCCAGCCATAGCACCATGCGGCCATCTTTCATTGCACGTTGTTTGATACGGATTATCGGGTGGTATCAACGCTTTATCTCGCCTCTCTTAGGCTCTCATTGTCGTTTTGTGCCGTCATGTTCTCACTATGCGCAAGACGCCATCCGCCATCATGGCCCATGGAAAGCCCTGACGCTCATCATGAGGCGTGTGCTACGTTGCCATCCTTTCACAACGTCGACATGCGGATACCAGTATGATCCCCTTCCCCCACGCCAAAAGACCAAAGCACGACAATGAACGACCAAACCAACCTCCTTTTGGCAGCGATCCTCTCTTTCCTTATCTTGATCGCCTTTGACATCTACAATAATCAGCAGAAAAGAGATGTTGTGCCGCCGCCAGAGCCACAACCCTCTCTCGACAATGCCCCGTCCCTCCCCCGCCAACAAGCAGACCAAAGGCAAGACTCTACGCAACAGACACAGGCACAGACACCCTCACAGACACCATGTCGCCCAGAGCAACGTATCCCCATCGAGACAGAGAAAATCTCAGGCGGGGTGTCCCTCTGTGGCGGTATCATCGACCATGTTCAACTGAAAGACCACAGGACATCCTTAGCCGCAGACAGCGCGCCCATCACCCTTCTCCACCCCCTCGAGAGTCGCAACCCCTATTACATGGAGCATGGATGGCTCACGCACCATGCCTCTAGCGCCCCAGACAATACGACTCTCTGGCAGAGCAACGACACGACCCTCACCGACAGCCAACCCATCACCCTCACATGGACGAGTCCCGACAATATCCACTATACCCACATCATCGAGGTGGATGACGACTACCTCTTTACCATCACGCAAAAGATTGATAACAGAAGCGACAAGCCTCTCCATGTTGCTCCCTATAGTCTTATATCGCGCCATGGGACGCCGCCGACCCTTGATTTCTTTATTCTCCATGAGGGCGCTGTTGCCTACCTCGATGGTGAGCTCATCGAAGAGGGATATGCTGATATGCGCGAGCGTCAGGCGCTCACCTATGAAGGACGTCAGGGATGGATGGGACTCACAGATAAATACTGGCTCACCGCCTTGATTCCTGCTTCTGACCACACAGTCCATGCGCGTTTTCTCAGCCTTCCCCAACCGACACAACGTTATCAAGCCGACATGGTAGGCACATCCCTCATGGTGGCGCCGGGGGACTCTGTCTCCCATAAGAGTTATGGCTTTGCTGGCGCCAAAGAATTGGACATCATCGAGTCTGTGGAAAAAAGATTACACATTACCCACTTTGATTTAGCGGTGGATTTTGGCTGGTTTTATTTCCTCACAAAGCCAACCTTTCACCTCCTTAATATCTTTCACGCATGGTTCAACAATTTTGGACTTGCCATTCTCTTTTTCACGGTGCTGTTGCGTCTTCTTCTCTATCCGTTGGCAAACAAATCCTTCCGCGCCATGCATGATTTGCGCCTTGCCCAACCTGAGATCCAAAAAATTCGAGAACGCTACGCATCCGACAAGGTGAAGATGAATCAAGAGCTCGTTGCCATGTACCAAAAACGCCAACTGCAACCAGCAGCGGGCTGTCTCCCTATGCTCGTTCAGTTGCCTATCTTTTTTGCCCTCTACAAGGTGCTTTTTGTCTCTATCGAGATGCGTCATCAACCATTTTTTGGGTGGGTGCATGACCTCTCAGCGCGCGACCCCACGAATATCTTTACGCTCTTCGGGCTCTTGCCATGGCAGCCACCCACATGGTTTCATATCGGGCTTTGGCCTATCATCATGGGCGTGACCATGTATCTTCAGCAAAAAATGAATCCTCAACCTGCCGACCCTATCCAACAAAAAGTCTTTGCTCTTCTTCCTCCCCTCGTGACGATTTTCACCGCATCTTTTCCCGCAGGCTTGGTGATTTATTGGGCATGGACGAATATCCTCTCGATTCTTCAGCAATATATGTTGAATCGTCGCCTCGAAAAGAACACACCCATGGCGGGACGTGTCACAAAGAGCTCATGAGACTCATGATGGAACAGCATGCCATACGCATAAGCCATCCCCCTCTCCCCACGTCGCCGTCTATGACGGTGCGTTCTCTCTTTGCTAAGGATGCATGGACGATGGTGAGACGGGCGACCCATATGTCGATGGCACCCCATCCCAGTCATCGGGAAATAGCCTTTTTAGGGCGTTCCAATGTGGGAAAATCGAGTTTGCTCAATGCGTTGCTCTATAGGAAGACTCTTGCGCCGACATCGACAAAGCCCGGATGTACCCGCGCTCTCCATTTTTACGAGCATGCGCACATGAATGTGCGCCTCGTGGACATGCCGGGCTATGGGTATGCAGGAATAGGGAAAAAACACGCCAGCGCCTTGAGCATGCTAGGGCAACATTATCTCTTAAGGCGTGAGACATTATGCTGTCTCTTTCTCCTTGTGGACGGGCGTCATGGCATACACAAGACAGACCAAGGGATTGTCGCATGGCTGTGTGAACACGCTGTTCCTTATCATATTGTCATGACGAAATGTGATAAGGCAAAGGACCTTGACACATGCAAAAAGTCTATCGAGACACACCAGCATGTGATGCGCTCCTCTCTGTCCCCGATACGTTCCTCAGCGCCTCCCCTCACGACCATATGCGCCGTCAGTGTGAAGAGCAAAGAGGGGCTCTCGACTCTGAGGCGACAGATTGCCATCAGGGCGTCATCCCCGATGGCGTCATCCCCAAGGGCTTTATCTATGTGAGGTCTGCCAATGCCAGCGTCTCCGTCAGCCGTATCGCCCCATGAAGAGGCGCGTATCCTTGCCAAAGCCCTTCCCTACATGCGTCTACATCGAGGGAAGAACTTTGTCATCAAATTGGGGGGTGCTGTCATGGGCGACAAGAACCTCATGGATACATTCGCCACAGACATTATTTTGCTCCAACATATCGGTATTTGTCCTTTCATCGTGCATGGGGGCGGGCCGCAGATCGGTGCGATGTTAGAGCGTCTCAAAATCAAGAGCGCGTTCATCGATGGCTTGCGTATCACGGACAAGGAGACAGCGCTCATTGTCGAGATGGTTTTAGCGGGTACTATCAACAAAGAGATTGTTTCTCTCATTCACCATGCGGGGGGGAACGTCATAGGCATATCTGGCAAAGATGGGCGATTGATGACAGCAAAAAAGGTGACACATAAAAAGCGCGACCATGAATCGCATATTGAGAACGTCTTGGATTTAGGTTTTGTGGGCGAGCCTCACGATGTCAACCCTGATATTTTAACGATATTGGGGGGACAAGGTGTCATTCCCGTCATTGCTCCCGTTGCATCGGGCGATGATGGCCTTACGTATAATATCAATGCTGACACGGCGGCTGGCGCCATTGCCGTTGCTTTGAGGGCAAAACGTTTTATGCTGTTGACAGATGTGCAAGGAATCAAGGATAAAGGAGGGGCGATCATGCCAACGCTCGATATCGAACAGGCGCGAACCTATATGCGAGATGGCACAATCCATGGCGGGATGATTCCCAAAGTCGACACGTGTCTCCGTGCGGTAGAACAAGGGGTAGAGGCTGCCGTCATCTTGGATGGGCGTAAGCCTCATGCCCTCTTATTGGAGATTTTCACAGAACATGGGGCGGGCACCATTATCAAACACACGCCATGCTCACCCTAAGGGGCGAGCGATACCATGACGACAGGAGCATGACAGCCACAAGTCATCATAAGAGTGAGCGCTATAGGGATATACAACGACGGGTAGAGCGCGCCTATGACCATGCCTCTTCCTCGCTGGACAAGGACGCCGTCGATGCGGTGCGTCAGACCATTGACCTCCTCGATGAAGGCGTTCTCAGGGTGGCAACCCATGAGGAAGGTGGTTGGCGCGTTCATCAATGGGTGAAAAAAGCCATTCTCCTCTCTTTCACCATAGAAGAGAGCCGTGTTCTGTCCTTTGGCCATGACCTTCGAGGCGGTGGCGTGGCAGGGCAGTGGTTCGACAAAGTGCCTCTCAAGACAAGTGGCTGGGACGAGGCGACATGGAGACGTCATGGATTTCGCGCTGTGCCGGGCTCTATCATTCGCCGTGGCGCCTATATCGGGCGTCAGGCTGTTCTTATGCCATGTTTTATCAATATCGGCGCCTATGTGGGAACGGGAACGATGGTGGACACATGGGCGACAGTGGGCTCTTGTGCGCACATTGGCAATAATTGCCATATATCAGGGGGGGCAGGGATTGGTGGCGTGTTAGAGCCTTTACAGGCGACTCCCGTTATTATCGAAGATGATTGTTTTATTGGTGCGCGCTGTGAGATAGCGGAAGGCGTCCGTGTGGGGCAGGGAAGTGTTCTTGCCATGGGTGTCTATCTGGGCGCATCGACGAAGATTGTCGATAGGGCAACAGGCGACATCACCTATGGCGAAGTGCCTCCCTATTCGGTGATCGTTCCGGGCAGTTTGCCAGCGCCACACGCCTCCACAGACGATGTGCGTTTGCCCTCTCTCAATGTGGCTGTGATCGTCAAGAAGGTAGATGCGCAGACTCGACGCAAAACATCCCTCAATGCCTTGTTACGAGAGTCGTAAAGCCCCTCCCGCCCTTGCCTTTAAAAAAAGTGCCCCCCGGACCCTGGGGGGGGCAGGGTGGGCCCGGAGAGCATAATGACGGGGAACACATGATGCGCCACACGACTGCGGACGGCAACATCCCCGTGTGTCCTATAGATAGAGTTTAAGAGAGAGGCTGTCAACAGAAATTTGGAAAAATCGTTCCTATCGTTGTCTTTATCTCTTCTGTGAAGGCGAGGAGACGATCCCGTCCTCTATGAGGCGCGTGATGTCCTTATCCGTCATGCCAAGATACTCTTTGAGGATGGCGTTGCTCTGTTCGCCACAACGGGGCGGAGGATGTCGATATTGGATGGGTGTTTTCTCCATTGTCATGGGCGAGGCGATAAAGGGCAAGGTCTCTTGTTTGGCATGTCCCGATGGTTGATAAGGCATATGGCGCACCATATGGCGCGCCTGTGCCTGCGGGTCTTTGAGGACATCGGGAATAGCCCGTATATGTGAGCATGGGACGTGGCATTGTGTGAGCCCTTCACACCAATACTGGGCGTTGTGCTGTTTTATGATATGTTGGAGCTGTCCTATCAATTCTTGCCTATGTTGGACACGCGTTGCATTCGTTGCGAATCGCTTGTCTTGGGCGAGGGCGTCACATTGCGCATAATGACAGAATCGCTGGAATTGGAGGTCGCTACCGATGGCAAGGATGATGGGTTCGTCTTGAGCGTGAAAGAGTTGGTATGGCACAATGGTGGGATGGCTATTGCCGTAGCGTTGTGGCATCTCCTTCGACATGAGATAGGATTGGGCGATATATCCTAGATAGGCTATTTGGGTATCAAAGAGCGCCATATCGATATGTTGCCCTTGTCCTGTGCGTTGGCGGTGGTGAAGAGCCGCAAGGATCGCTGTCGATGCGTAGAGTCCTGTGAGCACATCGATGAGTCCGCCGCTGGCTTTCATGGGTGTTCCATGGACGTCGCCAGTGATACTCATGAGTCCTCCCATTGCTTGTATGAGGAAATCATAGCCACCTCGGTCTGCATAGGGTCCTGTGCGTCCAAAGCCACTGAGCGAACAATAGATGATATGGGGGTGATGACGGCATGCCGTGCTATAATCCAGTTGCCAGCGTTCGGTGACTCCTTTTCGGAAATTTTCGACAACAATATCGCTTTTCGCCATGAGTTGGCGGGCGATCGCCTGTCCTTGGGGTTGGGTAAGATTGAGCGCAAGGGAACGTTTATTGCGATTGACGCTGATAAAATAGGCGCTCTCTTGGGGATTGTCGGCATGGGCATCAGCATAGGGCGGTCCCATGGCGCGAGAATCATCGCCATGGATGGGACGTTCTATTTTCAGAATGTCAGCGCCAAGGTCGCCAAGAATCTGCGTGCATGTAGGTCCTGCGAGGACGCGTGTCATGTCAAGGACGGTCATACCAGACAATGCGCCTGTATGGGGGCGTGTTGTCTTGACCGTTGACGTGCTTTCTTCCATGATATCCTTGCCTCTTCAAGGAAACGATTATATAGGTTAGATGTTCTCTTGACCCTGTACGCTCCCCCTCTACACTCTTTGTCTATGGCATTCACCTTTATAGAGACTTTGACGCTCGCTTTCCCCGTTTTATTCTTGGGGAGGGTTTTGGTCGCGCGCATACCTTGGCTGAGGGAGAACAACATTCCCGCGGCCATTGCTGGCGGTCTTATGGCATCTCTCTTGGTGAGTGCGTTCGTGCAGTCGGGCCTCATGGTGATAACATTTGATGAATCCGTCAAGGATGTCTTGATGCTGAGTTTTTTCGCTACAGTGGGTTTAGGCGCAAGTTATAAGCTCTTACTTCAAGGCGGTTCGCATATTCCTCTTTTTCTCCTCATCGCCACGGGGCTTTTAGTGATGCAAAATAGCGTGGGTATTGTCCTCGCATGGCTCATGGACGTCCATCCAGCCGTTGGTCTCATTGGTGGCTCGGTGACACTCTCTGGAGGTCATGGGACGGGATTAGCGTGGAGCGCGCTTTTCGAGGAGACATATGGTTTGCAAGGGGCAAAAGAAATCTCACTAGCGGCGGCAACCTTTGGTTTGGTGGCGGGAGGCTTGCTGGGTGGTCCTGTGGCACAACGCCTCATCCAACGTCACGGGTTAAAGCCTACGACCGAGAAGACAGGCGACACACGCGACTCACCTCAGTCCGTGACATCCATGTTCTTTACGAGCAGAGAGATGATGCCGAGTCCGGGCATTCAAGGGTTTTTAGTGCATATGTTTGTTATTTTGCTCTGTGTTCTCTTTGCGGGGTGGATGGATACGTGGATGGAGGGGACGGACAGCACGCTGACAATTCCAACGTTTGTGTGGGTCATTATGGCGGGCATTATCATTCGTAACAGCTGTGATATTGCCCATATCCCTGTGCTTGAGCTTCCTATTCTCGATATTATTGCGCGTGTTTCTCTGGGTCTTTTTCTGGCGTCTGCCATTATGGCGCTAAATGTAGGCGAATTGGTGCATCTCGCCCTTCCCATGCTCGTTATTTTAGCGGGACAAGTCGTCATGATGGCGGTCTATGCTCAGGTCATCACCTATCGTGTCATGGGGCGGGTGATGGCGACGCATTATGATGCGGCTGTTGTCGCTGGCGGTCATTGTGGCTTTGGTTTAGGGGCGACGCCCACAGCCGTCTCTAACATGGGCGCGCTCAGCGAGCGTTACGGGGCGTCTCAACAAGCCTTTCTCATCGTGCCTCTTGTAGGCGCGTTCTTTATCGACATTCTTAATGTCGCTGTCATTCAGTCCTTTTTATCTCTTCCCTTCTTTCCATAGGAAGCGGAAGGGCGATGTGAGGCCTAGTCTGTGGAAGACGCGCAGGAGGCGCATGCGTCTCGATGTCTCTTCCCACCATAAGAGGACGATGACAGAGGCAATAATAAACAGCAGCGCCCATAAGGATATGGTTGAGGATGGCGTAAGAGAGGCTTGGTCGATGGCGTGATGATGGGGTGTTTGTAGCGTGATACCGAGACCGATAAAGGTGAGAAGCGAGAAACTATAGGCGAGGAAAGGAGGGGCGCACAGAGTCGGATAGGGTGGATGGGCGAGCCTTGCCTTGATGCTTGCCACAAGGGCGACAGCATTCACGCACAAGAAAAAAGGGATAAGGGCGAGAGGCACAGCCAGAGGCAATTGATGCCACAATGTGTCGGCGCTTTGTATGGGGAGCAAGCTGATAACAGGCAGGAGCATACAGAGAAACAAGACAATGCCGAGGGAGAGGCGATCCACGAAGGGCGATTTTGGCAATCTCTGGACAGCGAGCATGATACATAAGGATGGTGTCGTGAGAAAAAGCGCCACAAGGACAAGGATATGGGCGGGAATATCTGTCACCCGTTCTAATCCCGCCACGACGATGACAATGTATGTCAGCAGGGATGTGATGACGAGGGCATTGGCGGCGAGACAACAGGCGATGACGGGGAAACGGGTCGTTTTTCTCTGTTGTCTTTCCAACAATAACAAGGCGTAGTGAAGACAGAAAAACAAGAGGAGCGACAAGAGGGGAGCTTGGAGGATTGGCATAAGCCCACGCCATGCGTCACTGAGGGTGAGAAGAGCAAAAAAGGCAAGCACAAGCCATAATTCATCGGCCTTTTTATGCTGTTCGAAGAGGCTGGTGCTGGCGGGATAAATAGGGTCAAGGTGTATGTTCGTAAAGGGTAGAAGCAAGGCATAGCCTAAGCGTATACCCCCCTTGAGCATATAGACAAAGAACAGCCCTTGGACGATGACGAGAGAAAGGAAGGACGACATATATATGTTGTGTATCTTATCTATTTTTGGTTGGTGTCTCTATGGTTGGCGTGTGCCTAAGTGGCGCGCATGATGTTTGGTACCTCCGGCCCGACTCGAACGGGCACTCTCTTGCGAGAAACGGATTTTGAGTCCGTCGCGTCTACCAATTCCGCCACGGAGGCATGATAACGCCCCGCCCTCTCTTTGTGTCCCCATCCTAATGCCATGACAGCATTTTAGCAAAATCAAAATAGGCGGGCTCATGGGTCAAAAAGGTCAAAAGGGTCAATGAAAAAATGGTTGAATCAACGTCACCCCCTCTTTACACTTGTGCTATCATAGGTTGAGTGCCTTGCGAGCATTGCGCCTCAGCCATGCCAACCATCAAGAGACGGGAGAGCGCCCATGTCACAAGATTTACCTTTGCCACAAGACCCCGAGAATTCCATGCTCAATGCCCTTATAGAACGCGTCACAAGTAAGGGGTGGGTTGAAATCCTCCTGACCCATATAATGAAGCTGGAGGACGAGCCGTATGAGCCCGGAACTGGCGACTCAGTGAGACTAAGGGAGATAAGAAAACGGATCGAATTCGTGGTGTCACAGGCATATAAGGAGATGTCCAAATAGGATTATACCATGCGGTTAGAGACCATTTCTTTAGAAAACTTCAGGCAATTCTACGGGGAACAGGAGTTCACCCTGTCCACAGATGAGGAGAGGAATGTCACCCTCATTCATGCCGAGAATGGCGTTGGCAAGACCGCCCTGCTCAATGCCCTACTCTGGTGCTTCCATGGGCGCATGACGGCACGCACTGAATTCAAAGAGAGAATTATCTGTGACCAAGCGAGAGAGGAAGGGGCGGAGCATGCGTCCGTCACCGTGTCTTTTGAGCATAAAGACAAGGACTATGATGTAAAGAGGCGTATAGACCATAGCGGGGAGATGACGCTAAAGGCGTGGGACATTGCTGATGGCAATGGTAACGTTATGCCGTACCCCCAGCCACTCGTTGACGCTGTCATACCAGATGAGATGGCTAACCACTTCTTTTTTGATGGCGAACATGCTGAATATTTCTCTAGTCAAGATAATACAGAACATGTCAAGAAAGCCATCGAGCACATGCTCGGCTGTCATAAAGCCAACCATGCCAAGGATAACCTCAAGGCTATCGCTGAAACGAAAGAGCGAGAGATTGCGGAAATCAACGCGAACGATGATAAAACGAAAAAGGACCAGAAAAAAATTAATGACCTAAAGGAACAGAGGAAGAAACTTTCAGAAGAGATCGCTGGCTTGAAAGGACAGTTAAAGGTTGAAGAAGATAAGCAAAAAAGCATCGAACAGGAGCTGAAAGACATCGATAAAGTAAGAGTCATCCAAGAAAAGAGAGAACGTCTTGAGAAGGACCTGAAAGACAAGAAAAAAGAACGGTCACACAAGGAGCGTGAGGAAATTGCATGGATTAGTGATTATAGCATTGCCTTGCTGTCGCAACGGGCTATGGAAGAGTGCGAGACAGTCACTAAGAAAGCCGAGGACGACGGGAAATTACCGAGCGACATTGCAGAATTTTTTGTCAAAGAGATTCTTAAACGGGGCGTATGCATCTGTGGCAGGCCCTTCGAGCCTGGTTCAGATGAAGAGAAAGCAATTCGAGAACTGCTCGTGAATGCTGCGACAAAAACCATGAATGACCGCTGGCTTCGAATAAAGCTGCGATCAGGTGAGCTCAAAGAAAAACGCTCGTCAGCGCAATCTGCGTATGACAAGATAGCGGGTGCAATGATCTTATTAGACAGCGATATCGACGAGATAGAAAGAGGAATTAAAGCATGTGGCAAAAAGATAAGGGGTTTGAGTCATAAAGAGATTACCAAAAAAGAAGATGAATTGCGGAAGACCAAGGACAGGATCAAAAGCACCTTTAAACAACTTGGGAGGTTGGAACAGAAATGCGCCGATGTTGAAAAGGATATAGCCTTCGCGAACCAGAGTCTGGCGAAAAAGAAGGGGAAAGGCAGGGACGACCGGGCGTATGTGATGGCATGCGCATGGGTCGCCCTCATTGAGGCGGCATGCGCCCGCCTCAACACAGAACTCACGACATATCGTGAGGAATCACGTCACACCATCATCCAAGACATCAATGCCATCCTTGACGAGACGGCGCGGCGAGAATACGAGGCGTCTCTAGACGAGTCCTTTAGATTGAGCATGTTTAGAAAAGACACAGGCGCGCCAGTCGGCAAGAGTGGCGGTGAGAAGCAACTCCTCAGTTTGGCATTCATGGCGGCCCTCGTCAAATTCTCGGCGGATAGGCATGACAATACAGACACATTCCTCAAGCCCGGCACGGTGGCGCCCCTTTTCCTGGATTCGCCTTTTGGGAATCTCGACCCTTCTTATCGTAAGGCAACGGCGACATTTTTGCCTCAGATGGCCCAACAGGTCGTCATCCTCGTCTCTAGCTCCCAAGGCGACGAGGACGTGTTAGGCGCGCTCAAGGGAAGAATCGGTGCTCAATATGCGCTCATTGTTGAAAATAAAGGAGAACAGGGCGATAAGCCCGATGACATCCTTATATTGCCAGATGGCAAGCGCATTAAAACAACCCTTTATGGTTGCGAAAGAAACATGACACGCATTGAGAAAATCAGATAAAGAGAGTGCCCGTCATGCGTCCAATATACTTTGATAAAAAACACCTACCCCTCATGCAGGGATTGACGAGGAAGCAAGGAGGAAGCAAGGTCGCCATTTTCCAGTCATATAGAGAGCTGCTCTGCTATGCCGCCCTCCTCGGCTATCAGGACGGCGTACCACCAGACTCCCTGCCTGCCGACTCCTCTGGAAAGGATAGAATACAGTGGTATGATTTTGCCGCTGATGATCTCCATGACTACATCTTCATCACTGCTCTGGCTGATACGCAAGACATCTCCATTCTCGACGACACGTCAGACGAGGGGAAAGCCTCTCAGGAGAGGAACAAAGGTATGGAGCAAATTTTTGAGGAGTATGCCCATCGAGGGCTCAACATTTTAGCGACATGGGTGAAAAAAGGGTATGGAGACACCCTTGCCCACGCCATCATCAAAGGATTGAAAGAAGACGGGTATCTGTCTGAGACGTCCAAGCAAGAAGAACCCGCCACGGACACAGACGATAAACCCACAGAGTCCACAGACGACAAACCAGCAGAGTCGTAAGATGCTGAGAGACGTCACCCTCAAGGCCGTCTATAATTCGGAACAGGATAATATCCTCACCGACTTTTACATCCCCATCCTCTCCCATGCCGTGTCTTATGACCGCGCCGTTGGGTATTTCGATGCCAAGATGCTGACGAGCGCCGCCAGTGGCCTTGCCGTCTTTATCGAAAACGGAGGGTACATGCGCCTTGTCTGTGGCGCCACCCTCAGCGAGGAGGAATACCAAGCCATCAAAAAGGGATATGACGTACGTCCCATCAAAGAGAGGCTAGAGCATGATTTTCGCCGTATCGTTCAAAGCGACGACTCAGACCTCTTTAAACATCAGCTCAATGTGCTGACATGGATGGTGCGGGAACGCGCCCTCGATGTCAAGATCGCCCTGAGACGACATGGCATACACCACCAGAAAATTGGTATCTTTAGGGATACACATGACGATTTTATCGTCTTTCAGGGCTCTGCCAATGAAACCCTCAGTGCTTTACTCCCGTTCAACTATGAAACAATCAATGTGTTTAAGGGCTGGCGTCATGAATTTAAAGACCACTATGAACCACATATCACCAGTTTCGATGACCTATGGCACAACCGAGCGAAAGACACGCATGTCATCGATTTTTCATCCATAGCGCAAAACGTGCTGTCACAATCATCCATTCACCGCCCGAGCATACAGGACGAAATCGCTCTATGGCAGGCATGGTATGATACAGGCGAGTCCCCCCCTCCCCCGCAAGACCAAGAAAAGAGACGTGGGGGTATCCAACTAAGACCGCACCAAAGGGACGCTTTGGAATCATGGAAAAGAAACAATGACCATGGGATCTTTGAGCATGCCACAGGCTCTGGCAAAACCATCACCGCAATTTATGGCGCTGTAGAACTCTATGAAGAGAAAAAACGTTTGTTCGTGGTTGTGTCCGTCCCTTACCAGAACCTTGCCGAGCAATGGGCAGAGAATATGCGGCTCTTCAAGCTCCATCCCATCATGTGCTATGGCGGTGAAAAGACATGGCGCGACAGGTTAGACAGGAACATATCAGCCCTCCATCGGGGTCATATTGACCTCTGTGTTGCCATCGTCGTCAATGCCACATTGACATCGCCAAAGGGCACATTTCTAGGCCAGCTACAGAGGCTCAAGGAGAACATCCCCTTCTTGTTCATTGGCGATGAGTGCCATCACCATGGCGCTGACAGAACAGCGCAATCTCTGCCCGCCAAGGCGCGATTTCGCATGGGATTGTCCGCCACCCCTGGGACACGGAGAGAGGAACAAGATGAGGAGGACGAAAGCGCCCATCGTATCAACCGCTATTATGGCAAAGTCGTCTCCACATATTCCCTGAAAGATGCCCTCGATGATGGCGTGCTCACGCCCTATGACTATTATCCTATGCTCACAGAACTCAACCATGCCGAAACAGAGGACTATATAACCCTCTCAAAAGAGATAGCCCGTCTATACGCCATCCTCGAAAATTCAGGTGATACGGGGAACAGTCAACAGGCCCGTATGCGTCTCAACACGCTGTTGAGGAAACGAACACAGGTCGTCAATGGAGCAGAAAGCAAAAGAACAAAACTAGCAGACATACTCAGGGACATAAAAAAACCTATCAAATACACCCTGTTTTATTGTGCTGAAGGGACGTTAGAAGGTGAGAGCGCGGACGATGGACAGGACGATGTCAAGCACATTAGCGCCATACAGAAGATAGCGCATAGGCATGGATGGCGAACCAGTCAATTCACGGCGGCGCAAAACAAAAAGGAAAGGGAGGGCATTTTGGATGATTTTAAGGATGGCGACATCCATGCCTTGGTGGCCATGAAATGTTTAGATGAAGGTGTCGATATCCCCGCATGTAAGACAGCGTTTATTCTCGCCAGTACGAGAAATTCCCGCCAATTCATCCAAAGACGGGGACGAATCCTCAGGAAAAGCCCGCATAAGGAAAAGGCCATCATCTATGACTTTTGCGTCATGCTGAAGGAAAGAGACGGGTATGCCTCCCGTGATGGAAAAAAATTGGCAGAGGCAGAACTAAGGCGAATCGCTGAATTCGCCAAGCTCTCAGAGAATTATAGCGAGACCTATTTCACTCTGAAGCCTTACCTAGAAAAATACCGCCTACATCACCTCATGTAGTCAGTGTCGCCCTTGGCACGAGGGATAGGACAAGCGAGAACATCGCGCTTCGTCTTTTTATGACATACAGGGGGTGCAGTCGTCACTAAATGGGTGCGGAGGGGGCGCATGCATCATGCGTGTGTCTCGTGCGGAGAGGGAGGGATTCGAACCCTCGATGGGGTTGCCCCCATACCGGTTTTCGAGACCAGCGCATTCGACCACTCTGCCACCTCTCCCAGCTTTGGTCGGGGCGAGAGGATTTGAACCTCCGACCTCCCGTCCCCCAGACGGACGCGCTCACCAGGCTGCGCTACGCCCCGTTTATCGACGCCTCTATCTCAGACGAACAGACTATAGAATTACGACCATGTTGCAACGTCTTTTTCTTCCCCATGTCCACCGCCTCACCATAGCAAGACTCACGAAAAAATCCACAAGAACAGCCGCCCCCAGAAGACACCAGAGGCTGACGCGCTTGTCTCTTTATATGCCCCTCCTGCTCTGTGTGGCATGCTCCGACAATGTCAGCATGATGATGATGCATATGGGCGAACAGGTTGAGATAGGCAACGATGTCCCATGCGCGGAAGGCGACGCCTTCATGGAAGGACGATGTCAAGAGGCAACGCGCTGCCCCGCCGCCCAAGGGTATCAGCAAGAAACACGGCTTTGCACCGCAAGCCCGACGACTGATGAATGTGTCGCCATCCACAGGATTCTCAATCACCTAGGCACAGCATGTGTCGCCCACGGGACTCAGTGTGGACATGGCGAGGCTGTCTTTGACGGGCAATGCCGAGACGCCGCTACACATTGCCCTAACCCCTATGGCTATGATGAGGCCACGAAAACATGCGTCTCAACACCCACAACCGCCACACAATGCACCACCATTGGACGCATTCTCCATAAAAACGGGACATCATGTGTCGCCACTGCTACCGCATGCGGGGATAGCGAGGCTGTCTTTGATGGGCAATGCCGAGACGCCGCCACACATTGCCCCAATCCCTATGGCTATGATGAGGCCACAAAAACATGCGTCTCAACACCCACAGCGCGCCAATGTGCATCTATCATGCGCCTCCTAGACCGACAAGGGGAAGGCGGGCGGTGTGTGGCGACCATTGACCAGTGCCCTCCCTCTTCTGTTCGTGGCACGGGACTTGGCGTTGGCGATTTTGCCGACCTTGCCCATGTGTGCTTGCCTCAAGAATCCTGTCGCACCATAGCGGGACGTGGTGTAGATCGTGCATCGCGTCAATGTGTCTCCGCATCGCCCACATCATGCGTTGGCACGGGAGGAATTTATAATGGCACTGGCGAGCGTCTCGGCGATAGGGATGATGGGCAATGCGTGCTGAGCTCTGCATGCACCAATGCCGACTATGTGGTGGGTTTTGAGGAAAGCGCTATGCCACAATGTATCACACAAACAGCATGCACGGACATGGCGGGCTTCTTGGTGCGCGGGACGGCATGTGAAGAGAGACGTCTCGCCAGCGCATGCTCTATGGGCGATGCCCTCATCGATAATCGCTGTGTCAGTGCCTTCCTCTGTCCCGTTGCTCAAGGCTATGATGCCGATAGGAGGCTATGTTCTGACGCGCCTACGGAACAGCAATGTGGCATGCTAAAGCGCCTCTTAGACCATAGCGCGTCCCGCTGCCAAACACGTCTGTCATGTGAGACCATGGCGGGTTTTATCATTGAGGATGCCCGTTGTCTCCATATGACTCAACACACATCGACGGCAGCGCGTCTTGCGGCATGCCCTGACAATTATTTTTTGAACAGAGCTGGCGATGGTTGCGTTGCTTCTTGTGCCGTTGGTGAGGGGATTTCTCCCTTGAGTCTCGATGATGGGAGGCTCTTGCGATGTTCTGATGCGTCACCATCGAGCTGCGCCTATCGGGGCGGACAAGTGTTTGAAGAGCGCATTGGCCATGCCCGCTGTGTTGCCGATGCCATGGCGTGTGCCGCTGGGTATATCCGTAGTGGGATTTTAGGGACACATGACAATGTGTGTGTGCCTATCGAGCGTTGTGTCGACGCGGGCCATGGCGTCGAGAACAGAGGGTGCGTGTCTGCCTCTGCCACAACATGCGCGGGAACGAGGGACAGACGTGATGGGGTGGGCTTGTATGTCTATAACGCCACAGGCTCAGCCATTGGCGCGCGCCCACATGGCAATTGTATCTCCATTGCTGATTGCCTCGTTCCCACGTCACGGCGCGCCGTTGTCGCTGGCGCATGTGTCTTGCATGAGGAAAACACTGTCGATGAGCGCGCAGCGGCGTGTCATGACGATGGAGGACAATTGCTCGACAGCCAAGGCTCTTCCTGTGTGCTCGCATGTGGTGATAGGGAGATTGTCGCCAATAACCGATGTCTCACGCCTGATGCGCGCCATTGCGCCTCTGATGGTGTGGCGCGAGTCTATGAGACAGGTGATATGCCCCGTTGTATCGTCAGTGACGAGAACGACAGCACGAGCGCCTGTGGAGCGGGAAAAATTGCCCTCAATACGGCATCCACATATCAATGCATCGATAGAGACGTCTGTTTCCAAGATAACGGTATCGCATCGACAGCACCGAGGGGAAAAGCCTTTGGCGACGTCTGTGTGTTAGGAGGCATAAGCGGCACAGCGCGCGACTGCACCTCTCTGGGGGATGAGATAACCCTCAATCGTAGCGGCCAAAACATCGGTGAGCGCGCCCATGGACAATGCATAACGAGACAGCAATGCCTTGAGGCAGGGCTGACCTATGATGATGAGGGAGGAGAGCGCCGTTGTCTTCCCGTCACACGCACGTCATCGGCACAAGGAACGTTGTCTTCAAGCGAAGACACCACAAGGACAGAATTTTTCACAGGCGCCACAGGCATGACGACAGCAACAAGCAGTCTACAAGAAAAATTGCGCGTGGAATACCAAAATACACCCTCTTTCGCCAGAATTGGCGTTGCCCAAGCCTATGTGCGCGCCCATCCAGACCGCGTCACTGGCGAGACCATTGATGCGCTCCAATTCAACACAGGAAAAGGCGCCTCTATCAGCGTTATCAGCAACCATCTCTTTGACCCGACCCACCCCGAATTCAGTAGCGCCCATACCGATGATTACCAGACATTAGCGCGCTTTATGGTGCGTCTCGACCAAGAGAGAACAGCGTCTCAATTGCTAGAGACCATGTTCGCAGGCGACCACATGGACCATGTCGTCTTTTATAACGATGGATTCATCACCGATGCTATCTCGCAAGGATTTTTCTCTCTCCCCATAAACCTCGCCCTCCGCCATACAGACGGCACAGAGGACACATCCATGCCCCTAGACCAATTGGCAAGGCAAGACCTCCTTGGCGGCGACGTGGCTTCTGTGGCTGGACGTAGGCGACAAGCCTTTCTCGATGCCTTTTACCAACGTCTCAGTGGCAGTGACACGTCCGATATATCCCTCAATATCCTAAGAGAGGTGATGGATATCACCACCATAGGACAAAGGGAATATCGGGCACAAGGACGTATTTTTCTCACCCATGGTGATGACGCCTCTTCCTACCATGTCATAGGAAGAGTCTACGGACAAGGACAAGGCAATATCGAGTCCTACCAAATCGTCACGAATACGGACACAAGCCTACAAGGACAGAATGACAGAGGGGATAGCACAGCATTGCTGGCACCACAAACACTCAAGGCGGCAACGCCTCAACATATGGGCATGCTGGCCCTTGTCAATGGCTTGATGGACCCCCACCGAAGCACTGACAATGACAGGCTGGCAGCAAATATCCATGGCGTCGCCCCGAGCGCATCGATGCGTTTCTTGTCCACACCGCGCATAGGGAATGACGCCTTTAATGCCATAGACCTTATCTATCGGGCGCGAGGCATCGATACCGCAAGACGTCTCCCAGACCTGACCCGCAACATTGTCCTCCTAGAGAATACAATACGCCATGAGAGGCAAAACAATCTTGCCCATTACCACGCTTTGTTTATGCGCGATGAAGACGAAGGCTTGGACGCTGTGCATGCCCTCTATGGACACGGGAGGCATAACATCCTCGAGGCATTAGAGGCGGGATTGACAGATGATGCGCATGCTGGCGCCCGGCGCGCCACGACACACGATATTTATGTCTTCGCCGCATCAGACCCTCACCAATTGGTAGGAGGAAGCGCGCCCAGTGATGTGGGGCTGATGGCAGGGCTTCCCGCCTTCTCTGAGGCCATACGCCCACTCTCACTCACTGTCGTGGCCGTAGAGGACGGACAGACGTCTTGTGGCACGGTGGCAAAGGGATTCTGTATCGCCGCCCCCGGACGCTACCGCTACCGCGTGAAAGGCGCACAAGGCTATGAACATCGTCTCTCCAGTGAAAGCATTGTCTCCGCCAATGCCGCCGCCGCGTTGGTGGCGGGAGGCATTGCCATTCTACAAGATGCCTTTAACGCCGAAAGCGTGCAAATAGAGTCTCGCGAATTGGTGGAACGCATTCTCCTCACGGCCGACAAACGCTTTGATCTCGATGGCGACCGCAGGAACGACTACGCCATGCGTCGGCATGGGCATGGATTGCTGGATTTAGCATGCGCATCACGCCCCTTTACACGTATGCCCCTCTTTAGTGGGCAGATGCCGGCATCAGGCACTATTATCGGCAATGACCGCTCAACCCATGTCGCATGCGCTATGCTCAATCCAACGCCGCCGCGAGATAGAGATAGTAGCGGACGTGGCCCACCAGCGCCACAAGAGAACAATGACGATGGCCAGCAAAAGCTCTCTGAGGCTATCGGTGAAAGAGTCTTAGGAAGCGCCTTCTGTAACATCGAAGGTCTTCGTATCATTATAGGCGGCGGACTCTGTTCTTCCCATTATCAACGAATCGCTGACAAAGATGGTACCATGCTGTTCGATGCCCTTGGCCGCTTGCATCTCCATACCGCCTTTGGCGATGGCATGGCGTCCCTTGACGATACATTGTCATTTTTCGACTCAACAGATGTGGCATGGACAGAACATAACCCCTTTAATATCCATAAAGAAGCCCTCGATATGCGCTCTATGGTCTCTGTCATGGCTCATGAAGGGCGCGCCCTTGAGGCGATGGTTGCCTCCCTCCATGCCGACAACATCGCCTATGAACGTATCAACGGACAGATGGCGCACGACATGGTGGGCTATCGATGGGACATGGGATACATCCCTCTCAAGACACAGCCCTTCCCACAGCACGGACGTCTGTCCCTTGATGACAAGAACACGCCTATGAGCGCGCGCATGATGGTCGACCTCACCTTTGGCAAGATGGTAGGGGTGAGGGCCTCTTATGCCATGCCTCTCTCCTATGGGTGGGGCATGGGGACAGATTCCCTATGGACAGACAGCACGAGCCATGACGCGCATGACGCATGGGGACAGACTGACGCCTTCACCAATCCCTATTTAGACATGATGGGGGATGGCATAGGCGTCGTAGGCGTCGGCCTCGTCTATCCTTTGGCACAAGGCGGCCATATTGGCGTTATGACAGCACGGAATAGACGAGCGGCACAGCTGTCCATGGTGGACTATGTGACGTCATCATCACAGGGACAGGGGCAGAAACAAGAGCAGGGGCAGTGGCGGTGGCAAGGAGGCTATATGGCAGAACAAGGACGTTTTCTGTCGTCCTATGGCTCAGGCGTGTGGCAACTGGGGACAAGCCAAACACTCTTTATGGGCCTACAAGGAAGACATCCCATAACGTTCATGGAGGAGTTCATGGGACGCACATGGCAATTATGGGTCAGCATCTATGGGGGACATAGTGTGACTCGGCATAATCCTATGGTGTTATCGCGCTTAGAGGCCGTGACGACATCGTTTGCTGTAGGCATATGGGGACAAGATGTGCTCACAGAGGACGATAACATCCTCGTCCACATAGGACAAGACATGCGGGTGGAAAAGGGACAGGCTGAGATTTCCTATGTGCCCATGCGCAATAGCCTCAGACAGACGACACAACAGAGCAACCGCTATGACATCACCCCACAGGGAAGGGAATTGACGCTGGGGATACGCTATGGCAGAGCATGGGGCAAAGAACAGCAGACATCCCTCAAGGTCGGCGTCGACTATGTCATGATGCCATCCCATCATCGCACACAAGACGACCAATGGCATGGCGTCATCTCCCTAGACTATCGCTTCTAAACATCACACCATAGCGCCTCAGCCCTTTCCCTCGCCATGAGGGGAAGGGCTTTTCCTTTAAAGCTGACATGCCCGTCATAGACAGGGCGTCTTCAGCGGCTATGAAGCCTTTTGATGCCGAAACCCAGCTGACATGCCCGTCATAGACAGGGCGTCTTCAGCTGTGTCGCTATCGGCTATGGGCATTTCTCCAGCTGACATGCCCGTCATAGACAGGGCGTCTTCAGCGCAATGCCCCGCTTATGCCCAAGTCTATCAAGCTGACATGCCCGTCATAGACAGGGCGTCTTCAGCAAGGCAAGTGCGAAGGATACAAAGCCTTTTAGCTGACATGCCCGTCATAGACAGGGCGTCTTCAGCCTTTGAGACTTCGGTCATTCAACGGGATGTGAGCTGACATGCCCGTCATAGACAGGGCGTCTTCAGCGCATGGCTTCGAACCCTGTGACGAGCAACAGCTTCATCGCCATTGTAGGAATAAAAAATGACATTGTCAACATCCTTTATCTCGTTTTTTTGTGTTTTTTGCTCCCCTTTCCCTTCCCTGAGTGCTGGACAGGACGTTGATGGATATGTTGACGCCTTTTTTGCTGGCGGCGTTTTTTCTCCTCCGCCTCAATCTTCTTATAGCATTCTCGCAAAATGTCAGGGGCGTCGCGGAAAGGATGTTCCAAAACGTTATCATGGAACACGTAATCCCTATAGTGTGTGAGCTTTTTACGTATGCTGTCGTCATGGAGTCCCGCATAGGTGAGGATGGCAGGGAAATCGAGGCGCTTATCCTTATCAATATCCTTTCCCTTCAGCACGTCATACTCCCACTGCAAAATGGCTTGGGCGGCTATGAAACGTTGCCGCCGCATCTCGGTCACCGCCTGCTCTACCGATTCCTCCTTGTCCCCCGCAGAAGCGCGTAAAAGAGGGAGTGTCCATGTCCGTCCCTTCCCTGCCTTTGTGTATGCTGTCACAAGGTTTTTGATCGTCTTCTTATCAAGGCGGGCGTAATAACGCCATCCTTGCGTGAGGCTACAGAGTACTTTTTTACCTTGCTCGACCTCTAACGTCATCCCCAAAGCGGAGGGTTTCACGCTCGCAAAGGGCATCTCTCCCAAAGCAACCTGTTTTTTCTTGTTGCTCTCATGGGATGTCGCCTTCCCTTTCTTGTCATGTGGCGTCTCCACAGCATAGTCGCCCTGCAACAAATGGCGCGCCATCATGTGCAAGAGGCTGGCATGGGCCCATTGGGAACGCCTCTTCGTCATAGCGCGCCAACCGCCAGCGCACGTCTTATCCTTGTCCGCCTTGTCTTTATTCGCCTTGTCTGTATCCCATGTGAAGCCAAAGGGTTGTGTGGGAATCCCGCCCCCTTGTTTCAATGTCTTGTTATCGCGCATGACATCGATAAAGTGCCTTTTCTTCGCATGTTTATCATCGGGATGTCCCGCACGAAATTCGGGAAAGGCGTCGCGCACGGCATCCACCGGCATGCCCGCTGGCAGAAGGGCAACGCGATTTTTCCCTCTGGCATTCACATCCTTAGGGGAAACATCACGCACCCCCAATGCGCGCGCAAGGGTCATGCGCTCTTTGTCGTCCATCCTGTGACAACGTTCCTTCACATCAGAAAGCCAGCGACAACGATACGCAACAATGTCGTCATATTGGGCGTCTAAGTCCTGTTTTTTAAGAAGAAAGCTCCATGGTTTCCCTGTCATCGGCACGTTCATTGTCTCTATGCCATAGTCTTGGCGCGCCATCGCCTTGAGCGTGTGAAGGCGGTAATGGCGCATATGATACAGCAAGTCCCGATAATCGGACGTGGACATGGCAACCCCGTGCTTTTCGCGGTAGGACTCGTGCATGAGGTCGGCCAGCATACGTATCTTTTGGTATAATGTTGTCGCCCCTTCCATACGTTCTCTATGCCAATCAATACGTTTGCCTATGCGCTCAGGGGTCGGGCTTTTTGCCTCTTTGCCTTGTCGCCAATCATTCTTGTCGCCATGCTCTCGATACCACGACAGCACCAACCTATCCACATCCTTGCCAAGAAGAAAGGCACAGACAAGAACACTGAGGGTATGAATCCCCAGCATGCCTTGCCATTGTTTGTCTGTCTTGGGCTCTTGTATCTGCACACGTATCGTGTTTGCCTGAATCTTCAGAGGCGGAAGAGGCATGCCATCATGGGTCTGGGCGTCTCGCTCACGGACAAAAATCCGCTCTTGGCGAAGAAGGGGCTTGCCATCACGCTCTCCCTCTAGGTGTGTGCGCGTGCGGGCAAACATCACAGAAGGCAAGGCGTTCGTCCTCTCCAAAAACAAAATGAGCTGACGCATGACATACCCCCCTTGAGGAAAGGCATGGGTGGCCTGTGATGACTCGTCTTGTGTTATCTTGTCGAGCGACTCTTTGAGGCGCACAAGCAACGCCAAGCCATGTTCCGTTTGCGCTGAAAAAAGGCGCTCTTCCTCTTGTTGTGGCGTGATGGCAAGAGCCGAGTCGGCAATGGACAGGAATTTTAAGAGGTGAAAACGCGCCTTGTCCAGCGCCTCGTCGGCGTCTCCTCGTTTCTCAACCATCTTATCCCATAAAAACGCCATCTGCCCTTTTTGCAAAAAGGGCGCAAGAATCAAGGTGATAGACAGCCATGCCTGCTGAGGCCTATCAAGGTCGAAGCCATAGGCGGGGTCATTCTCTATGCGTAACAGGATTGTATGAATGGCGTTATGCTGTTTCTCGTCATCATCCCATATCTTTCCCTCCCGCATGGTCATCATGCGGGCTGCTTCCTTCACAAGGGTATGGAGGCGGTCTTTGACATCAGGCTCTTGCCACAGGCGGGGCATGTGGGGACGATGAAGGTGGGCAAAATGGTTGCGATACGCCGCGATGGTCTCTTCGTCGACAGGCAACGCATAACGATAGAGGGACTCCCCATGGACTGAGGCTAAGACGCCCTTATGTTGCTGGTGCGCCCAATTAGAGGCAAGGGTGAACGCCGCCGCTTGCCTCAAGGTCACGTCATCCTTGATATGAGAGTGCGCTACATCATGGTTCATGCCACCTATGGTAAGGTGAGGTCGCTTGCTTGTCAAACACAAGCATAGACAACAGGGAACAGACAGACTATAGGATGGGGTATGGTATCCCTCCTCCACAGACTACACAAGGCCTTGCATCGACATTATGAGGGCGTCATGGCCTTGTCATCATCCCCCCATGCGCCTTACTGGCTGGGTGTTGTCTCTGCCACTGAGAGTATCTTTTTTCCCATCCCACCCGATGTGATGCTCGTGCCTATGTGCCTCGCCCAACCGAAAAAAGCCATGCTCTACGCCATGATAGCAACCCTCACCTCCACCATCGGCGGCGTCCTCGGCTATGTCATAGGACTCCTCTTTTATACAGAACTGGCTCTCCCCCTCATGACGTTCTATGGACTCCATGACGGGCTTGCCACCTTTCAGGAGTATTATGCCACCTATGGTATCGCCATCATTGTCATCGGCGGCTTTACCATCCTCCCCTATAAAATCATCACCCTCAGCGCTGGGGCGGCGCTGTTTCCCTTGCCTAGCTTTGTCGTTGCCTCGCTCCTGTCCCGTGGCGCTCGATTCTTCCTTGTCGCCCTCCTCACAGCGTACGCCTCACCGCGCCTACGCCCCTTCATCGAACGCCACCTCGATACGCTCTTCTTCCTTGCCATCGCCCTTGTATTCCTTATCATCGCCCTTATGATGACTCTATGAAGAGAAAAACCACAGACCATGCGCCATGTCACGTCATAAAGCCCGCCACCCCTTCCACGCACGTTTACTTGAACCACCCCAAGACATGGTCGTTCTTGCCCTCTTTGCATGCATGCTCCTCGCCTATGTGTTTTTCAGCGAACATGTCCTCGGCTATGCCCCATGTCCCCTCTGCTGGTATCAACGCTATGTGTGGTTTGCCATCATCCCTGCCGCCCTCCTCGCCTTCGCCATCCCCAAAAAGCCCCTACGGGTTGGGGTGAGCGTTCTGCTCCTCGCCAGCTTTTCTGTTGCTCTCTACCATGCGGGAATCGAATATCGCTGGTGGCAAGGACCTGATACATGCGCCGGCGACCCTCAAAGCACCTTCGATGATTTAGAGGCCTTGCGCGCCTTTCTCTATCAGCAAGACATCGTGCGGTGCGATGACATTACATGGGCGCTCTTCGGCATCTCCATGGCCGGCTATAACGCCATTCTATCCCTTGTCCTCGCTATCCTTATCATCCTCAATGGGATGCGCCCGCAACGCCACGCATAAATCCCTTGTGTGATGCCATCACCTATGGCACAATAGAGGCCACGCCTCCCTCATGACGTTGTCACCCGTCCAACCCCCCTTCCAACCTTATGTCCAGTCGCATGTCCACGTCCCTTCCCACACATCACGCACAGGCAAAGACACATCCATCCCAAACGGATATTGCATCGCTCTTGCGCGTCGACCATGCGGGAGAATATGGGGCGGTGCGTATCTATCAGGCGCAATTGGATATTCTGGGCGATACCCTCGAAGCTGACACCTTACGCGATATGCTCAGTCATGAAAAAGAACATCTCGCTACCTTCGATGCTCTCATGCAAGAACGCAACGTCCAACCGACGATTTTTCAACCTCTGTGGCATGTCATGGGGTATGCCCTCGGCGCCGCCACCGCCCTCATGGGCGTCCAAACAGCTTACGCCTGCACCGTCGCCGTAGAAAATGTCATTGACGAACATTATGCCGAACAAGAACGCGCCCTCGGCGACGATGAAAAAGCACTCAAAGAAAAAATACGCCAATTTCGCGCCGAAGAAATCGCCCATCGCGATATTGCGCTCCAACGCCAAGCGGAAAAAGCCCCCTTCTACCCCATCATCAATCGCGCCATCACCATCGGCTCGAAATGCGCCATCTGGCTGTCTTCTCGTTTCTAGCTACCATACGCCTTCATTGCCCATAGACGCCCAAGGCTCACGCTGTGGCAGAGCCTCGCCTTTCTGCAATAACTCGATGGAAATGTTGTCGGGAGAACGAACAAACGCCATATAGCCGTCCCGAGGCGGACGATTAATGACAACACCCTTGTCCTTGAGGGCTTGGCATGTCGCATAAATATCATCAACCTCAAACGCCACATGGCCAAAGTTTCGACCTGACGAGAGAGGCTCATCATCCCAATTGTGCGTGAGCTCCAACTGAGCGTCTGGGCTGGATGGCGCTGCCAAAAAAACCAACGTAAAACGCCCCTGAGGATGGTCGCGACGCCTCACCTCCCTCAAACCGAGCTTGTTGCAATAAAAATCAAGGCTTATCTCTAAGTCACGCACACGCACCATCGTATGAAGATACCGCATCCTCTCTCACACTCCTCTATCCTATGGGCCACCCCGTAACATTATACGAACAATCCCATCACTTTGTCACCATGTCTTCCTCCCTCCCGAAAAAATATCCCTCCCGTGGCGCCTTGAGCAACCCCACCAGCCGCTACGACCAGCATGAACGCATCCCTACCCAACAACAGAACAGCGAGAGGGACGAAGGACAACAACTCCTCTATGAAAAAGCAAAAACAATCCTCAACCGCCAACGCTCGCCCGACATTCCCTTTGACTATTCCCTCAACCCCTATCGTGGGTGTGAACATGGCTGTATTTACTGCTACGCACGCCCCTCCCACGAATATCTTGGCCTGTCAGCAGGACGCGACTTCGAACGTATCCTCTTCGTCAAACAGCACGCCCCTTACCTCTTGCAAAAGGAACTCAGCCACCAACAATATCAATGCACCCCCATCGCTCTGGGAAGTAATACAGACCCCTATCAACCCATCGAAAAAAGACTCCTCACGACCCGCCATATCCTCGAAACATGCCACACATGGCGTCAACCGCTCACCATCACGACAAAATCTCACCTTATCCTCAGAGATAGAGACGTCCTCCAAGCCCTCGCCCAAAAGCAATTGGTGCGCGTCTTTATCTCGCTCACAACCACAGATACAGAGCTCGCACGCATCATAGAACCACGCGCACCAACGCCAGAAAAACGCCTACAAACCATCGCCCAACTGGTGCGCCACGACATCCACGTGACCCTTATGCTCGCCCCCCTTATCCCCGCCCTCAATGACGAAGAGATGGAGTCCATCCTCAAACAAGCCGCACACGCCGGCGCACAACAAGCCTATTATGTCTTGCTTCGCCTCCCTCAAGGCGTCGGCGCGCTCTGGCAAGAATGGCTCGAAACCCATTATCCCCTCAAAGCAAAAAAAGTGATGCATATCCTCGCCTCCATGAGAGAAGGGCATATCAACGACTCACGATTCCATACGCGCATGCGCGGCACAGGACCATACGCATCCATGCTCGCCAAACGATTCGCCATCGCTAAAAAACGCTATCGCCTCGATAACAAAGCACCACCCCTCGTCACAACCCTCTTCATCAAACCGCCAAAACCCATACATCCCGAACAGCACAATGCCATGCTCCCCTTTACCTATCCTCAAAAGACCCATCCTCAACAGGCCCACCCTCAACAGGCCCGCCCTCAACAGGAATGTCAAGACGCCGCACAAAAGACATCGAGTCTCGCTCCATCAGCACAAGGCTACTGCCACCCTCCAGACCCTCTATCAATAACACAAGATAGTCGCCTGAAACAGCAAGGGACGCAATCCTCTCGCCAGGCTTCAACGAAAAGGAGACATGCTCCTCAAAAGACGACCCATGACGCGCCGTCTCCGATACGCCACGCACAAGAGACACCACCAAAAACGCCGTCAAAGAAAGAATTGCCACAAACATGAGGACAACCACAGACTTGAGGACGATATGTCCCCTTCCCCATATACGCATGACTCCTCTCCCACAGACCAAACACCCACACCATACCATAAGACACCATCATAGGCGTAAAAATCTGTTGCAAAAAAAGCTAACATGTGACATAATGAGTGGCGTCGGCTTTTTCCCTCTATGTAACTCTCCATGACTCTTATGGCATCCTCTCCCTCCCCTCAACACATGACAGAAGACGCCATAGCAGTGTCCACAACGCAATCTTACGTCAAACGTTCCCATCGTTTTCGTATCACATGGGGTATCATCTTCTGTCTCGCTCTTTCTGCTGTTTTTCTTTGGCCCCACGCCTATAACATTCCCGCCCTCCTTCATACCAACGCTACCCATACGCCTCTCCATCACATGCCCGACATCATGGCAAAAAATCCCGTCTATACCGGGTATAACGAGAAAGGCGACCTCTATACAATCCATGCCAAAACAGCGACGATGGCCGATAAAAAAACGGGACATATCAACCTGACAGCATTGGCAACCTCGCTCACGGACGCCCTCAGCGGCGAAAAAATAACCCTCGAAGCCGACCATGGTATCTTCAATAATAAGGATAAAACATTAACCTTGCGTGATGATATCCATCTTATCAGCCAAGCGCGTTATCACTTCCAGACCGATACATTGATTATCCGTATAGACCAAAAACGTATCTATAGCGATCACATGGTCTATGGACGTTCCTCTCTCGGCACGATCACGGCTCAAGGAGTCGACATCTCTCACCAAGGAAAACGGGTGCTCTTCAAGGGAGAAACGCTAATGACGATGTTCCCAAAAAACGTGACGAAAGAGGCACGTCGAGAAACCTTCTAAAGGCTGAGTGATAAGGACTCACAGGAGAGGAGAGGGGCGCTCTAGAAACACATCATGGGTGTCTGTATCGGCGTCTCGTTCGTCATACCATGTCGCCTTCATGTGGCTAAAGGCCTCTGCTAACTGACGACATGCGGCGAGGAGTCGCCCTAAAGGCATGGCGTGTGTCTCTAGCTGCACCATAAAATCAACAAAGCGCGGAAACAACGGATGGTGCGCATCGCCATGCTCGGTATCATAACGCGGAACAGCGCGATTATGCCCCAGCGTGAGAGGAAAACGTAACAATGTCCTATGATGGTCAAACGTCATCGCCGTCTCTTGCTCCATAGCATAGCGCTCGTAAAAGCGCAAAAGCGCCCAGCCCCCTTCCTCTTGGAAAGACACCCTGTGGCCCTGAGACGCCCCCCGCACCGGAATCCATGGCGACTCCTCGTGCCAATGGAGCGTCAAAGCAACGGCTTGTCCCGCCTGCCAATGGAAACGCACCTGTCCTCTCTCTTGTTCTTGCTGCGCGCGTTGCCCTTGTCCATCGTGAAAGGTGACGGCACGTATACGCCCCATATGGGAAAAATCCTCCACACGACCGCTATCCATCATCACCAACAAGGGCTTATGAGTCAACATGCCTAAAAGAGCGCGCACCTCTTCCATAGAGGAGAGGACGTCACGGACATGGCGTAAAAAGCCATCGTCGTCTGGCGTGATGATGTCGATGGCATCCTGTATGGTCTGCACGCGCCCTTGGAAAAAACGAAAAAACCGATGATATTGAGAAAGGGACACGTCTTTTGCCTCGAGAGACGAAAAGGGATAGCGTCCTTGTACGTAACGGGCGAACCTCTGTTCCAATAAACCCACTGTATGATACACGGACGCATACGCCCGACAGACAGATGTCAATTCACGCATGGTGAGAAGAGAAAACCATTGGCGACGCCTCAACATCATGAAGGGATGGGAAAAAGCCGACGATGTCGCCTCGATATCACCAATGCCACAGAGAGCACCATATCCTCGCTCAACGCCAAACCAACGGGAAAGCGCCGCCATCCATGCTGTCTTCCCCTCTTCATCCTCCCTATGGATGTCGTGGGCTAAGAGCCCATGCAATTCTTGCAACTTATGCCAAAAAATATGCGCCTTATCGCTATGCTGTGTGGCGGTGGGATGACGTATCATATGGCTTGTGCCTTCTGGTATCAGCACAAGGAAGGGCGCTGCTCTGGTGAGCCAATGACGCACGGCGCGGCGTTGTTCATCACGCCATAGATGGTTTAGGGCGGCGCGTGATGAAGGCGGAAGGAAAAAGGGAGGCGTCTCTGCCTCAAACACTTTATACCCCGAATCCCCCCTCGAGTCCCCCTCCGAATCTCCCCTCGAGTCCCCATGCGCCATCGCTAAAGCAAGGGCGTCTAACTGACGCTGTGCCCATAGACGAATGGGAACATGCTGGGCGTCTCCCTCCTCAAGAAGAAGACGTATATAGCGTAGAGCATGCGCAACACGTAATGCCTCGTCCCCTGTTTCTGCCTCCCCATGCATGATGCCATCATAGCGCTGATGGGCATGCCATGCTGTCTCGATGGCGCGTTTGGCATGGTGAGCGCGATAATGTCGTAACACAGCGTCGACTCTATCACCTAACCATCGAGGCGCATGAGGCTTGTGCGCCTCCATCGTCTCTCCCCACGCCTTATCTTGTGCCACAGCATAGGCAAGGATAGACTCACGTGAGGGTGAGGATGCCATGAACCTATCCCATCCCTGCGCATCACCCCCCTTCACATCCTCTATGAGAGAGAGCGCGTCAAAGAGGGCGCGGGCTTGCTGACTGAGCGTGAACGCCCATGGGCGGGACGATGTCCCCCCTTCATGGTGTTTCTCGAATGCTTGTGGGTCCCGTCCTTGAAGCCATGTGACACCGCCTTGCGCGCTTTGTTGGATGACATAGTCGGCAATATGGGACAAGAGGACGGGATGCACGTCCCGTATATGGCTGTCCTCTTGTGCCAATTGCGCCTTCAAGGCGCTCAGCGCCTTGCGCAATGCCACGAACGCTTCACCATGCGGCGCATGCGTTGATGCGGCGTCAGGCCCGTTAGGCCATGTCTTGAGACGCTCTACGGCTGAGGAGACAGCTGCCAAGGCGTGCTGGAGAGATGAGCGACGAAACCAGCCCTGTGCTACAAGGCGATGAAGGCGGTTTTCATAGAGCGCTATGGATGTCTCTCCATCGAAGCCCGCATGCACCCCCGCAAGCACCATGTCCTCGATGACGTCCTTGTGACGCTGTGCCTCTAGCACAAGAATACGCGAAAAGGGGCGGTGATGCTCTAAAGAGAGAGGAAAACCATAATGTTGCGCCTTTTTCTCGGCAAAAAGCGCTGTTCTGCCTTGCTGTAAAGTCTCAATGGCGTGATGGTGATGAAACCATTCTTGCTTTTCCCGATAATGTCGAGACCACACCCTGAGGAGCATGTCATACGATACGCCCTCTCGCACCTTGTCTCGCTGCCTTGAGATAACCATACGCTCTCGTTCATGGCGTAGCCGCGCCATAGATTCCTCCATGACGACTCGCGCAAGATGTATGCGAAGGTGATGTGCCTTGTCATGCTCGTCCTCACGCAAAAAGAGCTCAACGAATCGATAGGATGACGTTGTCAAACCATCAATATGCTCGGCCAGCATCGAGGCGCGCACCGCATGTTGTATAAGAGACTGATAGGTGGATTCATGACGCGGAAGCGACTCCGCCACCGCCTCGCTGAGCGCACGCATGCGCTCATGGCGTCTCACGCCATCCCATATAAAGAGACCCGCCCATAAGAGAGCAATGAAGAGGCTTGCCACAGCCCATATCGAGACAAGACGTAGCGCCTTGTCCCGCTTATCGATCTCTTGACGAAAGGCGATAAGGGCGCGGGACGAAGAATGGTCCTCCACCATATGGGAAGGCGTCGCGCCCTCGAAAGAGTGTGCTCCTCCCATGCCTCCATGCCTCGCCCTATCCCTTCACAGCACCCCCACGCTCACCATGTGCCGTTAATTATAGTTCCTGATGATATTCTGGAACGCATCTTTGATCGCCTTCAAGACGTTGGCTTTCACCTGTAACGTCAGAGTCCACTGATGAAGTTGCGCCTCCAGATTCATAATGTCGCCTGTCCGACCCGATTGCGCCGCTTCTTGCGCTCTCGCCAAGTCTGTCTCTGACGCCTGAAGCACAGGGTCAAAACTGCTCACAGTATTCTGGATACTGACTCCGCCTGCTCCTTCTGTCATCTTCTTATCCTCCTCTTTGCCTTAAGTGCTATGCTGTGATGCCCAATAGGAGTCGATGACGGCTCGCGCCGCCTCTAAACCGCCAAGTAACACGTTGAGGCGCTTGAAGTCCTCTGAGGCGCGCCCTTGGCGAATGTCATGACTCACGCAATCCTTCTCCGCATCGAGAGTGTTCCTGATGGTCTTCACCAACGTCCCATCGCTATCTTTCGCGATCTTCTCTTCTAACTCAAGGATGTAAGTTGGTTGTTCTTGTGTCATGGTCATCTCCTAAGACATACGTATAGTCTCTGCCTTGCCACGACAGCACCAAATGGTCAGTCATAATCTCTTGTAGACGAAACCCATTGGGAAGCAGAGAACCCTTCGTATAATAGTGTCCTTTCCCGCTCTTTTGTTCCCTAATGATGATGAAAGAATGAGGACCGCTGATAGAACTCACCACATCCAAGTGAAACCCACGTATATTGACGACATGGTCATCAAGGAAGAGCCACGGGGCATAACGCTCGCTGATGAACGACGCAATGGATGTCCACGTGTCATAGTCCTCAGCATTGACAAGCCCTTTGACTTCTATCGTGCCCTCATGCTGTTCATCGTCATCCACATGACGCACAGAAACGGACAGGCCTTGCGCATGGGTCTTTTCGTGAATGACACGTATCACGTCATCGATGGTCACCACATTGTCATCAATATGCTTGAGGCGCGGGAGAGATGACGTTATCTCAAGCAAGGCGCGGTGAAACATCTTCGTCGACGCCAAAAGCCCCGTGACGACAAACGTGCCATCGCCATTGTCCTCAATGCCGATATTGTGAAATCCTCGACTCT
>JACONL010000003.1:14155-25154 GCA_014332745.1 Alphaproteobacteria bacterium GM7ARS4 | reverse complement strand
CTCCAACTCAGAACGTATCGCCATCGCAAGAGTCTGAGTCGACGTCACGCGATAGCGCAATTGGCTTCGCACGCTAGCGTCTGGAATGCGCGCCTCGATAAAGCCACGAAGGACATTGAGGTCATGGTGGGTATGGACATAGCCCCCTATGGTGACGGCATGGGAGGAATCCTGCACGGTGACATGGCCTCGCCCGCCATCCATCGACGCCAAAAGCATCGACACACGTTCAGCCAAAGAGAGCGAAGACGCGCCATCATGCTGTGGCTCTCCCTCTGGCATGGCCTCTGACATGGCCCCTGACACGGCCTCTGACATGGCGGAATGGACAGCATGGATGTCATGAGGGGTGTCATGAAGCCTGTCATGAAACCTGTCGGGGAGATGGTCAGAGGTGTCTTGCTCCTCCATACGCTCTCCGTGCGCGACATCCTCTGTGGTGGCGGTCATCTCTTCTGTTGCCTTCATCATAGGCAGGCTCGGCATAGGAGGCATGCCATGCAATAGGAAAAAAAGAGGCACAACGGCAAAGCCTAGAGGGAGGCAGATAAAAACAAGCGTGCGTGTGAAGGAAAAGCGACGTCTCTCTGTTCGCTGGTCTCTATGGTCTGTGAGCACAGCCCCCTCAATAGGCGAAGGAGAGGCATCCTCACCATCATGAGAGGGAGAGGCAGTCTCGCCATGCGCTTCACCATGCTCCGACGGAGGCGATGCCTCGTCAGAAAAAGAAGGAATCGTCAATTGATGCCATGGCGTCTCTGGCGCGCCATAGGCAAGGTGAAGACGCCCTAAAGTGATAATATCGCCTTGCTGAAGCGCTCCCTCGCCATCGATAGGCTTGCCATTGATGGCGACACGCATGAACGTCTCTGGGGATGTCTCTGGAGATGACGCCTCTGCTGACAGGATGCCCTTGATAACGGCGCGTCCATCCTTCCCTATTGTCAGCTGCCCATGCTGTGGAGCAATAGATGGATCTGAGAGGATCACATCGCATGACTCGTCCCTGCCAATGGTCACATGTGTGTCTGGCGTCAGAGCAACTTCAGCACCAACATGAAACCCTGATAAGAGTTTGAGGATGAACCCCTCAGAGACTCCCTCAGCAGCCTCCTCAGAAACCCCCTCAGAAACCCCCTCATGGCTCGGCCTGTGAGAACGTTCCTCCTCTGGGGAAGACACAGATGACGTCTTGTCAGACTCTGTTTCGGACATAGCACCACACGACAGGATTGATAAGGAACGATGAAGACAGGCCGCATGCAACCGCTCGTCCTCCTTTCTCTAGGTGTCCGTGCTGTCGTTCATATTCCATTCTAAATGCCAAAGAGTCACCCGCAAAAATCACCAAGCAAGAGCAAAATCACGTAACAGGAACGGATTTTTACGACACCTAGAGACAAGGGGCGAAAAACATCAATGACCACAGAGACATCGTCCCCATGCTCACAATGGATATGCTCGTTGGCGACTACCAAAAGCGTCGCACAACGCCCATCACAACACAACCCGACCCTCATGGCGGCTACCGCTTTGCCCCCGACGATGCCCCCCCTTTCACATGTCAACGTATTGGCGATGCCCTCGTCCTCGAAGGCCTGTTGTGTGCCATCGATGAAACCGATACGACAATCCCCGCCATTGACTTCGTGCAAAAACTCCTACGTTTCAATCTCGCACAACAGAAAGAGCACACCGCATGCCTCGCCTATCACGAACAGAGCAAACAGCTTGTCCTTTATCATACCATCTTGCTGAGACATGCCACCTCGTGGCAATTCATCGACTCGGTTGATGCCTTCGAAACAGCCCTCGCCCGCTGGCATGACATTATTCTCGCCCATCACCCCTAACCAACGCCCTCGACTCTTCATCTGTCACCACCCCATCCACATGCCCTACGCCATCCTGCTCGTTATCCTGTGCATCGTCATGCCGTTGCCTACACTCCATGCCGATACGCCCCCTTGGGCAGACAGCATCACAGATGATGAAGAGGAAACAACAGACATTTACAGCTTTTATGCCGACCATCAACCTATTCAAGACGTCCTCAAGAATTTTGCTAAAAGTGTCAAAACGCCTATCAAAATCGAAGAGACACCAGAGACGCCCCTCCTTGGCATTCTCCACGGCACCCACCAAGCGGCAACCCCCATGCAATTCCTCGAGAGCCTCAGCGAGGAATACGAATTCACATGGTATTATGATGGCGTCTACCTCCTCATTTATCCTAATGCCCTCATCGAAACACGCCAGTTCCCCGCCAACCACGAAACCGTAGAAAACCTCAGGGAACGTATTTTTCAAAGCGACCATTGGGACTCGCGCTTCTCTATGGATACAAACAAAGAAGAGAATAGCGTCGTCATCACAGGGCCACCCCGCATGCTCGATATGCTCACAAATGTCGCCGCCAGCCTCTATACCTCCGATGATGTCGCATCTCGCGTGTTCCGCCTACGCCACGCATGGGCTATCGATAAAACCTTTTCCTATCGAGATGAAAGTGTCACCATCCCCGGTATCGCCACCATCCTCAACAACCTCATCAGCGGAGGCCCAAGTCTCCCCGCCACCACAAGCAAACCCTCAGAAGCACAAGAAAAACAACGCGCTAAAACAGGACTTCCCGGCATTCTCAGCGGCTTTACAAGCTCAACCAATACGACCATATCAACAAAGACGCCAGAAAAAGCGCCCGTTCGCGCACGCATTCAAGCCGACCCACGCCTCAATGCCGTCATCGTCTATGACCTCGAAGCCAATATGACACGCTACGAAAATCTTATCCGTTCCCTCGATATCCCCACAGGACTCATAGAAATAGAAGCCGCCATCATCGATATCAACACATCCGCCATCAGCGATGTCGGCTTTTCATGGCGAGGTGTCCTCAATAACCGAGTGGCAGCGGGATTTGGAAACATCACCGAAACACCATCCCTTGGCACCATCACCGCCAATGTCGTCGCCCAAGCAACCAATCCTATCTCTATCGCAACGACCAGCGCCGACTATATCCTCTCTCAAGCAAAACTGCTCCAACAAGACGATAACGCCCGTATCTTGTCACGACCCTCCGTCATTACCATCGATAATTTCGAAGCCTCCCTCGACCTCAGCCAAACATTCCATGTGCGCGTCGAAGGACGGGAAGCCGTCGACCTCTATCCCGTCACCACAGGAACACTCTTACGCGTCACCCCCCATATTGTCTCCTCTGATAACACACAATCCATCCACATGGCGATCGTCATCGAAGACGGCACACTCCTCAGACAGGAAATCGATAATATCCCTGTGGTACGCAATAACGCCATCAATACCCAAGCCCTCATTCGAGAAGGCGAAAGTCTCATCATCGGTGGCTATTACTTCGAAAATGATACCGATGATGAAAGCCGTATCCCCATCCTCGGCGATATTCCCTTCCTTGGACGCCTCTTTGGTACGCAACGTAGGACAAAAGAAAAAAACGAACGCCTCTACTTGATCACACCACGTATCGTCTCTCTTCCCCCCCTACCCCATGACACAAGAAGCACTATCCCAAAGGACAAGGACTCACCATCACACAACACACGGCACTAAAATGCCTGCGACAGGGACAGGGACATATTCAAGCCCTGTGCCATCACAGCAGAGGTATGTTGCCGATAGGTTTTATTAAAGAGATTCCGCACATGGAAAGAAACATCGAGCCCCTTGAGAGCGCGCACATTCGGCGTCCACCCTATGGCAATATCATGCACGCCATAACCTGGCGTCTTATAGAGACCCGTGAACGCACTGGCATTGACGGCATTTTCGAAACCGCGCACGGGGAGACCAAGACGCTGAGGGTCGCTGTCTGGCTCTATGACCCTGTCCTGAGCAGCAGCGAGAGTGCTTCGCCAAGAGACGCGCATCGTTGGCGAGACAGCATAAGAGAGAGAGAGCGACAACGTGTCAGCTGCTATGTTACTTAAGGGCGTGCCTCTCTGTCTGTCCTTTCCCCGTATGCGCGCCATATGGAGGCGGGCAGAGAGGGCATGGCGCTCATAGTTAAGGGCGAATTCCATCCCTTTCACAGTGGCGGTTGGCACGTTGTCATATGTTGTCGTGCCACCGGGCTGGGGACCAATGGGATGGGTCGGCGGACATCTGAACGTGGGCGGCATGGCAAAGATGCTCGCCACAGCTGGAGGACGGCTGAAACAGGCCAAACGCACATCAACCACTTGCTCGATGAAATCCCGATAGTGACTGCTGAAATAGGCGAATTTGCCATGCCATCGGGACGCTCTCCTCGCACCAGCCTCGTGTGAAGGGTCATACGTGTCCATATTGAGCCCCACCTCTGTCGTGCGCCCTCTCTCTGGGCGTAAGCTCGGGTTGCTGACAAAACGATTAGCGAGAAAGTGTGTGCCGCCCACATAGAGTTCCGTGAGGGACGGGGCGCGGAAAGATTGCCCATAGGACGCATAGGGGGAAAAAAACGGATGAATCTTATAGAGAAGAGAGGCGGTCGATGAGAGACGTCGATTGCTCCGCGAGACTCGGTCTCTGCTTCCCTGACTGCTACGGTCGAAACGCGTGCCAGCCTCCACCCTGAGGGTCTCACCGAGAAAAAGAGAACGCCCATGGAGATAGACGCCAAAGAGATTTTGACGTCCTTGTGGGAAAGGAATTGCGCCCGTGTTGCGCCGCCCTTGTTGCTCTTCATGGTAAAAATCGATGCCTTGACGTATGGTATGCTGTCCATGCGGACTGAACATCATGCGGTTGCTGATATCGAACCCTATGCCGCGAATGCTCCGCTCATCGAGACGTCCCATATTTCCCGAACGGCTATTGCGTGGATTGGCCATGTCGACAAAGTCTCCTTCCGTTCCCCGTTCATCGATGCGCGTCCTGCTCATATAGACACGATTATCCATATTGAGCCACGCATCCTTCAAGGGACTGGATGACGGCTCGTACGAGTGGCGCAAAGAGAACGTGTCTTCCGTTGTCCTGCGCACGACACGTAAAATGGAATTGCGCGCAAAGGCTGGCACCGTTGTCGTCACGGGAGACACATCTAATTCGGGTGTTGTCAACGAGTCGGCATGGTCGCGCCAACGTTGCAATGATAATTCAAGAGCATGAAAAGAAGGAAGAGTCCACGTGGATTTGAGGAACATCGTCTGGGTGTTTTCGCCAGAAAACAGAATGTCGTTACCATCGCCATCTTGGTAGTCGCCTGAACGTTTGCCACCAATAGAGAACAGCACGTCCATTGACTCCGACAAGGCATAGAGATGGACAGACCCTTTGCGCGCCTGATTATTACTATCATAGGATGAGACGAGTTCAACCCCCGCCCTCCTGCCATCGCGCACAAAGTCGGACGCCGATTTTGTCGTCAGGTCAATGACACCCCCAAGCGCGCCACTCCCATAAAAGACAGAGCCTGCGCCACGCAAGACCTCGGCGCGCTTCAAGAGACTCCCATCAATGAAAAAACGCCCTCTATGCACGTTGCTGAAATTTTTGCGCGCCCCGTCTAAGCGAATCACAATCCTATCGCCACTGAGGCCACGTATGTTTGGCTGTTCCGACACAAGACGCGGACCACCAGTTGTGGAGACGCCGGGCACAGAACGCAATAACGCCCCCAATGTATCGGCTCTGCCCCCAAAACTCTCGTCCCCATCAACCACAGAAACAGACGCCCCGACGTCTCGACTGGATGTTTTAGAACGTAAAATTGTCACCTCAATGGGCGCAAACACATGGGTGTCCTTTTTCTCCTCGGCCATCGCCTCGCCAGCACAAGAAAGAAGTGGAAAAAAAAGACATATGAAGGCTAAAAAGAGAAACGTCATGAGACCGACCTCGCGATGATTGTATGATTACTGCCCATCCCCTATGATAGAAACCCTAGAGTCAGATGTCCTCGTTCCCTCCATATGCCCCCGTTCTACCATTCCACCTTCACAAAGACAATAAAAAAATTGGCATAAAGAGGCATGCCGTCCTACAACGGACAAGTCCCCATGAGGAAAAAATCTCCTTAAAGACACCCCGTCGCTCCCTCTAGACGACATAGCACAAGAACGTTCGTTCTAACACAGACACCATGCGTATCGCCATTGTTGGTGGGGGAATCACCGGCTTAACAGCCACCTATTGTCTCGCCACACACCATGACGTGGTCTTGTTCGAAAAAAATGATTATCTAGGCGGACATACACGCACCATCTACGTCCAGCCAGACCATGCCACGCACCCCATTCCCGTCGATACCGGCTTCATCGTCTATAATGACCGCACCTATCCCTTGCTCACCGCCTTGTTTCAACATCTCCATATCAAACGACAGAAAAGTCTCATGTCCTTTGGCGCGACTATCAATGACGGGTGGCTAGAATATAGCACAAAGAATCTCGCTGGCATCTTCGCACAACCCTCTAACCTGTTCCGTCCCTCTTATCTCCGCATGATGAGGGACGCGCGCCATTTCTTTCGCCATGCCCCCGCTTACATGCACTCTCCGTCATCCTTTTCTATCAAGGATTACCTCACCATCCTCAAGACGGGCCCATGGTTTACCCGTTATTTCCTCCTGCCAATGGCGAGCGCCATTTGGAGCTGCCCCATGCGCGCCATGCTCGAATTCCCCGCCAGCACCTTCATACGTTTCTTCCACAATCATGGACTTCTCTCGTTCTCACAACAGCCACAATGGTATACCATCAAGGGTGGCGCCCATACATATGTCCATGCCATGAAAAAAACCTTTGCGCATGCCGTCCATCTCCATCCCGCCACCCATATCCACAGAGCCCATGACCATAGCATCGTCACGGATAGCACAGGACAAAAACAACGTTTCGACCATGTTGTCCTCGCCTGCCATGCCGACGACGCCCTGTCATTGCTCGAGACACCCACAGCCCAAGAGCGCGCCATCCTCAGCTGCTTTCGCTACCAAGCAAACCATATCACCGTGCATGGCGATACATCGTTCATGCCTCGTAAAAAACACGCATGGGCAAGCTGGGTCTATCATCTCACCCACCAAGAGACGACACCCTCCCTCCATATGAGCTACTGGATGAATAACCTGCAAGCTATCGACAGACGATACCCCCTCTTTGTCACTCTCAACGCAAAAAAACGCGCCCATCCCACCTATGACACACATCGCTTTCATCACCCCCTCTTCGACAAAAAAGCCATAGACGCCCAAGCCCAGCTCCCCGCCCTACAAGGACAGAACAAGACATGGTATTGTGGCGCCTATCAACGATACGGATTTCACGAAGACGGCGTATGGAGCGCCCTCCATGTCGTCAAACAACTCGCCCCGTTGCCGTCATGGCTGCCCCCTCTCTCTCCTTTCGCCCCTCAACGATGATCGACTGGACACATCCCCATATCCTACAAGGCTCTGTCATGCACCACCGACACAGGCCATCACGCAATGTGTTTCGCTATGGACATTGGACGCTCGCCTTCGACATCAAAACCATGCCCGCCCTCAATATCCCCTATCTCTTTGCCGTCAATAGCCCATGCCCCCTCTCCCTCCACACCAAAGATTACGCCGATGGACAGCCATGCGCGTCCTGGCATGCATGGCTACACCACATGGCGACACAACACCATATTCCTATCAAGGACAAACATATTGTCCTTATCACCATGCCACGCGTGTTAGGCTATCTCTTCAATCCCGTGAGTTTCTGGCTCTTTATCGACCAGCACACAAAAAGGCTCTGTGCTGTTATCGCTGAAGTCAATAATACCTTCGGGGAAAGACACCACTATATATGCCACCCCCTGCCAAAAAAACAGGGAATCGATGAAGGTGATGTCCTCCGCGCCCAGAAATGTTTCTACGTATCACCCTTCCTCAAAATAGAAGGACACTATGATTTCCGTTTTTCTCTCAAAGAAGATGCCATCAATATCTTTATCACCTATTATGATGGGAACAGCCGTCTCACACTCTCGACCTCTCTCACAGGCACGCTCACAGCCTATAGGCGCGCCGCCCTCCTCACAGCACTACGGCGCCATCCCCATATCACATGGCGGACGATCATGCTTATCCACTGGCAAGCCCTTAAACTCTTCCTCAAGAGAATTCCCGTTATCAGCAAAGACGCATAACCACCCGACGCCTCCATGAAAGAGATTGCACCACACCATAAGAATATGATAGGGAAAAACACAGAAGTGGGTGCCGTCATAAGGAGGATGTCTGTGACCCTTCCCTCATTTGTGAGAGACATAGCATAGCATGGCAACACCATCATCCTCGACCCTTCAGCATGCTGATGACGATGTCGCTTTCTTGCTCGCTATGCTCCGTAAAAGTCAGTATGGCACTTTGTCCCTGACATTAGCCGATGGCACGACAGAGCTCTGCCAAGGGGATAAGCCGGGCCCTGAAGCAACGCTCCATATCCATGACCATGACGCCATAACGAGCATGCTCAATGAAGGCGATGTCGGCTTCGCCAAAGCCTACCAAAAAGGGCAATGGGATAGCCCGCATATTCCCTCTCTCATCCACCATTTCCTCAAAAACAAAGAATTCTTTGACGCGACATTCATGGACGGGAATATGCGTCACCGCATCGTCTCACGCCTACGCTACTGGCGACAAAAGGGCCGATTATTCCAAAGCAAACGCAATGTGCTTGCCCATTACGACCTCGGCAATGATTTCTATGCATTGTGGCTGGACCCGACGATGGGCTATACATGCGGACTCTTCTTGGACGACAATGATACGCTGGAACAAGCACAAAATAATAAAGTTGACCGCATCCTCGATAAAATAGGCGATGTGCCACAACATATCCTCGAGATTGGTTGTGGCTGGGGCAATTTTATCAGGCGCGCATGCGGAAAACGCGCCCATCGGGTGAGCGCTATCACCCTCTCGCCACAGCAAAAAGAATACACCGATGACGTCATACGCACCCTCAAGATAGGCGATAAGGCAGACGTCACGCTCAAGGATTATCGCCAATGTCGAGGACGCTACGACGTTGTCGTCTCCATCGGTATGTTTGAGGCGGTGGGGAAGAAATACTGGCTCACCTATCTTAAAAAAGTGAAAGACCTCTTGAAGCCCGGGGGAAAGGCATATATCCAAACCATCCTCATCGATGAACGCCATTTTCGCTCTTATATCAAGGGGACGGACGCCATGCGCACATTGATATTCCCCGGTGGCGCTCTCCCTAGCCTCGAACGCTTCTGCCATGCCGCACAAAAAGTCGGCTTTAGGGCTATCGATATCTTCACGTTCGGCTCACATTACGCAAAAACACTCACCATGTGGCTGCAACGATTCGACGCGCAAAAAGAGACCATCCTCCGCATGGAATCCCCTATGAAACCTCATGGCGCACCCCACAGAGCATATGACGAAGCGTTCTATCGATTATGGCGCTACTATCTTGCCTCTTGTGCAGGGGCATTTGCGGCACACTATACCGATGTCATGCAAATTGAATTGCTCAATCCCGCCACAACATACCCCCCAGCAATGACGTAGGACTCGTGTGACGGATACACACGACCCCACAAGGTGATACAGGCCATGCACCCACATAAAGCAAGAGATATTGTCCTCAAAGCCCTCCACAAGACAGCACGCACACCCTCCTATGTCGGCAGTCTATGTCTCACCGACCATCACGGCCAGCGCCATCTCTTCGAGGGACAAGGCTCGCCACAACAAAAACAGCAGAGCACCCCCAAAGCCCATATGCATATCCATGAGCTCTCTGTCTTGACGCGATTCCTTATGGAAGGACAGAATGCCCTCATCGACGATTATCAACATGGCTTATGGGATAGCGACAACCTGCTCCAACTCGTGGAATGGGTCTTGCGTAACCATGACATCATACGCCCCAATATCCTCAAGCACATCGCCCCCATCCTATGGGGAAAAATGCTCTACAGATTATCCTCGTCAAGGGACAAGAATAACACACGGAGGACGGACACCATTCCTCCTATGGGTAACGACTTTTATGCCCTCTGGCTCGATAAAGGCATGAGCTATTCATGCGCCCTCTTCGACGACGCCCATGAAAGTCTGGAGCAAGCCCAAAACAATAAATATCGTCATATTCTCGAATTCTTTGGCGATAAGCCCCTACGCTTATTGGATATTGGCAGTGGATGGGGAAGTTTCGCCCTCCATGCGATCCGCCATGCGCAACATCACGTTACCGCCGTCACCATAGGACAGGAAGAGCATGCGTATGCTAAAAAACGCCTCACAGCCTATCCAGACCATGCGACATTGCGCCTCCAAGATTACCAAGATATTGACGGCTGCTTCGATGGTATCGTCTCCATAGAAATGTGCCAATATGTGCGTGAGACACATTGGAATCATTATTTTCGTAAAATACGTGAACTCCTGACACCAGAGGGTATCGCCTTCATTCAAAGTTTTGCCTTCATCCACAAGGAAGACATGAACAGATACCACAAAAATATCGGTCCCTTACGTCTGTCGGCTCACCCTGAGAGCGTTGTCCCGCGCATTCCTTATCCCGCCACCTTCCTTCGCCAAGCACAACAAGAAGGACTGGTCGCACGCCATGTTATGCACCATGGCACACAATACGGACGGACGATACAGGCGTGGCTTCAACGTTTCGATGCCGCCTATTCTTCATTACAACAGATGGGCTATCCCGACCATTTCATACGCCTGTGGTATCTCTATCTCGCCTCGTGGGGCGCATCCTTCTGCGCCGAACGGAGCGACGTGATACAAGTCGTCCTGACACGCCACAAGGCATAACATCGTTGCATGATACAGCGTTACTTTGTAGAGTGGAGTCTCTACAGAGCTCTGTGAGCGCTATATCTGAAAAACAGGGACGTCACCATGTCATATCAAACCCCTATCACCATTAAGGAGGCCATCGACCATATAGACGAAAAGGACTATGTGTTACCCGCCATTCAACGTGAATTCGTCTGGAAA
>JACONL010000003.1:0-14034 GCA_014332745.1 Alphaproteobacteria bacterium GM7ARS4 | reverse complement strand
GAAGGGGACAATGTCGAACGTTTCCAATTTTATGAGTTCATAAAAGACTACAAGAAAGACGAAAAACACAATACACCAGCATCCCTCTCGGGGCGTCGGCATGTCACGGCCATATTGGACGGACAACAGCGTCTCACCGCCATGTACATGGCACTGACGGGAAGCTATACGTCCACAAAATACCCAAAAAAGCTTCATTTAAATATCTTTCAGAAAGCCGAAGAGGAGGACTTAAAATACGACTTCCAATTTCTCACGGATAAAGAGGCAGAAAAAAAGAACAAAGAAGATGATGTCTATTGGTTTAGGTGCGAAGACATCATGCCTCTCAAAAAAGGTAAGGATGTGTCACGCTTTCTCAAGGACAACGTATACCCCGACCTTCAAGAGAAAAGCAAGCAAGACTTTGCCCATGACACATTGCATGATTTCTGTGATGCCATCCATGCTAATAAAATAATCAATTATTATCAAGAAGAGAGTCAAGATTTAGAGAAAGTACTCCAGATATTCATCCGCGCCAATAGTGGCGGCACCAAGCTAAGCTACTCTGATTTGCTCTTTTCCATGACGGTGGCGCAGTGGAAGGAAAGAGACGCACGGGAGACTATCTTGAAATTTGTCGATGACATCAATGGCACAGGGCGCGGATTCGACATCAATAAAGATGTCGTCCTTAAGAATTGTCTCGTCCTTGCCGATTATACAAAGGTCGCTTTCAAAGTCACGAATTTTAACGAAAAAATGGAAAAAATCGAAGAGGAGTGGGATAACACGTCATCCGCCCTACAAACAGCCATTACACTCGTGGCACGTTACGGCTATGAAGGGAAAAGCTTCGCATCCAAAAACGCCATCATCCCTATCTCCTACTTCATCTACAGAAATAAACTCGATGAAAACACACTCCTTTCACCCAAGCAAGCACAGAATAGGAAAGACATCATGGGATGGTTGGCGCGTGCCCTTCATAAAGCCTTCTTTTCTTTTCACTTCGACAACGAGTATCCAATTTTGTGCGAACTCATAGATACCCATAAGGGACGCTTCCCCTTACAAGAGATGATTGAAAAATATCGAGGTAAGACGAAGACACTCTCTTTCAGTGAGGACGATATTGATAGTATCTTGGAGTCGCAATACGGAAAAAAAACAACCTATAGCGTTCTCACCCTCCTCTATCTCGGTTTGGGTGAGGGGTTTGTGTATGAGCAAGACCATATTCACCCTCGAGCATCCTTTACAAAGACATCCATGAGAAAACAGGGATTTTCTGACGAACAGATAGAGGCGTTTAATAAACAGAAAGATAGCATGGCCAATTTACAACTCCTAGAAAAGAAATTGCACGTATTCAAAGGTAATAAGGCTTTCGACACATGGTTAAATGAAGAATACCCAGCAAAAGAGAAGAGAGAGGATTTTTTGAGACGAAATTTTATCGACAGCGAGCAGTCGTTGGCCTTCAAGGATTTCCCTGAATTCATCAAAGCCCGCCGTCAGCTCTTGAAAGGCGAACTCAAACGTATTCTGGGCGTGACATAGGCATAGGGGTAGCCTCACGATGATGGGTTGCGGGGGCAGGATTCGAACCTGCGACCTTCAGGTTATGAGCCTAACGAGCTACCAGACTGCTCCACCCCGCGCCAATGATACAACAACCCATCGTCCCCCTTCTATACCCCTATCCATCCCTCAATGCAAGCCATCCAATAACCCCCCCTCACCCTCAACGATAGAGACACATAACACCATCATTCCCCTTAGCATTCCCTTTGTCATCACATGTCTCACACAAAAACAATCGGGCTTATCCTCGGTCCCCTTATCATGGGCGCGCTGTTGCTGATACCGCCCTTTCCCGCCTTCACACCCCTCTCTATGACAGCCCTCGCCCTCACAGCATTGATGGCATGCTGGTGGGTCAGCGAAGCCATCCCTATCGCCGCCACATCGCTCCTGCCCGCCTTGCTCGCCCCGCTCCTTGGACTCCTCACCCTCCATGAAGCACTCGACGCCTACGCCCACCCCGTCATCTACTTGCTCGTCGGCGGCGCCCTCGTCGCCCGCGCCGTACAAAATACCCAACTGCACCGCTATTTCGCCTTGACACTCCTCGCAAAAAGTCGCCCCTCACTGCCCCACATCGTCCTCATGTTCATGGTCATGACAGCCCTCCTCAGCATGGTCATCAGCAACACAGCCGCTACCGCCCTCATGCTCCCCATCGCCCTCTATGTCATCCAACGCCTACAAAGCAATGCCCATCACCAACCCTTTGCTAAAGCATTAATCTTGGGACTCGCCTATGCTGCCAGTATCGGTGGCACCGCAACCCTCATCGGCACGCCACCAAATGCCCTCACCGCCGCCTATCTTGCTGACCATAAAGGCATCGATATCGGCTTCGCCCAATGGCTCGTCATCGGCATGCCACTCGCCACCATCATGCTCCCATGCGCATGGGTCAGCCTCACACGACTGACATATCCCGTCCCCACAGCCTCGTCTGATACGTCCCTCCAGAGCCTCACACGCGCCCTCACCAATGAACGCCATACGCTCGGCCCCTTCACAAAGGCACAACGTAGCGTCTTTGTCGTCTTCCTCGCTATGGTCGTCCTGTGGATGATACGCCCCATCCTCAATACCTATCCCGCACTCACCCACGTGAGCGACGCCGCCATCGCCCTGCTCGCCGCGCTCAGCCTCTTTGTCCTCTCACACATCGCCCATCGACATGACACACCCCCCCTCACAAAAGAGGATATTAAACAACTCCCATGGGACGTCCTCCTCCTCTTCGGCGGCGGACTCTGCCTTGCCGCCGTCATGGCAAAAAGCGGACTCGTAACCTCCCTCGCCACAAGCTTCGAAGGACTGCACATGATCCCCCTCATCATCCTCGTCCTCGCCATCACCCTTATCACCCTGTTTCTTACAGAACTCAACTCCAATACAGCCACCATCGCCACCTTCCTCCCCCTCCTGACAGCCCTTGCCGCCGCCTCACAGAACGATGTCCTCACGCTGGTCCTCCCCGCAACCTTCGCCGCAAGCTGCGCCTTTATGCTCCCCGTCGCAACACCGCCAAACGCCGTCGCTTACGCATCCAACGTCATCAACATCGAGGATATGATGCGCGCTGGCTTCATCCTCAATATCATCGCCGCCATCATCATCACCCTCCTCACAACCACCATCGCCACCAGCCTGAAACTCTGAGGCCCCTAAGCCGTCACGCCCCGAGACGCACGCATGCGCGTCTCCCAACGCCAACCATCTCTCACGATCGAATCCAATGTCGTATAACGCGCCTCAAACCCTATGACATCGCGCGCCCGAGAAACATCACCAAAAATACACGGAGGATCACCAGCGCGCCGACCCTCCTCAACAACGACAAACTCCTTGCCAGACACACGACGCACCGACGCTATGACATCCCTCACAGAAAAGCCCCTGCCAACACCGATATTCATAATGTCACTTCTCCCACCCTTCTCTAAATAGGATAACACCAAAAGATGCGCACGCGCAACATCCCACACATGAACATAGTCACGAACAGCCGTCCCATCCTCTGTCTCGTAATCCGTGCCAAAAAGAGCAACATGGGAACGCATGCCTATGGCACACTCCAATGCCGACTTTATCAACGTCGTCGCCGAACGCTTCCTATCGCCAGCGCGCATGGAAGGGTCAGCGCCACCAACATTGAAATAACGCAACACAACATAGGCAAAGGAAGCACCACCAGCATGCTCCATACCCGCAAGAGAAACATCCGACCCCGCACAAGAGGCGCGCAGTAACGCCTCCCCGTCTACCTTAGAAACAGCATACGGACTGATAGGCCCCAAAGGCGTCTCCTCAGAAAAAGGAACAGACGCACCCTCGTCATACACGGTAGAGGTCGAAGAAAAAACAATGAACGGAACACCATGACGACACACCATCTCGATCACGCGCCTTGTCCCCTCCACATTAATGTCGTGACAACGCTGGGGATCAGCAACCGACTCGGGAACGCTCGCTACCGCCGCCGCATGGATAACACTCTCAATCTTGTGGCTCGCAAAAACACTATCTAAAAAAACCTCATCACGAATATCACCCTCTAACAAAGGAATATCACGCGGCAACCCATGGCGATGACCTGTGGACAAATTATCAACAACAATGACATCCCGCCCCTCGTCACGCAGAGCAAGCACAATATGCGAACCGACATAGCCCGCTCCTCCCGTCACTAAATGCTTACCTTTTGCCATAAAAATATCCTATAGTGAAGCACCCCCCTTATGTCGACACCCCCGCCATCAACAATACTATACGACAATGTCGTAACCTTCACAGGAAAAAATATCGTCATCATCGTGGAACAATGAGCCAACAAAAACCCTCACAAAAACCTAAAGTCTCGGTTATCACAGCAACCTATAATCGCGCCCACCTCCTGCCTGTTACCGTCCTCAGCATAAGACAGCAAACATTCACAGAGTGGGAAATGCTCCTCCTCGATGATGGAAGCACAGACACAACACAAGACGTCATACAAAAACTCTGCGCACAAGAGCCACGCATACGCCCCTTTAGGCAAGAACGTAATCGAGGCGCCGCCTCACGCAACACCCTCTTTCGACAAGCAAGAGGCGACTATATCGCCTTCCAAGATGATGACGATATATCCCTGCCACAACGACTGCAAAAACAAGTCGATTTTCTCGACCAACATCCACGCTATGACCTCGTCAGCCCATGGATGGCAAACTTTCGCGAAAACGGATTTATCGACCACGTCAATAAAACACGATTCACATCCTTCGCGAACAAACCGCCACCCCTGTCCGCTATCGCCACAGGCTACACGCTATCATCCCCATGCCTGATGATGAGACGAAAAATTATCGATACCCTCACCATGCGCCACTTCTTCCCTGTCGCCGAAGATTTCGACTTCCTCCTCAGGGCCATGGAACAATTCAATCTCACCCATATGCCTGAGATTCTCTATCATTACCGACTGGGCGATACCCGCCATAAAACCCTCAGCACCTCACGACACGCCACCCATCGCGCCTATAGCTATCACATCATGGCATGGACATGCGCCTTTCACCGACGACAAGGGTGGAAAGAACCCATCCACAAAGCGACCCACCTCGATGAAGCCGTGGCACAGATTCATCCCCAATTCCAAAAGCTGGCGAAAAAAAGTCTCGAGGAATTTTATCGGTTCTTCTTCCAAAATCTCACCCATTATCCCTCCACCGATGACCTACGTCACGTCCTCTTCTTTTTGCAAAGAGTGGGCGGCGAAACAGCATTATACAGACTCATACAAGAGATTTTCCTAGAAACACGTAACGCCAACGACATGGAAGAGACATGCCACGCCATACGCCCTCTCGCCCATCAACCCTTTTTCCCAAGCCATCACGCTATACGCTCTATCCCGCCCAAACGATGGCGCCAAGCCTTACGAGCAAGCATCCATAAAAGCCCCCACCATGTCGCCTTCGATATTGCCCTGATGCGCCATACCCGCCCAACCGCCTTGCGTGTCGCCCTCTTGCCTGTTATCCTGTCTTGCCTCTTCACAAAAAAAGGAAGGGCATCCCTTCACATCCTCCTCAAACACGTCATCGGCATGCCACAACATCCCGCCCACGCGACAGATGAACGCATGAAACGCCTCCTAGACACATTCTACGCGCCAACATCACCATAAGATAGCCAAGCCATGCGCCAACATACCCCACACGTGAGCGTCATTATCACCACCTATAACCGCGCCGAACGGCTGCCACGCTCTCTCCAGAGTATCTTGTGCCAGACATTCCAAGATTTCGAAGTCATCATCGTCGACGACGGAAGCACCGATAACACAGCAGACGTGAGCCACGCACTCGCTCAAAAGGACCAACGCATACGCTATCTCCGCCACGAAAAAAATAAAGGAATCGCCTCAGCGCGCAATACAGGATGTGCCAACGCCCAAGGATACTATATCGCCTTCCAAGATGATGACGACATATCCCTCCCCACACGCCTAGAAAAACAAATCGACTTCCTCAAAACACACAAAGACGTCGACGCCGTCATCCCATGGACAAGAGTCTTTAGCAGTCACGGCTTCCTCTTTCAGAGAGATCACCCTCTCCATATAGAAAAAAAGCCACCTACGCCAGTGGAAAAAATCCTCGGCATGCACCTCCCCCCAGCGGCTATCTTGGCACGCACAACGATGTACCAGAGATTCCCCTTCCGCCCTTTCTTTACCTCCGCCGAAGATTATGATTGCTTCCTCAGGTGGGTCGGGCATTACAAAATAACCCACTTACCAGAAGTCCTGTACCAATACAACATCGCCGACCAAGACCATAAGACCTTGACGACAGGAAGCACAAGACAAATCGACACATGGAAAAACCACTGCCTCGCTTGGATGGCCGCCTTCCACCGACAGAATCAGTGGCACGACCCCATCGACAAAGCAACCTCCATAGCCGATGCCCTCAACAATATCCACCCCGATTTTGCTCACAAAGCCCAGCACGCCATCCAAACGTTCCTCATCCGTGAACTGGCAGAAAAACTCCTCGCACAACCCTTGCTTGGCCTGTATCAACCCACCATCGATTTTGCATATCAATTCGGCGGCGGACAAGCCTGTGCCTCCATGGTGAGGCATCTCCGCCATCAAACCAGATTGGGCATGCTAGGACTATCACCCCAAACCGTAGAAAAAACATATCACACCATCGACACCATCGCACAAAAATATCATCTCGTCCTCAAAGACCATAAGAAGAGCATCATCACGGATGGTGGTGTCACTGACCTCTCTGTCCACGGCATCGGCAGATCCGTCAGGGAAGGAGCATTCACCGAAGCCTTCACAGCGATTCTCTATCTCGAACGATTACACCATGATAAGGAAGAGACAACCCTTATCCTCAAACAAATCCCTTATGGAGATTGGCAAAAAATCCTGACAGCGACCGTCGACAGAGAAGAATGCGATATGTTCTTCGCATGTCTCGACCTCCTTAAGAAGTATTGTCCCCGAACACAACAAAGGCATGCCCTCATGCGCTATGCTGTCGTCCCCCACCTCTGGGCGCAAATGATGATCCTCTGCCTAGAGCGCGCATACCATCACCGACTCTCTACATGCATCGACATGCTCAATTGGTGCTATCCCAAAGGAACGACCAGAAGACACATCCTCGATGATGTGCGCGCTCATACACCACGCATAAAACTCCACACGGCATGGACGCACATCTTGGAAGAATGCATCACCGACCATATCATCACACGATTACAGAACCATGTGTTGTTCCTCAACGAGATGTATGGCGAAAAGCGCATCGTAGAACATATGCTCCGCCATATCCATGTCAAAAAATGGAAAACAGGCCTCCATTATTGTATAAAGGAAAAGCACCTCGCTGGTTTTAGGACAATCCTCACATTATCGCTCACCATCAAAGGGAGTCTCAGCATGCTGGCCGTCAGTCATAAAATTATCTTCGCATGCATACGCACAGGGAGAATTGTCTTTCTCTTCGATTTCATACGCCTCATGCTCCTCGCCCCCTTCACATCCCACAGGGCTGATGCTCCCCTCCTTGATATGATACAATGATACACGCATGTCCTCCCATCCACCTCCCCTTATCAGTGTCGTAACGCCCACATATAATCGCTCCCGTCTCCTCACATCCGCTATCGAGAGCATTCAACAACAGACATTCACCAATTGGGAACTTATCATCATCGATGATGCCAGTAGCGACGAGACGGACGCTGTCGTGCGCGCCATGCTCAAAAAAGATGCGCGTCTCCGCTATTACCGACAGGAACAAAATCAGGGACCAGCAGCCGCACGAAACAGAGCCTTCCATCTGGCACAAGGCTCTTTTATCGCCTTCCAAGATGATGACGATATATCGATGCCGCATCGCCTCAAAACACAAATCGATGTCTTTCGACATAACCCCGCCTTAGACCTTATCGCACCCTACCTACAATGCCTGAAGGGAGACACCCTCACCCCGCAAAGACTGGGAACGGACTTCGCCTCCTTTGCTCGCGCTCCCGTGCCTGTTGCTGACCTCGCATGCATGCCCTTTCCCGCCCCAGCCCTCATGGGGCGTAAAAATATATTCTTCGAAGTCCCGTTGCGCCCCTTCTTCCCCGTCGCCGAAGATTACGACTTTATCATACGCTGTGTCCCCCACTTTAATATTACCACCATCCCCGACGTCCTCTACCAGTATCGGGTCGCCAGTGATACCCATCGCTCGATCACAACAAGCGCGGATCGCGCTCTTGTTGTCCTCAAATACCACTATGCCGCATGGGTCTCGGCCTATTGTGTCGCCATAGGACAGCCAGATCCCGTCAAAAACGCCCTCAATGTCGATGATGTCTTGCAACAGGCACGAACATCCCTTCTCAAAGCGCCACGACAAGCAAAGGATGTCCTGCACCATAAGTATGGAAACGACCATCTCGATACAGCATGCTATGCCCGTGATAAGGAAGGCATCGCCCATATCCTAGAATTCTTACAAAGATATACAACGGCAAAAGATTACGGACATATCCTCGCCCACTATGCTCTGAGACGGGGCGATAAAGCGCCTCAAGCCCTCCTGTCACTCACGGAAGCAAAAAAAGACGCCTTCCCCCTCCCCCTCCTCTCATGGCTCGCGCTCTTTCGCACGCTGACAGCCCATGCCATCAAACATAAGAATAAGGCACTCTTCCTAGAGATACTCAAAAAACTTGGGCCCATGCGTGGCGGCGTCCGCGCACTTATCCTGAGCATGCTGAACGTGATACGCCGCCTCTCTCAGTACGCCATCACAGGGATAAGGTGGCTCTTATCTTCAACAGGTATCATCAAAAAGCCACTGACGCCTAAAGTGAGCGTTATCATGCCAACCTATAATCGAGCCCATCTCTTACCAGACGCCATCAAAAGCCTCCATAAACAAACCATGCGTGATTGGGAACTTATCATCATTGATGATAACAGCCATGACAAGACGCGCCATGTCGTCTTCGAATTCATGAAACATGACTCACGCATACGCTATCTTCGCACCAGTCGCAATAGCGGACCCGCCATCGCACGCAATATGGGAATCCAAGCGGCGCGCGGGCGCTATATCGCCCTACAAGATGATGATGATCTCTCCCTGCCACAACGCCTCAAAACACAAGCCAACGTCATGGAGCGTGATAGCACAGTCGATATTGTCGCCACACTCATGGCAGAATTTAACGATGACACGGTCACCCCAAACCCATATGGAAAAGGATGGGCATCACAAGCCCACGCCCTCCCCCCCATCCATCAACGCACATCCTTCGTCCAAGTGTGTATCGGCACCATCATGGGACGACGCCACGTGTTCAAAGAGACGCCCCTACGCCCCTTCTTTCGCCTCAACGAAGATTACGATTTCTTTATGCGGTGTATCGAGAAATATAATGCGGTGACAATCCCAAAAACACTCTATCACTATCGCAAACAAAGCGCGCACTCGCCCATCGCACAGAGAACACAACAGCGCAACTTTATCCAACTCCATAAATACCACTGGCTTGTGTGGATTTCTGCCCTCCACCGCCACCACGCATGGACAGACCCCATGGACACAGCACAGACCCTGAACGATGTGGCGCGCGCGCTCCATCCTGAGTATGAACGCCACGCATCACGCAATTTCTGTGAGCTCGCCTCAGGGTTTAGCGATAATCTGATACGATACGGCTCGCATGACGATTTTCAAGATGCTCTTGATTTCACAACATGCTTTGGCAATGAACAGACAGAACGCCATCTCGTTGCCGACATTCTCACGAAGGCACGCTCATATCCCACGAAACAACAAGACATCTATCATACACTTATCAACATCTACGGCGATAAAAGACAAGACATCACAGCGGTGATAGAACGCTATGCGCCACAGAAAATCGCGTCCATGCCATGAGGGCAGCGCACCACCACAAGCCTAAAGCGCCCAGCGTAAGTGTCGTGATGACCACGTATAACCGCGCCTCCCTGCTCCAACAGGCGATAACAAGCATTCAGCGTCAGACACTCCAAGATTGGGAACTCGTGATTGTTGATGATGCCAGTCATGACAACACCCCTCAATTGCTCGAACGGCTCGAAAAACAAGACGGGCGTCTCCGTGTCTATCGCCATAAAGAGAATAAAGGACCAGCAACAGCGCGCAATACGGGAGTCCGCCATGCGCAAGGGCGCTATATCGCCCTCCATGATGATGACGACATATCCCTCTCCCAACGCCTACAAACCCAAGCCGATGTTCTCGATGCGCAGCCCCATATCGATATGGTTGTCCCCGCCCTCCAATGTATGACAAGGGACACACCCATCTCGACCATCCTCAAAACAGACTTTGTCTCCAGTCCAACGTCGCCGCCGTCTCTTGTCACCCTTGCCGACATGCCTTTCCCCTTTCCCGCCCTCATGGGACGCCAAGAGCTCTTCCATAAGATCCCCATGCGCCCCTTTTTCGCCTTTGCCGAAGATTATGACTTTGTCTTACGTTGCATACGGTATTATCATATCGAGACAATTGACGATGTGCTCTATTATTACAGGATTGCCGATGACAAACGTCACACCATGAGCACATCGTCACACACCCTGTATCAACAATGGATTTACCAATATCTTAGCTGGGCATCGGCATGCCACCATCACTATGGCTGGGAAGACCCCATCGACCATAGCAAAACCATCGAAGAGGCGCGACAAAAAATCCATCCGCAATTCGCGCACAAAGCCCAACAAGGCATTAAAAAACTCGTCAAAGGCTTCTTACACAACATGATTAAACGACAAACACCCCAAGAGTTTAGGCATAACCTGACAAAAGTCCTCCATGTCATACAGGACAAAAAATACTTTTTCTCTATCAGTCATAAAATCATCTTTCAATGCCTCCTTAAGGGACATCGTCTTCACCTCTCTTCTTTCCTTCATTTTCTCCTTTTGACAAACAAAGCCCATGATACCTCACGCCTATCCTGACACCCGTCCCGACGCCTGTCCCGACGCCCATCCCGACGTCAGTGTTATTTTGAATACCTATAATCGCGCCTCCCTGCTTCGACAGGCGATAAAAAGCATTCAGCGTCAGACGCTCCAAGATTGGGAACTCATTATTGTTGATGACGCCAGTCATGACAGCACCCCTCAATTGCTCGAACGGCTCAAAAAACAAGATGGGCGTCTCCGTGTCTATCGCCACAAAGAGAATAAAGGATTGGCAACAGCGCGCAATACAGGAGTCCGCCATGCGCGAGGACGCTATATCGCCCTCCATGATGATGACGATACCTCCATGCCACATCGCCTACAAACCCAAGTCGATATTCTCGATACGCACCCCCACATCGACATGGTCAGCACATGGCTCACATCCCATCAAGGCGGGGGAAAGAAGGGCATAGGACAGAAACGCATGTCCCGCCATTTCACCCCCGATAGCCTCCCCCCTATGGACACCCTGACATGCATGCCTCTCCCATCACCCCCCCTCATGGGGCGCCGCCATGTGTTCCAAGACACACGCATGCGTCCTTTTTTCAAAAAGGCTGAGGATTATGACTTCATCCTCCGTTGCGTCGAACGCTATCACATCTATATCATTCCACGTATCCTGTACCAATGGCGGACAGCAAGCCATAGCCACGAGACCATGAGCACAAGTGGAAAAAATCTCTTATGCCTCTGGAAGTATCATTGCGCCGCATGGATGTCCGCCTATGATAGACGCCGCCACCGCCATGATACCATCGATACCCATAGGCATATTGATAGCTATCTAGAGTCGAAGGCAGAGGATTTTCTCGCCTTACCGAAGACTATCAAGAAACAGCTGTTATGCCGTTTCTGTAGACGTTGCCTCCACCATGCCTTACGCCATAAGGGTCTTGAGGAGTATCAAGAGGCTTTGTGCCTGTTGAAAACGTTGGGCGGGGCAAGGAGCGTCAACGCCATCGCCCCAAAAATCCTCTTTGCATGTTTTCGAAGGTGGCAACCCCGTTATGCTCTCCCGCTCCTATCGATGTATCTACAGCTGCAAGGCAGAGCCTCCGCCTCATCGGTGCTATAAACCCCTGTCGTTGTCTTCTCCATATGCATATCGCCATCATTCCTCCTTTCCTTGCCCATCAATATGAAAAACGTCGTTTCGCCTCTGGCTCTTTCTTTTGGCAACAGGCATCGGCCCTGCAAGAACACAACCAGTGGCATGTCAGTATCCTCTATCCAAAAGCTTATGGGGTCGTAAAAATGGGACGTCTCTTGCCATGGAAGCGAGAGCACAAAGTCCTCAAAAAAGATGGTGTCGAACTATGGTATGGCTACACACCCTATCTTATAAAATATCCTTTCTACCCATGCTATGTGAGGAACACCCTCGCCCGCCTGTTCAAAGCTTATATCCAACGCCATGGCATACCCGATGTCCTATGGATACAAAGCAGTAACGCCAATCATCCTATCACCCGCGCCGCCATCGCCATCGCCGAAACATATCAACGCCCCTTCTTCGCCGTGGAACATACCTCCATCGCCTCTTTACACAAAGACAGCTACGCCTTAAACGCCATAGGCAAAAAATCTCTCTTCCTCGCCACCGTCAGCTCCCTCATGAGCCACACGCTCAAAACCATGACAAAGGACGATAACGCCCATTTCTTGATTTTGCCCAATTGCCTCTCCCGCGCCTACGCCATAGACAAAAAACCCTCCACAAAATTCAAACGTTTCACATTCCACAACACAAGCTACCTCAGGACAGGAAAAAACCCTCACATGATCATTAAAGCCTTTGCCCGCTTCCAACAGGACATACCAGAGAGTCAACTCATCTTTGTCGGTGATGGGCCACAGCGCGCCCATATGGAGACGCTCATCGACCATTACCAATTGCGCGACCATTGCTTCATCCTTGGCTTTATCGAAAACGCCCATATCCTACGCCGCTATGTAGAGCGCGCCCACGTCTTCGTCACCGCCACATCTTATGAAACATTCCATATCGCCCTCATCGAAGCACTGGCATGCGGTCTCCCCTGTATCAGCACCCCGCACGGCATCGCCACTGAGATGCTGGATACATCATGCGGCCTGCTCATCGAACAAGGGACAGAAAACGCCCTCTATGACGCCATGCGCGCACTCCATAAAAATTATGCGCGCTATGACGCACAGACAATTCGTCAAAAAGCGCTAAAACACTATGCGCCTTCCGTGTTTGCTCAACGTATCACAACGCTCCTCGAAGGTCACGGCATCAAGACTCACCCATAACGCCGCCAATAATCGATAACCCACGGGGCAGCGCGTCTGTAACGATGGAGCCCCCACCCCCAAAACCCCGCATGCATTGCCTCCATCGGGTCGGGCTTGCCATGAAAGACGATAATACGCGCACCCACCGGCAAACGAGGATAGGTGACGTAACATAGGGGAAAGTCGCGCACACAATCCCTCTTGAAACTACAGCATAAACCATTGCGCCAATAGCCAAGACGCCCGACATGGTGTGTCAAAAAACGTTGCTCATTACGAAATTGGCGAAAAGCCGCCTCTTTATCCGCTAAAAAACGAGCAACAACATGGGCATGCTCACCAATCCTATAGGCATACACAGAAGAATTGCCAACACAGGCACGAGACACAAAAAGACGCTGATACAAAGACACCCAATCACGAATGATTGTCATCTTATGATCTGAGCGAAAAAAGACATCCAAAGAGCCCACAACCATGACGTCAATATCTAAAAAGAGAGTCATCCCCTCGATGTCGTAGAGCGTCTCACCCAGTGTCGCCAATTTTTGCCAGCCGCCATGGTGAAGACGTGACGGCTCTAAACCTAAATCGGGAATAGGAAACGTCTCGATGTCGCTATGAAGACCCGCACGCTCATCCGTCAGACAAATAAAGCGATGGGGAAGGGA
>JACONL010000002.1 GCA_014332745.1 Alphaproteobacteria bacterium GM7ARS4 | reverse complement strand
GACGTCATCTTTTGATGTGGGTCTTGTCCGTCGCCATGCGTGGGCTGAGGATGATGCCGTGCTGTTGCGTGTGGGGCAACCCATGCGCGTTGAGGATGGTAGGCTAGACATCAGTTTGCGCCATCGCAACGGCGTCTTGCTCCAACGTTTTGATGTGCGCCCGTCAGCGCGCACCCTTGAGCTTGGGTTTGGCTATGACGCCATGCTCTCTGAGCGGGTGCGCATGCGGGCGATGGTGGATTATATCCTCAATCCCCAGCATAGCGTGCGTCGTCCCGATGAGCTCTTTGCCATCATGAGCATAAGAGGCGCATTCTAGGGTTCTAGGGGGGTGCTTGCGTCTTACTCCGCGCAACACCCCCGCCTTTCCTATAGGGCGGGGGTTTTTGCGCGCCATCGTGGGTGGATGATGTCCTCAATCCTCACAGCATAGCGTCTCTTACCCCCCGCGCGCCCTGTGTGCTTGCTCTTTACTCTTTGCTTTTTGCCCCCTGCTCTCTTTTATGTGTGTTAGGCGGGAAGCCAGACTTCGCCTTTTCCCATATGGGTTACATCGCCCATATGGCGCGCCATGCCTTTGACGGCATGTTTCTCCATGAGGCTCGCGCATTTTTTACTCAATGTCGCCACATGGCGTGTCATCACGTTGAGGAAGGGAAGGGCGTGGACGCCGTTATAGGCAAAAGCGCCAGTGGTGAGGGTTTTTTCTTTTCCTTGAAGCATCACCAGACTTCCGCGGCGCATACCGCGTCCCCATCCCGTTGCGCATGCGCCCATGATGATAATTGTTCCTGCGACCATATGGGACGCTCCGTATGCGCCTCCTTGTCCTTCGATGAGGATGACGCCGCGCCGCATTTTATGGCCGATATGGCGTCCGCCATTGCCATAGACATGGATGACGCCTCCCTCCATGCCAAAGAGGCCGCCTGTGGCGTTGCCTCCTGCATAGTCGCCTACCGATTTTTTGATTGTCAATGCGCCTCCTTTCATGCCACAGCCTGCGTGATGTCCTGCGTGGCCTTCTATGACGACTTTGCCTCCTGTCATGCCTCGTCCTACATCGTCGCCGCTGTTGCCATCGATGTGGAGCGCGCCGTGACGCCAGCCATAGCCTACACGGGACAAGCGGGCGTTTCCTGCCTCGATGGTGAGCGCGCCGTTGCGTTCTTGCGTCCATGGGGCGGCGACTTTCCCTTTGACAGAAAAAATATCGCCTAACGGCACGGGAAGGCCGCGCACCTTGAGCATGGCATGGTTTATATCACCGCGTTCTAGCGCCTCTGCCAAGCCTGTCATATCCACATGCGCCCCTTTCTCTCCCCGATAGGTCAGCGTTAATGTCGTCATGTGAGTATCTCGCGCAAAGAAAAATGGTGGGGGCCTAGCTTACCGCCGTAGTTGCCAGCGCTCAGCCCGACAATCCCGCCTTTACGTCCTAGGCGTATCACAGCGTTCATGCCTTGTGCCATTGCCTTTTCAATAGGCGCACGTCCTAAACCATTGATGACGATCTCCATGACGGACGCCACGTTGGCGGGTAAAGAGGATGGAATCAGCCCCCGCAATGTGGGACAGAATGCGCCATTGGTAGATGCGATGAGGGATTTGTATTTTGAGCCTACCTTTGAGCCAGAACGCACCACGCCTCCCGGAAAGGGAAGAATGACAGACGGCAAGCCTCTGATAGCCTCTACAGCATGAGACGCTGCCGTGAGGGCAGCGCGACGCGACTCGGCAAGGATAAGAAAATTACCACCACCAATGGCCTCACGACGCCATGTATGGTCTTCACACAAGAACTCGCCATCCATAACGGGAATGCGCCAATAGCGACGCTCGCCTAAGCGTTTTGATATTTGCCAACCATCGCCAAAATAGCGCAACGCTGCTCCCACAGGCACTTTGTCTTTCACTTTATCCTTTGGCGACGACTCGGGCGCTTGGGAAAAGCCAGAGAAAAGCGCCGATGTGGGCGCTGTCATAACACATTGCCCGCAACGATTAATGACGTGCTTTTTTAGTTGAGAGGATGACATGGCAAAGAGCATGACGGATATGCCATAGCGGCCATCGGGTGTCTCGTCTGGTTTGAGATGACTCTCTATTGCCCCCTCGCAACCGCATGCTATCACTGACGTGGCAAAACCCGTCATGGAACGCGCCGCCTCTAACGCCCAACGCTCGGTATCTGCCGTGATGATTAGACGCACGGCAGACATAGGAAAGGCTTCCGCAAAGGTGTCCTCTATGAAAATCCCTTTCCTCTCCATGGGGACTCACCTCCCATCCACGCGCTCACCACACAAGGCTTCGCGAAAACGAATGTCCTCTTGTCCTCCAAAATTCTCTAAATCCACAGCGGTATTTTGTAAGCTGATAGAGTGATAAGAGTCATACCACGCCTCTAAACGCTTCAATGACGCCATGTCATAGGAAGGGCGCACAACCTCGTGACAGCCTTGATGATGACACAGCACCTTGCCATTGCGCGCCACCAATACACCATCCTTAAAGACATAGTCTGGCTTATCAAACATCGTCTCCTTATTGTCATGCTCTTGATAGACGGCAATATCGGCTAACGCCCCTGCGCCTAAATGCCCATGGTTCGTCAAGCCTAAAATCTTGGCGGGACCGCTACGCGTCATCGCCGCAATCTCTTCCAATGTATACTCACGCTGGATAGAGCGAAGGCCGCTCATACGTTGCGCCTCTGGGTGAATTTGGTCGAAAACGCTGTTGCGATACGCCCTATCCATCAATAAGCGAATAATGCGCGGGTATGACGTGAAAGGCGCCGCATTAGGATGGTCTGTCGTGAGAAAGACACGCGACGGGTCATCCACAAGCAAAAAGAGCTCTAGGCCTATCGCCCATTGCAACGAATTATAGTAATTGTCATCGTCATACTTGACAGGCACAAGGCCACAGCCCCCTTGACACTCGATATCCATACACACCCACTTATTAGGGTTTGCATGCATCCTGCCATTGTACTGTTGCATGGTGTCGCCAGACTCTGTCATGGTCTGGCCAAACATCACTTGCCCAATGTCAATGCTGATATTCTTGTGCTTATTCACCGCCTCAGCAATGGCGACTGCCCCTGAGGAAAATTTCTTATCCCCTTCCTTGCCATAGGCATAAAACTGAATATGGGTGATATGCAACGGCATCCCCTCGGCTGCCTCTATGGTGTCTAACGTTGTCTGGACGCTCCCTGCTGCCCCCAAATTACACCCATGAACATGCAATGGATGGACAACGCCTAAATCTAACAACGCTCTGCTTAAAGAAAGAATGACTTCGCGCGGCGTGACCTGATAGTGCGTGTTCTTCTCGTCTAAATCAAGGCGACGCTGATTGAACTTAAAGGCGTTGACGGCGCCTGGGTTGACAACCTTAACCGCTAAGGCCTTCGTCACATCCAACATCCACGCCACATAGTCGTTAATCTCTTTCTTCTCGGCCTTTGACGCCAATAAATCCATGAAATAATCCTCGTTACCCATCATCACATACGCCCCCTTGTCGATAATAGGCGTGTCCGCTAACTCTAAGTGAGTCTGACGGGCATTCACAGGCATCATGGCTGGCTCGAACGCCGCCGTGAACCCCATAGACGCATAGCGATAACCACTGGAAAAACTCGTCATGGTCGGCTCGCTCGAACCACCGCGAAAACCATTCTCAGGAGCAAAGAGAGTCGCCTCGTGCAACTCAGGCATCAAAAGACGCGCCACATTGTTCTTGCCACCAGCAATGTGCGTATGGATGTCAATAGCACCCGCCATGACAATCCCACCCTTTAAATCATAGACTTTGTCCGGCTTGCCAGAAAAAGACTCCTTGCCCACCATCACCCCATCTTCGACATACAGAGTCTCTTGCACATCGCTCTTGTTATGCATGGGGTCATAAAGACGCCCATTCTCCAATATCATACGCATTATCCTAGTGCCTCTCTTATCCCGTCCAAAAGCTCAACAGAGGAACGCAATGGACTCTCATATAGTTGATGTAGAGGAAGGGAGACGACACTATCTAAACGCACCGCAACACCCTTCTCATGCACCCCCGTTATCTTCACAGGAAGAAAGACGCTCGGCTCTTCCTGCAACGCTAAATCCTGACGACCTATGACAATAGAGGGTATCGAACCCTTGAGGGATGGCGGAACGATGTCTTGATTAAAAACCGAAAGCCATATCAAAGCATCCACCGCCTTCTCCTCTAACAGAACACGTGTCGCAAAACGCTTCCTGTCATAGTGAGGACCATCCTTCTCGTAAGAAATCCGCAACGGAAAGCCAGACTGCCACATGGCGATCTGACCCGCCCCCACAATGTTACCATCACCACCTAAGGGAAACCCTATCATACGTATGTCCCTGTTCATCTCTTGAGTCCAACGGGCAAAAGACGATACCAATGACGACGCCTCCTCCTCGCCATACGCCTTCACCAACGCACTCACATCCCACACGATCGCACCATAGGAACATTGACGCAAAGACTCTATGACGCGCTCTAACGCCTTCATAGGAACAGACTCGGCCAAAGAAGGCGGAACAGGCTGACCCGCCCATAATAAACGCAACGCCCCCATGCAAGACGGAAAATCAGCGCGCGCTACCTTGATATGCTCCAACGAATGTCCAGATGGCGTGTCAACCCAATCATTGCTCCACGACTCACCCACAAACATCACACGCCTCTTCTTAAGCCTGTCAGAAAAAATCGCCTCCTTGCGCCATATATAACGCTCGAATAAACGACGCATACGCCAATCAGTCAGCTCGCCCAATAACACAACAACGTCCGTGCGATTGCCTAACTCACTTGCCGTCCCCGTAAACCAACCCTTCTCCTGAACAGCGCGCACCTGCGCCGAATAGGCATCACCACCCGCATGGTCAATGACGCCACCGCTCCGCTCCGCTAACGACACCATACGCTTGACAGACGACATGCCCCCCGCCATGCCCCCCCACAAAGGACGCTTCGACGCCTTCACAATATCAACACACGCCCCCATAGCCTCTTCATAAGAAACAGACTTGCCACCTACACGCGGCGATACACCCAAAGACTCGTCTATGGTGAAACCTTGCTTGGCACGCACGCAAGAGACATCGGGTATGTCAAGACCATCATCACTCACCCGCACCTTGATGTCATCGCATAATAAACCACAAAAAGGACAGGTGACGTTGTTCCTCACACGCTCCATCATACAACCCCCATCCCCTTTCCTACGATATGTCCTATCACATCACACAGCATGCCATTACTCCTCATCATACTTCACATAAGAGAAACGCAAGTCGCCCTGAGGCGTCCCCGTCAAACCAACATCCTCCTCACTCGGACGCCAGCATACAACAGACTCGATCCTCCTCGCAAGAGAAAAATCCTTATCCGTAATGCCCTTCTCGGTATGCGTCATCAAACGCACATCCACCCAACCATAAGACGCCTTAAGGTCAGGGTGATGCCACGCCGCCTCCGCCATATGACCAACCGTGTTAATCACCATCAACGTGGATTTCCAATTATACGTGCGGTAATGGCGCACAAGCCAACCATCCTTATACACCCAATGGGGTAGATGCTCTGAGATATAACGCTGTATCTCATCAACACTATAAACCTTGACCTTTTCCTTCTTCATGATAAAGCATTCCTTTGTGTTATCATATCTCACGCTCACCACAGAGCATGAGAACCCCCTCGCCCCTCCATAGCCCCATACGCCCACCCCCTCCCCTCCATGTCTAGCACAACACACGTCCATATCACAAGCGCCGCACGCCTACATTTTGGCTTTTTTTATCCCCTCTCCTCACACCATACAACACGACATTTTGGAAGTGTTGGCATGGCTATCCACGGCTTCAAAGCACAACTCAACGCCCATTATACGCCAAACGATAACGCGCCCCTCGCACAGAATATCCACATGATAGGCCTAGAGAACAATACACTCTTGCGCAAAAGTCAAGCCCTCGCACAACAATACAAACGCACAGGACACCTCACCCTCGACTTCACAACAACAATCCCCACCCACCAAGGGTTAGGCTCTGGCACGCAACACGCCCTCCTCTGCGCCCACGCTATCATCCACCTCTGCCAACTCCCTATCACCATACGAAAAAGCACAGCGCTCATGGGAAGAGGACAACGCTCAGGAATCGGAATCGCGAGCTACGAACAAGGAGGATTTATCATCGATAACGGCATACAAAAAAACATGCCCCACGTCCCGCCAACACCCTACCAACGCGTCACCCTCCCCACAGCATGGCGTGTCCTCCTCATCCTCGCCCCTCACCAACAAGGTGTCCATGGCCATGCCGAAAAACATGCCTTCCACACGCTCAATCAACAAAAAACGCAACGCCTAACACACAATGCCACACAATATCATGGCACAACGCCCGATAGCATCATACAAAGTATCACGCAAAAAGATTTTGCCACATTCTCCCGACATATAGGAAAACTACAACACGCCATGAGCAGCCATTTTGCCTTCGCACAGAATCATCGCCCCTACGCCTCTACAAAAGTCGCACACGCCCTCCACTATCTCCAGCACCAAGGCATCCAAGGATACGGACAAAGCTCATGGGGACCAACGGGATTTGCCTTCTTCCCCCATACACGCGACGCCTCACGCACCCTCCACGCCTTGCAACAATTAGAAACCTCCCTTACCTATCGTATCGTCTCCCCTTGTGCCCACGGAGCAACCCTCACAGATATGACAGCACACACAGCCTATGATTAGACCTTGTCTATCCACATACATCACTCTATGGTAGAGAAACGCCTATCCACCCCTTAACGGAATACACCATGCCCAACAAGAAATATATCCTCCACATGCTCAGCCCGCAAAGCAACGTCAGCCCCTTCGATGTCAACATGGCTTATGACGCCGGGTTCGACGCCGTCATCGGCTATACCCATATCACCACAAAAGACGTACGCCCCCTGACACAAGACGCCATATTCTCACGCTCTGTTGCCGATACCGATAAAACAGGAATCTTCATCGGCGGAAAAGATATTTTTGACGCCCTCGATATGATGGAAGAAGCAAAAAAGGCCATGGTGCCCCCCTTCGAAATCTCCGTCTTCCCCGACCCCGCCGGCTCTTTTACTACCGCCGCCGCCATGGTCGCATGCGTCGAACGCACACTCAAAAAACAATGGAATACAACCCTCAAAGGACTCAACGTCAAAATCTATGGCGGAAAAGGAATCGTCGGCGGCGTCTGTGGTATCCTCTGCGCCCAAGAAAAAGCCAACGTCACCCTCATCGGCTATGACGGAGTCGACAATGTGGCACAACGCGCCGAAGGATACAAAAAACGATTCAACGTCCACATGCACGCCGCCGACGGAAGTAGCGACGAAAAAAATACAGAACTCCTCAAAGATGCCGACGTCGTCTTCTGTGCCGCACGAGCAGGAGTCCAAGTCCTCAGCACACAACAACTCATGACCGCTAAAAATATCAAAGCCATCACCGACGCTAATGCCGTCCCACCAGCAGGCATCGAAGGACTACAACTCAAAGACAATGACGCCAAAACGCCCTATGACGCCTATGCCATAGGACCCCTCACCTCAGGCGATATTAAAGTGAAAACCCAATATGCTATGTTCCAAGCCATGTGCACAAACAAAAAAAACCTCTATCTCGATATCGCCTATGCTGCCGAGACCGCACGCGCCATCGTCGCCAAACAGGGATGATATAAACACACAAAAACACCCACAACCCCTCATTATTGTCGCCCTCAATGCGCGTCCCCTCGCCGCCATCGCACGCATAGCCCACTATCAACCATACGCCATAGACGCCTTTGGCGACCACGACCTCGAAACCCATCGCCACGCCTATCTCCCTCTCCATAAGAGCACCGCGCCCACCCTCAACGCATGGCACAACGCCCTCGATGCCATCGACCCCAACCGCACCACACCCATCATCTATGGAAGCGGGCTAGAACGCTGTCCTCACCTCCTCAACGCCATACACCAACGCCCCCTTTATGGAAACCCACCCCATATCTTGTCCCATACGACAAACCCGCAACGATTCTTTGCCACCCTCGACCAACTCGCCATTCCCTACCCGCCTATCTCCTTCGCCCGCCCGCCACCAAACACAAAAAGACCATGGCTATGCAAACATGCCGCATCGTCCGGCGGCACAGGCATAACATATCTCTCACACCATACGACACACACACAGGATACATACTACCAACATGCCATGTCCGATACACACCATATCGGCCTGTCCTTCCTCGCCAATGGAACAGCATGCGTCCCTCTGGGATTTAGCCGCCAAAGGCACACGCACCACATCACCCATCATCCCCGATACCCCTTACGCCTCGATATCATCGACACACAACCACCCCCCACAGAAACGCTCGCCCACCATGTCATCACCTATGCCACACAACTGACAAAAACCCTCACATTGCGCGGTATCAATAGCATCGATGTCCTCTATGCCAAAAAATATCATGCCCCCTTTGTCTTGGAACTCAACCCACGACCCGGCATCGCCCTCGACCTCTTCGCGACGGAACATGGCTCTGACCTCCTCCGCTGGCACTGTCAGCAATGCCAAAATAACCCGTCCCCCCTTCCCTCATTGCCCGCCATCCATACATTAATGCCACAAGGACTCAAAATCCTCTACGCCCCACAGACCATCCCATCCACGCCACATCCCCATATCCTCCAATCCCACATCAACAGATATGCCACAGGACATGTCATCCTCAAGGATATGCCAAAAACAGGAACAACCATCAAAAAAGACGCCCCCTTCTGCACCATCCACGCCCAAGGAAAAACCATCGAAGACGTGCATATAATGCTTGCCTCAACCGAAAAAAATCTCTATGGTGCCTTAGCACGGGGAAGAGTGAAAGGAAGAGGCAGGCACACGCAACGAAAGCACTGAGGTCGCTGATACATGGCAAAAATTTCTAATGTTCCCGCATCGGACTGGCCCGATATAGGCCTTATCATCCAACCCACCGTCGATGAATTGTCACAGAGAGCATCCGCCCTGCGAATCAAGAAATCCCAAGGACCTCTGGGGTGTCACATCATCGATTGTGGAGTCGAAACACCCGGCAGTCTCGAAGCGGGAATCCTTGTCGCAAAAATCTGTATGGGCGGACTGGGCTATATCAGTATCACCCCTTGCCCTAGCCATACGAAAAATTGGGCATGGCAGGTGAGTGCCCATAGTAGCAACCCCGTCCTCGCATGCCTTGGGAGTCAATATGCTGGATGGAGCCTCAAAACAGACGATTATAGCTCCCTCGCCTCAGGCCCAGGGCGCGCACTGGCCGCCCACGAGCCCTTGTTCAAAGAACTGCAATATCAAACAAAACACCGCGCCGCCGTCCTTGTCCTCGAAGTGGAAAAACCACCGCCAAAAGCGCTCGTGGAAAAAGTCCTCAATGATTGCAATGTGAAGGCATCCAATCTGACATTTATCCTCACCCCTACATCGAGTCTCGCCGGCACCGTTCAGGTGGCCGCACGATGCCTAGAGGTCGCACTCCATAAAGCCCACGACCTCAAATTCCCACTGGAAAACATTATCGACGGCGCCGCGCACGCCCCTCTGCCCCCACCAGGAGCAGAATTCACCGTCAGCATGGGACGCACCAATGACGCCATCATCTATGGAGGCAACGTCCATCTCTTCGTCAGTGGCGACGACGGCCAAGCTGAAGAGCTCGCCCTCAAACTCCCCAGTAGAAACTCTAAAGATTACGGAAAACCTTTTGCCGATATCTTTAAGGCTTTCAAAGGTGATTTTTATGCGATGGATGCCTCACTCTTTAGCCCCGCCCGCGCCGTCATCTCCAATATCGATACGGGAAGAAGCTTCCACGCCGGAGGCGTCGACGAAACCGTCCTCGATAACTCTTTTGGCTACGGACGCTAACAGAACAAGAGCCCCCTTCACAGGCAAGAACAAAGGGGACAAGGGGACATCTATGGAAGGGGCATGGAAGGGGACGTAAGGGCGCAACCGAAAGAAGGCATAAAAGGCATGGGAGAAACACAACGCCATAGGCCCGCCACAGAATAGACGACAGCTGAAGGCATCGCTCCCTCCATGCCCGCCCCTCACATTGTCGTGTTCAGTGATGACGCTTCGATGCCACCATCACACCACGCAAAACAAGATAAGGGAAAAGCGCCACAAGGCTATCATCAAAGGACGCTCACCCTTGCCGCCCAACAGCATCGCCTCACCATCGCATGGATGCCTTACCGCTGTTGCGTCTTCAACACACACAGCCCATATGGTCTCTCTATCGACGATGGCGACTCTGAACGCTTGCCTCGCGCCGTCTTCGCACGTTTTATCGCTGCTGGCTCCCTGCAAGAACTCACCTTCTCCCTGTCCGTCCTCCATGCCTTCACCGCATGCGGCGTGCCCGTCCTCAACCAAGCGCGCACCATCGAACGCACCGTCGATAAGGGATTATGCGCCCATATCCTGCAACGCCACCATATCCCCATCCCCCTCTCTATCACATGCGCAAGCCCCCAACATATCCACGCCATACGACAGACATATCCCCTTAAGACATTCGTCTATAAGCCCCTCTTTGGCGCACAAGGAAAGGGACTGCAAAAAATAAGACCGAACGACCCAATCCCTCAACAAAAGGACACCCAAGGCGTCTGGCATATGCAAGAATATATCGAAAGCGACGCCGAACAGGGATGGTTTCAAGATTGGCGAGTCTTCATTGTCGACGGCAAAATCGTCTCCATGATGAGACGAAAATCACGCACATGGATTACCAATGTGAGCCAAGGCGCCTTGTGCATACCTGACTATGACCATGACATAGGCGCGACCGCCCTCAACGCCGCCCGATGTCTCCTCACCGATTATGCCGGCATCGACATCATACGCAACCGACAAAAGCGCCCCCTTGTCCTCGAAGTCAATAGTATCCCCGCTTGGCAGGGAATCGAACAAAAGACAACACCCAAAATCGCCGCCTCACTGATCACCATGGCAAAAAAACGCATGGAAGACCCATCAAGATGACGACAAAACACATACCGCCAAAAAAACCACAATGTCTCGCGCCATAGACCCCTACCAAATACAGCACGCCTTCCTCTGGGCAACATTGAGCGAATTGGAAGCCTTGAAAGTAGGAAATGTCCATCTCTACAAGGAAGGACACGGACTCGCCATCAGCACATTCGTCCAAAGCGCCTACGCATGCGCCCCCATCATGGCGCGCCCATCGATGACGGTGGGCGCACGTATCATGGAGAGCTGTATAGCCACCCACAACGCTGTCCGCACCAATAGCAATCTCGGCATCATCTTGCTCTGTGCCTGTATCGCCTCAGCCACCCACAGACGACAATGCTCCCCCACCTTGCGTGATGCCCTCAGACACACCCTCTCACATCTCACCATAGACGACGCACAACAAGCCTATCGCGCCATACGCCTGATGGCGCCCAGCGGTATGGGCCATGTCGCCACCCACGATATTGCCATCAACCCATCCATCACCCTCGCCCATGCCATGCATCTCAGCAAAGACCGCGATCGTATCGCCTATCAATATGACTCATGCTTCCAAGATGTCTATGACATCGCCATCCCCTTTCTCCAAGCACACCGCTGCCACAGCACACAGCCCCATATAACACGCCATACCATCGCCATGCTCCATCTCACCCTCCTCGCCAGCATCCAAGATAGCCACATAGCAAGACAACATGGCACGCTGATGGCACAGACCATCCAAGAGCGCGCCGCACGCCTGCTCACAGACGCCGCCCACACACCAGCCTTTTATCAACGACTCCTCGCATGGGACCACGCACTAAAACAACGCCATATCAATCCCGGAACAACAGCCGATATGCTTGTCGCCAGTTTGATGCTCTTTTTCATCGAACACATGCATGGACGCTAAAAGACACCAATTTTATCTTGCATCATGCCTCTCCTCCATGCTAGGCTCTAAAGCGAGGGTGTGTAAGGAGGGATACGCGTAAAGGCGCGCAACAGGATAGAGATATCGTTGTCACTGGTGCGCCTTTATCCCACAATAAACCAATTTGGAGGTTGTTTCATGGCGAAAATCAATAAAATGATGGTGGGTGAGTCCCTCGTCGGTGACGGAAATGAGGTCGCACATATCGACCTTATTATCGGGCCACGGGGAACCCCTGCGGAGACTATCTTCGCACAAGCCCTCACAGACCAAAAGGAGGGCGTCAATGGGTTGTTGGCAGTCGTCGCGCCCAATTTGATGACAAAACCAGCAACGGTGATGTTCAACAAAGTCACGATCAAGGGCGCTAAACAAGCTGTCCAGATGTTCGGACCCGCTCAAGTGGCCGTGGCGAAAGCCGTCATGGATTGTGTCGAGGACGGAACAATCCCTAAAGGGGAAGCCGAAGACCTCTTCATCAGCGTTGGCGTGTTCATCCATTGGGAAGCCGATGATGACAAGAAAATCCAGCAGTTCAACTACGAGGCAACAAAAGAAGCGCTCAAGCGCGCCGTCAGTGGTGAACCTAAGGTGGATGACGTCTTGTCACAGAGGGGAAGCGTCTCTCACCCCTTTGGCGCTTAAGGAACGCATCGTCTGTTCCCCACAACACCGATAAAACCTCATGATAGAACCTCATGGGGGACATGGTCTATGGAGGCTGGGTCTATGGAGGCTGGGTCTATGGAGGCTGGGTGGCATGGGGAGCAGATGATGTCGCCCATAAGCGAGAAAGGGAGACGTCAACAAGGGAGACCATAAAAGAGCGCACGGGGAGAGCTCACAGGAAGAGCTCACAGGAAGAGCCCACAGAAAGGGCTCAGGGGGAGCTGGCGGGGGAAGCGCATGGGAGAGGGGTGTCGCCAAGATATGCGCCCCTCTCCCCAAGACGGACAAAAGATGGCCCCCACAAGCGTGAGAAAGGAGTGAAAAACGATGCGGCTTGCCATCCTCACCATATCCGACTCGCGCCATGCAAAAAATGATGTCTCTGGCGACACGCTCTATAGCCGCGCCAAAAAACATCAGCATAACATCATTCACCGCGCCATCGTCCAAGATGAACGACAGGCCATTATCGATATCCTACGCCTATGGTGCAATGATGACAATGTTGACGCCATCATGACGACGGGAGGAACAGGATTGACAGCGCGCGATGTGACGCCAGAAGCCGTACGCTCCATTCTCGACAAAGAAATAGAGGGCTTTGGTGAGATGTTCCGCATGCTCAGCTATGAAAAAATTAAGACATCCACCATACAATCACGATGTCTCGCCGGCGTCTGTCAAGGAACATATATTTTTGCTCTGCCGGGGTCGCCCAGCGCATGTCGTGACGCATGGGATATGCTGTTAGCCTACCAACTCGACCCAAAAACAAAGCCTTGCAACCTCGCAGACATCCATCATCGTCTGTGATACAGAGATGACAAGACGCCATAGGACGCTCCAATCCTCGCCTCGCCATCATGCATGACGACTCCATGACTCAATGAATCACGAGCTCATCGATTTTGCTATCATCATCTTGTTCTCGCTGGCCGCAGCGTTAGGCGTCGGACGGTTGCGACAACCGCCTATTCTTGGCTTTATCCTCGCTGGACTCTTACTCGGCCCATCGGTGCTGGGACTGGTCGAAGATAGAGAGCAAATCGAAGTCCTAGCCGAATTGGGAGTCTTGATGCTCCTCTTCCTCATTGGCGTCGAAATCCCCACAACACGTTTCCACAGAGTCTGGAAACCAGCCTTGTCGGTAGCAACCCTACAAGCCCTCCTCAGTATCGCCATCACATCCCTTATTTCCTTCTTGTTTCATGTGCCCCTCGCCACAGCTATCGTGTTTGGCTTCGTCATCACCCTGTCGAGCACAGCCGTCGTCGTCAAAATGCTCACGACCATGCGTATCACCGCATCGCCTGTGGGACAAATTATTGTGGGTATCCTTGTCGCACAAGACCTCATGTTTATCCCTATGATGCTCATCGTCAATATGCTGTCGGCAACCGACATCAGCATCTATGATGTCGCTCGCGTCTTGCTCGCTATGGCCTTGATGGCCGTTATCCTCTTTATCCTCAATCGAAAAGGGCATATTCGCCTACCCCTCGCCCATGCCACATCGAAAAATCGCGAACTGGTCGTCTTGCGCGCGGCCGCCCTGTGCTTTGGAAGCGCTGCCCTCTCAGGGATTGTCGGCTTCTCTCCCGCCTATGGCGCCTTTCTCATGGGGATTATCGTCGCCCATAGCGATGAACGAAAGCATGTCCTCAATGAATTGATGCCCATAGAAACCCTCCTCATGATGATGTTTTTCCTCTCTATAGGATTGCTCATCGATATCGACTATATCGTCCGCCACTGGCGCACCGTCGCCCTTGCCCTCTTTGTCGTCGTCATGCTGAAAACATTGCTCAACATTTTTCTCTTACGTGTCGTCGGCGAACCTTGGCACCATGCGCTCGTCGCTGGCTTTCTTCTCGCGCAAATTGGCGAATTCTCCTTCCTTATCAGCAAAGCCGCCCAAGCAGGACAACTCATCACAGACGAACAAGCATCCCTCATTATCACAACAGCAGCGCTCTCACTCGCCATCACACCGCTCTGGCTCACATGCGGACGCTATGGCATGCGCCTGTTCCTCGAAGCTGACCGCCTACGCAACATTCTCCTCACATCACGCAAACATCGCGACCCATAGAAAACAGGCGATGACACCATGCCACACAGAGCCTCCACACACCATCACCTCATTGGCGGGATAGACGAGGTAGGACGCGGCGCACTGGCAGGCCCCGTCTTCGCCGCAATGGCCGTCTTTAACCCGCGCACCCTCGACCCCGACATAGCCTCGCGCATAAGAGACAGCAAACAATTGACAAAGCCCCAACGCCAAGACATCGCCCGCACGTTAACGCGCCATATCTCCTTCACATTAGGCGCTGCCAGCGTCAGAGACATCACGCAACGCAATATCCTACAGGCATCGCTCCTCGCCATGGGCCGCGCATGGCATCACGCACCACATAAACCAACCATCCTCCTCATAGACGGCATACACGCACCACCCATCCCAAGCCCCATGCGCACCATCCCACAAGGAGACGCAAAGGATATGACCATCGCCGCCGCATCCATCATCGCTAAAGTCGCCAGAGACACCATCATGGAAAAACTCGCCCAACGCTACCCCGCCTATGCATGGCACAAAAATGCCGGCTACCCCACACCACATCATCAATACGCCCTCAAACACTACGGAAGAACAGCACATCACCGACCCACCTTTCGCCATGTCCGCTCTGTCCCCGCCTATCTATGACGTGACAACCACAGGCAACGTCAACAGGACACGCAAACCACCATAAGGCGAATCTTCTAGCGCAATATGACCACCATAGAGACGCACCTTGTCACGAACAATAGATAACCCTAACCCTGTCCCCGGCGTCATCTCGTCCAAACGCAAACCTCGCTGAAAAACACGCTCCCTCACCGATAACGGTAAGCCATCCCCATCATCATCAAACATGAGGCATGCCGTCTTCGCGCCAGACATGTACTGACAATGCACCCACACACGCTGAGACGCCCATTTACAGGCATTGTCCATAAGGTTGCCTATCATTTCCTCAATGTCATGCTTGTCGCCTACACACCTCACGCCTTCTAGCGCCTCGCTCTCTACATGGAGAGTCTTATCACGATATAATTGAGATAAGACATGCCGTAAAGACGCCAACACCGACATGATATTCACTTGCCCACGTGGCACACCCGCCATCGCACTGGAACGCGCACGGGCAAGATGGTGGTCTACATAGCCTTTCATCACATCCAATTGCTCTTGCAACGTCTCAAAGGAGACAGCGTCTGGCTTCATGCGCACTTCATTCATCAAAACCGATAGGGGCGTGCGCAACGCATGGGCAAGATTGCCTATGTGAAGACGCGATTGCTCCACAAGGCGCACATTATGACGTATCAAACCATTGATCTGACGCACAAGAGGAGACACTTCACGAGGGAAATGCCCATCGCCTAAATCCTCGCGCCTCCCCTCACGCACCTCTCCCAATTGACGCGTAAGGCGACTGAGAGGACGCAAGCCATACCTTATTTGCACAAAAATCGCCGCCACCAACGACACACCAAACATCACAAGACTAATAAAAAGAATGACATTGAAGCGCCTAATCGATGCCTCCATGCGACTGGTCTCTCCTGTCACCATCATCCATACGGGACGTCCTAACCCCGGAAAAAACAACTGACGCACGACAAAACGCACCCTCTGCCCTTTGTAAAGACGCTCACCGCCCATCGTCAGAGGCATGGCATGGGTATCACGCACCCCAGTGGGATGAAAATCCAACGTCTCGTCCCACAAAGACACAGAACGCAAAAAAGGACCAAAGCCCGTCTCTATCTGCCAATACCACCCCGAACGCGGTAAATCAAAGCGCGGGTCACCAATGCCCGCCACCACATCCAATGTCCCATCGCTACGAAGACGCACATTTTTTATAAGGCTATTCGCAAGCACATCTAAATGCTCGTCAAAAGAACGCACCGACACATCGCGGAAAATTGCCGCCAAAATGAGCCCGCCACCGCATAAGGCAACGCTCACCATCACACTCGCCGCCAATAACAGACGCGCATGCAACGATAAAACAGAGCCCCTACCCCCGCCGCGCCCCATCATCGCTCAAACAATAGCCCAAACCACGCTCCGTCTTGATATAGCGGCGTCCTAACTTCTTGCGTAAACGGCCGATAAAAACCTCTATGGTGTTCGAATCAAGGTCAAAATTCTGGTCGTAAATATGGTCGATAAGCTCGCTCCTCGATATAACCTTCCCCTTATGGTGCATAAAGTAAGAGAGGATTTTATACTCATGCGCCGTCAGGGATAACATCTTATCCTCTAGAAAAATACGCCCCATGCGAGAGTCCAAACGCAACGACCCACATGTCAAATCAGGAGACGCATGGCCGCTCGCCCTACGTATAAGGGCGCGCAAACGCGCCAGCAACTCCTCCATCTGAAAAGGTTTCGCCACATAATCATCACATCCCGCATCAAACCCCGCCACCTTCTCGCTCCAATCGCCACGCGCCGTCAAAATAAGAACAGGCATCGTCCTCTTCTCGAGACGCCAACGACGCAACACCGATAAACCATCCATCTGGGGTAAGCCTAAATCCAAAATGACAGCATCATACGGCTCAGTCTCGCCTAAAAAATACCCCTCCTCTCCGTCCTCAGCCACATCCACAACATACCCATGCTCCTTCAAACATGCGGACAATTGGCGCAACACATTCTTGTCATCCTCGACCAGTAAAATACGCACAAGCTCTCTCCTCCTATCAATCCTCTCACTCTTCTTTGTCCAAAACAGACGCCGTCTTCGCATCGACACGCCAGCGAACGACTCTCCCCTCTTCCGTATAAAATGTTATGTCATACACCCATCCATGCAAACCCGCTTCCCTGTCTATCAGGCGTATATCCACAATATGCCCCGCACTCGTCCCACGCCCCAAAACACGGGAAAGAATCAATTGAAGGGGCAAAATCTCACCCGAACGAACAGCCTGCAACGCCTTATCATGACTTATGGCCTCAGCGCGCACCACCGATACACACAAGACAGACGACAAGACGAGCAACGCCACCATGTCACGGAGAAAACATGTCAATCGCTGGACCATAGCGCTCCTTATGGGCTTTAATTTTACGCATCAGAGTGGAAAAAGCATAGCATGCCTCGTCGCCAGACGCAATCCAACGCCATGGCGCCGCCCCAACAGCCATCGATAGCTCCCCCTCTCTCATCATCCTACGGCAATAGGCCAGCCGTCCATAAAGCGTGAAGTGCGTAAACACATGGATAAACGACTCCGCACAGAGAGACCACGCCCCATCACAGGGAACATGCGCCCGCCAAGAATCATCGTCCCACGCCCCCGTCTGCCACGGCGTCGACGGACATTCTAACAAGCCCGCCAACAAGCCCCTCTGAGCCCTCTTATAGACAAGATAGTCGCCTCGCCTGTTCTGCACCCAAAAAAAGATGGCATGGCGACATGGACGGCGTTTCTTCTTCACACGCACAGGATAAGACGATACACACCCCCCCTGATAGGCGCGACAGAACGGACGCAAAACGCACACATCACAAAGAGGCGCTGCCGCCTTACAGACCGTCGACGCGAAATCCATCAAGGCATGAACCATCTCGCCATAGGCATGCGCCCCTGCATCACGAGTGCCTACAGGAGGCATACAGGCGTCAGCATGCGCCCTCAATCGGTTGCAACCTTGTGCCGACAAAGGAAGCGGTTCGCCAAAACAATACAGGCGCGCCATCACACGTATGATGTTACCATCCAAAGGCATAGAACGCATGCCAAAGGCAAACACGCATAGAGCCGACGCCGTATACGCCCCTATGCCCGGAAGAGACATCAAGGCACGTTCGTTGCGGGGAAAACGACCGCCATGCTCACGCATAACCATCCGCGCCGCCTCATGCATATGGTGCGCACGCCGATAATAGCCCAACCCCTGCCATGCCACTAAGACCCTGTCACGCGACGCCGATGCCAATGATGCCAATGTCGGGAATTGACGCAAAAATTGACGATAATAAGGAATCACCACAGGAACGGTCGTCTGCTGAAGCATGACCTCACTCACCCATATCTTATAGGCTTTGTCGGAGTCCTTTTGCCATTGACGCCACGGTAAAATACGCCCATGATGGTGATACCACCCTAAAAGAACACGCCATAGCGTCTCGCCGCGCCTCGCAGGGTTTATCTCCTCCATGTCACACCTCATGCCTGTCCCTTCCTACCATAAAACCCGCGCGCGCATACGCCCCCAACAGAAACATATGGCGCGGGGGTTGCTCGCCCTCGGTATCGTCTCCCGACAATTGACGACGCCATTGGATAAAAAATTTCACGCCCTGCTCGCCACGCTACGTAGCCAATGGCCCCATATCGTCGGACACACCATCGCCCAACATACCATGCCAGAACGTATCTACGTCCATCGACATAGAAAAAAAACAATCCTCAAACTCCTCGTCACGCCCATGATGGCAACGCAATACTACTATGAACGCCAACATATCCTCCAATGGATAAACGCCTATGGCGGCGGATACCAACATATCGATGATATTCATATGACACCGACACGTATCCAACAATTCACACACAAAACGAAAGGCGAAGGAACATCGTTCGTGGAATCACGTCTCACAGACCATAGGCAGAAAAAACAAAAAGACACAACAGAACAGCCTCATGCCACGTTGACGCCAAAAAACAGGACACGCCCGCCCAGCACAGACCATATACGCGATCATAGCTTGCGCGATGCCCTCGATGCCCTCTACGCATGGTCACATAAAACGCCCTAAATCATGGACGTGGTGAGACAGAAAAGAGCCTCCTCAAACGTTTTATAGAAGACACATCGCACACCCGCTATCCTCATTGTCTTATGTCCCATTGTCCCTGTTCCGTCCCTCAAGAGTCGCCTCCATCATCACCGACGGCACAATCCCTCCAATTGATTGCTGAAACGACAAAGGACAAGACAGATATTGCCCGCGACCAAACCCTCATGGGCGCTGTCGCCAGAGGCAAAAAAGATGCGTTAGACAAGATCATCCGCCAGTATGGCCGCCCTCTTCACGCCTTTATCCACCGCCATGTCGCCGATAAAGAGAGTAGCCACGATATTGTCCAAGAGAGTTTCCTACGCCTCTTGCGTCATGCGCCCTCATGGCAAGGCATAGGCCTCATCCGCCCATGGCTCTACAGGACTGCTTATCGATTGGCGATGGATGACCACCGCCGCCATGCCCGCCTCACCCCATGGAACGACGAGCACCATGACAACGACTCACAGGACGCGCCCTATCCGCCCCGCCAAGAGCCTCACAGCATGGAACGCCATGACGACAGGCTCTTCCTCCAACGATGCATGGAAGAATTGCCACCTTTACAGAGCGCCGCCATCGACCTCGTCTATATTCAAGGCTATAGCCACAAGCAAGCCGCACAGATCATGGGGAAAACGGATGACGCCTTGATGTCCCTCGCCGCCAGAGGGCGTAAAAACCTGCGCGCCATCATGCGCAAAAACACCGCCATCAGCTCAACAGCACACACACCATGAGCCGACACACGCAAGACAAAGATATTCTCTGGCTAGAGGCGTTCTTCGACCGCTATGGCACGCAACAACAGCGCTGGCCGCTGGGTCCCGCCCAAAAAGCATACCGTATCATCCGCTCACAGCGCCATGATATAGACCGCATGATACAAGAACATACGACCATCGACACCCTCTGCCAAGCCATAGCACAACACGACCATGAGACGACACACCCCTATCCGTCTGATTGGCTCGCCACACAGAGACACCAAACGCCTCAAGACATAAGCCACGCACGACCAACCTCTCACCGCCACCGCACACCAGCCCATACGCTCCCCCTCGCCGCTGCCCTGCTTGTCGGCATCGTCATCGGCATGGCGGACGGGGTGACAGGACCCACATCCTCTGTTGCTGAGGCTCTCCTCTTCGAGGATGAACAGCTGACAGAGAATATCTTCCCTATCAATCTCGCACTGGAGGAATAACCCATGCAAAAACTGAGACAACTTCTCTCAACGAATCTAGGGCGTATCGCCTTCGTCTCCATACTCCTCAATGGTATCTTCGTTGGTGTCGCTATCACCATCATGTTCAAGCATGGGGGCTACCGCATGCACGCACGATTCCACGAGGCACAAGACCACCTCAGCGCTACATCCCAAGAACAGATGGAACAAAGTGCTACGTCCTTGCGCGCCATGATGCACGGATATCGAAGCGCCATGCGTGAAGCGCTCAGAGATATGCGCTCTATCCTGACGGAAGACACGATGGACAAACAGGCACTCCAGCAACGCTACCAACAATGGCGCGACGCCATGACACGCCACATGGACGACTCCTATGCTCTCATGGAGAACATCATTGCCGATATGGAGGATGATGAACGGCAAGCCTTCTTTGCCACCCTCCTCAAAGAGCCACTGCCATTGAGACGCCACCGCCACAGACATGGACATGCGAAAGCGCCAAACCCATGATGGACAGCCACCACTGAAACTGACAACATCATCATAAGGGGTGCGCCCCATACCCTTCCCCATGCGACGCTTCTCCTCTTATCTGCTCTTTTCCGTTGCGTGCCTCGCCATAGCCCATGCTGAGAGCGCACCAGCCCATGCCGTTCTCGACCAAGCGCTCGAGGCGATGACGGACAAAATTGGCGATGCCTTCGACAACGCACAATCGCCTCTCCTCGTCATGTACCGCATGCATAGGCGATTCCAAGACGCGCAAACGCGCCTCAGCACACAATCCCAAGCACAACTCCATGACACGCTCCGCACCATAAGAGGAAGCATGCACACATACAACGCCACCATCGCGCCACACATGATAGAAACGATGCGCTCTCTCCTCACCGCCAAAACCATCGACCAACAAGCCTTACGCCATACCTACCGCCAATGGCGAGATAGTCTCACGGACAGGATAGACCACGCCTACGACGCCCTCGAAACCCTTGTCCTCACCTTGCCAGATGACGAACGCCATGCCTTCCTCACAGAACTCCTCAAAGACCCTCTCCCTTTCATGCCCGCCCCCTCTCTCCCTCAGTAAAAATATCCCTGCCATGCTTCGTGACTTGCATGACACGATAAAAAAGCTTATGGTCTCTGTGTGTTCCCCATGTCCTTATGGAGTCTTACGTTAACGCATTTTTGGAGGATAATTGATGAAACGCCTATGCACTTACCCTTTAGCCGTTGCTGTGTTCATGGTTGCTTTTCACGTCGAACGCGCACCCATCGACAAGACATCCCATGCTGTTGTCATCAGCTTACAGGAAGCCCATGCGACCATCGCTGACACGCTAGAGGCGATGACAGAGAAAGTCTTGGGGGACCCAAGTGCGCCTGTCACCCTTATAGAATACGCGTCTCTGACATGCGGGCATTGTGGGAATTTCCATAATAATGTCCTCCCCTCCATCCAACAGAGATTCATAGAGACGAAAAAGGTCAAACTCATTTATCGTGATTTTCCTCTCGACCTCTATGCTGTGCGCGCCTCTATGCTCGCACGTTGTAGCGGTAACGAGCGGTTCTTTCACTTCCTCAAGGTGCTCTACCAACAACAGCCCATATGGACACGGGCCGAAGATCCGTTGGTCGCTCTCGTGCGGATCGCCAATGTGGGCGGTATCAACGGGGACGACTTTCAACGCTGTGTTGGCAATAAAGGCTTAGAAGACGCCATCCTCCAAGAACGAAAAGATGGCGAAAAAGCCTATAGAATCAACGCCACACCCACACTGATCATTCGTGTCAACGGCAACGACACAAAATATGAAGGCCCCGTCACCGTGTCGGACTTAGGGATTGCCCTCGAAGAAGCATGGAAAAAGAGCCAAGGACGCTAAGGCGACAAAAAGCCCTTTCAAGATACAACACCCATTGTGGAATTCGATAGATTAGAGATTGTCGGCTTTAAGTCCTTCTATGAGCCTTGCACTCTAACGTTTCACCCCGAACTCACAGCCATTGTCGGTCCCAATGGGTGCGGTAAGAGCAATATCGTCGACGCTATCCGCTGGGTCATGGGCGAAACCGCCCCCAGATATATCCGTGGCGGCGATATGGACGATGTCATCTTCGCTGGCACACAACAGCGCCCCCCTCGCAATATCGCCGAAGTCACCCTATCCCTCAGCCATGTTGATACCCAGCACACAACCTTCCCTATCAAACAAAAGACAATCCATATCACACGCTCCATAGAACGCTCGAAAGGCTCCACATGGCGATGTCACAACGACATCGTGCGCGCCCGCGATGTGCGACTCCTCTTTGCCGACTCCGCCACCCATGCGCGCTCCTCCATGATGATAGGACAAGGCGACATTGTCCAATTGATACAAAATACACCTCAAGCAAGACGGACCATGTTAGAAGAAGCCGCTGGCATTGGCGGACTCAACATAAGACGCACAGAAGCTGAACAACGCCTCCAAGCAAGCGAAAAAAATCTCCAACATATCCAAGAAACATTACAGCAGCTGAAAACACGCCATCACGACATCCAAAGGCAAGCAAAACACACAAAACGCTACCGAACGCTCATGGATACCTTACGGGAAGCCGAACGACTCTATCTCTATCAGCAATGGCAGAGAGCGCACTATCACTGGGCACAACATCACCAACGCATGGGCGCACACAATGAGACACGCCAACAGCTCGAAAAAGAAAAAAAAGACCTACAGAAACGTTATGATGCCATCGCACCAAAAAGAGACCATTACCAAAAAGTCCAACAGGACATACAAACAGAAAAACAACAGCTAGAACGCCAACGCCATGAGCATACCGCACAAGAAAAATATCACGCCCAACAACAGCATATCATTGAAAAACACCTCAAGGAGAGCGAGCAAGAATATACACACACCCAACAGGAGTTAGAAGACATACAAGCAGTGCTCACGGAGAAACAAAACGCCTATCGCCTCTGGCAACGCGAACATCCCGCACCATCACACAACACACAAGAGACCCACGCCCTCACAGAACTGGAACGGCGCCTCCATGCTGAAAGGCGCGCACTCCTCGAGGCACAAAAAACGCTCGCCCATATGGAGGAAAAAAAGAACGCCCTCATAAAAAAAGCACAAACACTCTCACACGACCTCGCAACCCATGAAAAAACAGCAACCATAGATGATAGGAAACAGCGCTATGCCCGCGCCATGCAGGAACGAGACGCCAGCGAAAGACACCTCAACGCCTCGAAGCATGCCCTGACGCAAGCCGAACAGCATGCCCAAAAAACCAACGCCCATGCCCATGCCCTCAGCAGCGAACGCACACGTATCGCTGACAAAATAAGCGTCCTCGAACAATGGCACAGCGCCAATCTATCCAAAAACAGGCAACCCCATGCTCAGCCCCATAAGCAATCCCATGCCATCGCCGTACAGCAAGGGTATGAACAGGCCCTCGACGCGGCGTTTGATGACCATAGCCTCGATGCCTCCAGCGATAGCACGCACCCATGCCACTGGCATACATGGGACAATCAAGATACGCCTCCCCCACTCCCCCCCGGCATCAAGAGCCTCTATCACTATGTGACGAAGAGCCCGCCCTACACACACAGACGCCTCCTCTATACCGGCGTCGTCGAAGAAAATAATCCACATATCCACACCCTCCATCAGAGCCTCAAGCCCGGACAACGCCTCGTTACCAAAGAAGGGAGTCTCTGGCGATGGGATGGCTATGCCAAAAAAGACCCCGCTCACCCCTCCACATCATGGTCCAAACGCCAAACACAGGAACTCGAACAACTCTACCGCCAACAGAAAACACTCGCCCACAAGATAAAAGACGCACAAAAACAACAAGAAGACGCCCAAGCACACCATCACCAAGCGCGCGCCACATTAGAGCGCGCCTATGCTGACGACCAAGAAAAAACCCTCCTTTGTCAGCAAGCACAAAGAGACCATGAAGCACAAGAACAACAAAAACGACAAGCACAACAAGAACAAACGGCCATCGCCAAAGAACGCCCTCTCATCGATGCCGCCATCGAGCAGGCATCCGCCATCATCAACAAAACGCCCCTCGAAACACTAGAACAAGCGTATCTCGAAAAAAAACATCGCCTACAGAATCAAGAACACAACGCCCGCCTCTACACACAGCAAAAACAAGAGCACCATAACAATATCGATGCATGGGAACAGCGCAAAAAAAAGGTCATGGAACACCAAAGGATTGTGAAAAAAAGGTGGGACGAATCACAAAAACACGCCATAGAGCATAGAGGAATGCCCGCTCACTTCGCCAAACAGAAAAAGACACTGGACGTCGCATGGTATCAATGGGAAAAAAAGAGTCTCGCCATCAAGCCTCTCCTGCTAGACATGCAGGCAGAATGCCAGACGATAGAACGCCGACAAAGAGACATCGATACAACGCTCAAAGCCGTCCAACGTCAACAGACAACAACACAGCAAGACCTCACGACAGCCCTCGAACACAAGAAAAGAAAAGAACGGGAATTCACCATCACATACGGCATAGAAGCCGAAACCCTTATGCATCACTCTTCCCATGATATGCGACCACCATCCGACAAGGACAGCGCCCGCCAACTAGAAACGCTAGAACGTCTCAAAAAACAAAGGGAGTCCTTAGGCAACGTGAATCTCCTTGCCGAAGAGCAACTCATCGCCATCGAAAAGGAACGGACACATATCGAACAAGAATATAACGATATGACTCACGCCATCGCCAAACTGCACAACGCCATCACCCGTATCAACAACGAAAGCCGACAACGACTACGCAAAGCCTTCACAGAGAGCAATACCCATTTTAAAAAAATCTTTCGCCAACTCTTCGGGGGGGGAACAGCATCTATGAAGCTCACAGACCATCAAGACCTGCTCGAATCTGGCGTTGATATTTTTGTCACACCCCCCGGCAAAAAACTCCAACGTATCAGCCTCCTCTCGGGAGGCGAAAAAACATTCGCCGCCCTCGCCTTGATATTCGCCTTTTTCCTCGTGAAACCTCCTCCCATCTGTATCCTTGACGAAGTCGATGCCGCCCTCGACGACCATAATACAGAAAAACTCTGCGCTTTTTTACGCAACATCAATAAAGAATTCAAAACACGCTTCATCGTCATCACGCACAATATCATCACCATGCGCGCTATGGAACATCTCTACGGAATCACGATGGCAGAACCGGGCGTCTCACAATGCGTCCACGTAAACCTCAACAAAGCCGAAGCCCTTATGGAACAGGCATGACCTCACCCACCTCACAACCAACCCCATACAACAAAGAGCGCGCATGACAAAACGAAGCCTCCACGACCTCGACAACGCCATCATCAAGGCACAACACAAGCACCATCAACAGGCCTCACCACCACCCAAAGGACAGGCATCCCTATGGCGCTGTGCCAGCGATATGCTCGCCCCCCTCATTGTCAGCGTCTTTATCGGTATCCAGCTAGACACATGGCTCGACATGAAACCCCTCTTTCTTATTCTCTTCTTTTTCCTTGGGAGCGCCGCGGGCTTCCTCAGCCTCTGGCGCACCCTCTCACGACACAAGCCATAGCGCCTAAGAAATACCACCATGATATGGTTGACACGCGCCCATAAAAAAACATAGAGTAGCAGGGTGGAGCAAGCGCAAAAAAATCTATAAGGACATCCTATCAAGAAAACCCACAAGGAAACCCCGCAAAGAAACGCCCACAAAAGAACACATGGACCCCATACATGATCACCCTTGTCTTTTATTTTCTTGTGACGCCTATGCCTCACAACAGCATGCACCATGAGAGCGTGGAGGCGGTGGCAGACACTATGCCCATCGCCCATAGCGGAGGGACAAACGCATCGAATTGTCATTGTGACCGCCGATATGGTGGTTGCGTCTATCATTGCCACTGATGTCGTCACCCATCACCAACATTGTTGTCTAAAACATCGTGTCATGGCATCCAATCCGTTACAGCAATTTACCATCACCCCCTTGAGCCCCTCTATCGAGGTGGGTGGCTTTCCCCTCTCCCTCACCAATTCTGCCGCCGCTATGCTGGCCAGCGCCGCCCTCGTCATGCTCATCGCCTTCCTTGCTATGCGTCGGCCAGCCCTCGTTCCACAGGGAGGGCAATCCCTCATGGAGCAAATGTATGGATTCATTGCCTCCATGCTTCGAGACAATGCTGGTGATAAGGCGCTTCCCTATTTCCCCCTCATCTTTACCCTCTTCACTTTTATCCTGTTTGGCAATTTGCTAGGCCTCATCCCCGGCAGTTTCACATTCACAAGCCATATCATCGTCACCTTTGCTCTCGCCATTTTTGTGTTCCTCTTCGTGACCTTGCTCGGTATTGTCACGCATGGATGGCGCTTTTTATTGCTCTTCGTCCCTTCTGGTGTGCCTAAGCTCATGCTTCCTCTCATGGTTGTGATCGAGATGATTTCTTATCTCTCGCGTCCCGTGAGCTTGTCTTTGCGTCTCTTTGCCAATATGATGGCGGGACATATTATGCTTAAGGTCTTTGCCAGTTTTGTCTTTGTCCTTGGCATCGGTGGTATCGTCCCCTTGGCACTCGATGTGGCATTAACGGCCTTCGAATTGCTTGTGGCGTTTCTACAAGCCTATGTGTTTGCCGTCTTGTCTTGCCTCTATCTGGGCGATGCCTTGAATCTCCACTAGGCGAAGACATCTATCACACTAACCCCTTATGACAGGAGCTTGATTATGGATATTGAAGCAGCAAAACTCATCGGAGCAGGCCTTGCCGTCGTTGGCTTGGGTGGTGTCGGGGCGGGTATTGGGCATATTTTTGCCGCCCTCGTCGATGCCATCGCACGCAATCCCGCATCCGCCGACTCGGCTTTCCCGCGCGCCCTCCTCGGCTTCGCACTCGTGGAAGCCGTCGCCCTTTATGCTCTCCTTATCGCTTTCCTTATCCTCTACGGATAAGCGCGAAAACAGAAAAGACGGACGCCCAACGGAAGAGGTGGTAACCCATGCCCCAACTTGACGCAACATTTTACCCCAGTCAAATCCTATGGCTCTTCCTTGTGGCGTCCGCCCTCTATGTTTTCACGCGCCGCTACCTGATGCCACAGGTCGAAGCCATCATGCAGAAGCGACAAGAACATATCGAACATCACCTCAACCAGGCAAGGATGTGGCATAGCGAAGCCACAAAAAAACAAGAGGCATATCACGCACTTATCCAAGAAACACAGGATAAAACGCAAAAAATCCTCCAAAAAGAAAAGGAAGACATGCTCGCCTTACGCCAAGAAAAACTCGATGCCCTCAAAGCGCAATTGCACAGCGATATGGAACGCACAGAAAAACAACTTCGCACAACACAAAAAGAAGCACACGCCCAATTACAAAAAGACATGGCACAGATTGTCGTCTCACTCCTTGACAAGACAGCCCACATCTCTATCACCGAACAGGAAGCACAGGAAACATTAGAGAAGCTCCATCAATAACGCACAAGATAAGACGAAGACAGAACATATCCCCCAACAACAGACAAGACCATGCTCGACACGCTTCTTATGCCTCTCCTACACGCTATCCCCCACGCACCACAGAGCGCGCAAGAGATAGAGGCATATCTCCAAAATCCATCCACATGGACAACCGTCGCCTTTGTCATTTTTGTCATCATCGCCTTTCGTCCCCTCAAGAAAGCCTTCACCAATATCCTCAACAACTACAGCGAAAAAATCGCCCAAGATATTCATGAAGCCGTGCAACTTGCCTATGAAGCAAGAACCGCCCTCGATGACATCACAGACAAATACGAGAAAGCAGTCCAACAAACAAACAAAACCCTACAGGACGCCCAAGAAAAGGCGCAACAATACCGACAAGAGGCACAGGCACAGACAGACATGCTCATCGCACAACAAAAAAAATTAGCCCAAGCCCGTAGACACACGCTGGAACAGAATGCGCTCAATGCCGTGCGCTCTCATAGCGTCCATACGGCTCTCCACGCCACACGTCTTATTCTCGCAACAAAGCTCAGCCCCCAACATCATCAGACAAGCCTCACAAACGCCTTGTCCCAACTCAAAAAACAGCGATGGACAGACCACAAACGATCAAAGCACTAGGTCAATGCTCGCCCTTCCTCTCATCCCTTCCCCTCATGTCCCTCTCCTTGTGATAGCCACATATCCCGCAAGACGTCCGCCATTGTGTAGAGCCCCGCATCCTGTGTCCTTGCCCATAACACAGCGCGCATAGCGCCTTTTGCATAAATGGTGCGGTCTTGGGCGCGGTGCGTGAGCTCCAGCGTCTCACCATCACCCAACATATAGACGGTATGCGTCCCCGTCATATCACCACCACGCAAAGACGCAAACCCTATCTTACCCTCGTCCCTCGATGGGCCACGACCCCAACGAAACGCTAACACGTCCTGCTTTTTCTTCAATGTCTCCTTCTTGCGCCCTTTCGCCGCCGCTTGTGCTAAAAACCACGCACTGCCTGATGGAGCATCCACCTTGCGCCTATGGTGAATGTCAAAAATTTCTATGTCAAAATCTGTGCCTAGAATGGATGACGCTTGTTGCGTCAACATGCCTAACAGATTCACACCCACACTCATGTTAGCAGCGCGAACAATGACACCACCCTGTTTCTTATGACGAGACATAAGGGCGTTTATCGAGCGATCATCCTTCTCAGTAAACCCCGTCGTCCCCATGATATGAATACCCCCTCTCCTCATGATATGCTCACACAGCACAACACTATGGTCTGGTGACGAAAAATCCATCACCGCATCGACCCTATCGACAAAAGAGGCAATGTCATCACCGACACAAACACCGCATTCACCAACGCCAACCCACGCCCCAATATCACGTCCCTCCAACGGATGTCCCTCCCTCTCTAGGACTGCCGACAAGCACACGCCCCCCCTTCTCTCACCCTCGTCCCCTCCTTTTGTGTCCCCTCTCGCTTCCCCCGCCATCGCTTCCCATGCCAAGACTTCTCGTACCAGCGTGCTTCCCATGTAACCACACGCCCCCGTCACCCCTATTCGTAGAGGGTCGTGCCGTTCTCTGTAGCGCGCATGCATCGAAGACTCTACACCACAGACTATGTCTTCGAATCCGATAAGCCACCCAAACGCCGAAACCACTCCCTCTGTTCGTCGTTGAGATTTGTTGGAATCTCTATCATGGCTTCCAAGATTAAATCACCCCGCTGTCCCTTGCTAGAGAGTTTTGTCATACCCTCACCGCGTAAGGTGAATTTCTGCCCCGGTTGTGTCCCCGATGGAACGCGCACGGGGATTTTCTTACCATCAATGCCTCTCACTTCTTTCTCACAGCCTAATGCGGCCTCATCCACCGATAACCCCAATTTCATGGAGAGATGATTGCCATGGCGCTCAAAATGCGAATCTTTTTGCACCTTAATGAAAATATAGAGGTCGCCATGCCCACCGCCATGCAAACCACTCGCTCCCTTCCCCTGAAGGCGAATACGGTTGCCATTATCAACGCCGGGAGGAATCATGACATTCAGGATACGCTCCTTGATGACTCGGCCACTGCCATGACATACAGGACAGATCTTCTTACGGATTTTTCCCGTGCCATGACAACGGTGACACGTCTTCTGAACGCTAAAAAAACCTTGCTGCATACGCAAAACGCCAGTCCCATTGCACGTAGGACACATAGAAAATGCATTGCCCTCAGCGCCAGAGCCACCACACGCATCACATTGGGCTGGCACATTCATGCGAATCTGACGCTCCAGCCCATGGAAAGACTCCTCGAGAGTCATCGTCATATTATAGCGTAAATCCTCCCCCCTCTCGACATCGCGCCCTCTCGCCCGACGCGCCTGCCGCCCCATAGGAGAACCAAACCCCATATCCTCACCGAACATCTCCTCAAAAATGCCAGCAAAGCCATTGGCAATATCAAATTCGCCATTAAAGCCACCACCGCCACGGACTGCCCCATAACGGTCATAGTGCGCTCTCTTCTCTTCATCGCTGAGCACTTCGTAGGCCTCGTTAATCTCCTTGAATTTCTCTTCCGCCTTTTTGTCGTTAGGGTTGCGGTCGGGATGATAGCGCATGGCAAGGGAACGATACGCCTTACGTATAGCATCATCGGAATCACCCCGCCCAACCCCCAACGTCTCGTAATAGTCTTTACTCATAACCCATCACCTGCCACGATCTTAGCTCTGCTCTTTCTCTTTCCCTTTCTTATCATCCCCCTCTTTCTGAGACGATGTCACGTCCTCATAGTTGCCCTCAAGGACATCTGACTCTGGGGAACGACTCTCCATGCCCTCTTCTCCCCCTTGCGCATCACCCTTCTCTTGCGCTTTCTTATAGACATACTCGCCCAAACGCATCGCCTCTTGCGCTAATGCCTCCATCTTTTCCTTGAGCTCCGACGCCTTCCCCTCCTTACGCACATAACGCAAGGCGTCAATGGCTTTCTCAACAGCAGCTTTCGTATCGTCATCCACATCATCCTCAACCTCCTTAAGTGTCTTCTCTGTAGAGTGGATCAAGGCATCAGCCTGATTCGCTGTCTCGACTTCTTCGCGTTTCTTCTTATCTTGCTCCGCATATTGCTCCCCTTCGCGCACCATACGCTCAATATCCTCTTGGGATAGTCCTCCAGACGGCTGAATACGCATCTTCTGCTCTTTCTCCGTCGCCTTATCCTTCGCTGACACGCTAAAAATGCCATTGGCATCAATATCGAATGTCACCTCAATCTGTGGCACGCCACGAGGCGCCGCCGGAATGCCAATAAGGTCAAACTGGCCTAAGAGCTTATTGTCTTGCGCCATTTCGCGCTCCCCCTGAAACACACGAATGGTCACGGCCGATTGACTATCCTCAGCGGTAGAGAAAACCTGACTCTTGCGCGTGGGAATGGTGCTGTTACGCTCAATCAAGCGCGTAAACACACCGCCCAACGTCTCAATGCCCAGAGAAAGCGGCGTCACATCGAGAAGAAGAACATCCTTCACATCCCCCTGTAAGACACCCGCCTGAATCGCCGCCCCCATCGCCACCACCTCGTCGGGATTGACGCCGCGATGAGGCTCGCGCCCAAAAAATTCCTTCACCTTAGAAAAAATCTTTGGCATGCGCGTCATGCCACCAACCAAAATAACCTCGTTAATATCACTCGCTTTAAGATTCGCATCAGATAACGCCGCCTTGCAAGGCGCCATCGTCCTCTCGACCAACTCCTCAACCAACGACTCCAATGTGGCACGGCTCATGCGCACATTGAGATGCTTAGGACCACTGGCATCAGCCGTGACAAAGGGAAGATTAATCTCCGTCTGTTGCTGAGACGAGAGCTCTATCTTTGCCTTCTCCGCCGCTTCCTTTAAGCGCTGTAACGCCAACTTATCGCCTTGCAAATTAATGCCTGTATCCTTCTTAAATTCGCTTATGAGATAATCGATAATCTTCTTATCAAAATCCTCGCCACCTAGAAATGTGTCGCCATTGGTCGACTTCACCTCAACAACGCCATCGCCTATCTCTAAAATAGAGATGTCAAACGTACCACCCCCTAAATCATAAACCGCAATTTTAGACGCATTCTTCTTGTCTAACCCATAGGCAAGAGCCGCCGCCGTCGGCTCGTTGATGATACGCAAAACATCTAAGCCCGCTATCTTGCCAGCATCCTTTGTCGCCTGACGCTGAGCGTCATTAAAGTAAGCTGGCACGGTGATGACAGCTTGTGTCACCTTCGTCCCCAGCCTGTCCTCGGCATCTTCCTTCAACTTGCGTAATATGGTCGCACTCACCTGACTGGGCGATTCCTTCTTGCCGCCAAATTCGACCCACGCATCCCCATTATCGCCTTTGACAATTTTATAAGGCACCATGTCCTTATCCTTCGACACGACCCTGTCATCGGCACGACGCCCAATGAGACGTTTGATGGCAAAAAGGGTATTCTCAGGATTGGTGACGGCTTGACGTTTCGCTGCCTGCCCAACCAACAACTCGTCATCCTTCGTCCTCGCTACCATAGAGGGTGTCGTCCTTCCCCCTTCCGAATTCTCAAGCACGCGCGCCTCACGCCCCTCCATAACCGCTACACAGGAATTTGTCGTCCCTAAATCAATACCTATCGCTTTTGCCATCTCTATCCTGCTCCTTCTTCCATGCTTATCAGCTGTTTATGATACGCCCCATCTATGATACCGATAACATAGGAAAAGACGAAAAAAAATCAACCTCTTTGCTCATTGTCCCTCACTCATTGTCCCTCAGGCGTCCCTTTCTCTTTCACGACAACCATCGCCGGACGCAAAAGCCTATCATAAATCCTATAGCCACAGCGCAACTGACGAACGACACTGCCCTCTTCGCCATCACCTTCCGCCGTCTGCGATACCGCCTCATGCCAACGATAGTCGAAAGGCTTGCCCACCTCAGCATGGACAACCTCAATGCCAGAAGCGCGCAATGTTTGCTCCAAATCACGGGAAATCGTCTCTAACCCCTTAAACCATGTGCTGAAATTCTCACCCACACGCATGTCTGTCTTGCGTCCTTGCTCTAAGGCCGCTGTGAAACCATCCGCTAACGTCAACACATCGCGCGCAAATGCTGTGTGCGCGTATTTCAACTTCTCAGCAAGGTCTTTCTCGAAACGCCTACGTTCATTTTCACCATCAGAAATGGCGCGCAACAACTTATCCTTGAGTTTCTCCCGTTCTTCCCTGAGAGACTCGAGAGTCTCCTCACCATCCCCCTCAGATGATGCCTCGTCAACCCCTTCCCCATCACCATGGCCGTCAGCCGCTATAGACTCCCTCTCCTCTGGCGTCACACCATTGTCTTGTGCCTGCGCGCCCTCTGTCCCAAGCCCTTGCTGAGACTCTTCGCCTCGCTCTTCTTGTTTTCCTTGTGTCATGATGTGTCTCCTATAAGCTCTTACGTAACCGTTTATCGATAAGTTGACTCACAAATTGTGCCGTGTATTCCACAATACCAATCATACGCCCATAATTCATACGCGAAGGACCAACGATCCCCACAGCGCCAACGATAGACTCCTCCTCTGTGCTGTGAATAGGTGATACCACCAACGAACAGCCCGCATGATTAAATAAGGGGTGATGCGCACCGATGAAGATTTTTACGCCATCCTCATGCGCCGCCAAACGAAGAAGAGTGCGAAAATTCTCGCCAGACTCCAAAGCACTGATCAGATGCCTTATCTTCTCTATATCCGATGTCACATGAATGTCATCAATCAACGCCGCCTGCCCACGTATGATAAGGCGGTTACTCCCGTCACCAGACCACGTGGCAAAGCCCAATGTGATGACATGCTGAGCAAGGGCATGCAACTGACTCCGCTGTTCCTTAATCTCACGCTCTATTTTCTTTAAACCCTCATGGAGGGTATAGCCACAAAGACGCGCATTCAAATAGTTACCAGCCTCGATAAGAGACGAACGCCTATAGCCAGACGGCACGCGAATAAGCCTGTTCTCCACCGTATCATCATGGGCAACGACAACGACCAAGACTCTGTCGTCTTGCAATGGGACAAACTCGATGTGCTTTATCGTCACATCTTGCTTTGGCACCATCACCAGCGCCGCACTATGGGACAAGGCAGACACGACATCGCCAGCATCCTCCAACACACCATCGATGCGCTTCTTATCCGCCTCCTTCTCGAGCGTCCTCTCAATGTGAGAAACAATGGCTCGATCTAAGGGCTTCACCTCCAAAATCCCCTCGACAAAAAGACGCAAACCTAAATCTGTCGGAAGACGCCCCGACGAACAATGGGGAGAATAAAATAAACCCTCCGCCTGTAAAGCAGACATGACATGACGCACCGTCGCCGATGATAGACGCCCCTCAAGACGAGAGACAACCATATCCGACCCCACAGGACTGTTTGTCTCTAAAAAATAATCAACAACAATACGGAAAATATCACGCGCACGACTATCCATCCGCTGTAAAATCCTCTCACCCGCCATATGACGAGAAACAAATGCGCTGTTGACAACGGATGTCGACCTATGTCTTTCCTCTACTGACACGATAGTTCCCCTTTACGAGCCTCTCTCCTGCGCTAACACCATGATAAAAAATATCGTCATCGCTAGCCATAATATAGGAAAAGTTATCGAAATACGTCAATTTTTGATGTCCCAGAGGATCGATGTTCTTTCCCTCAAAGATTTAGACATCCCTGAACCCGAAGAAAACGCCTCAAGCTTCGAAGGCAATGCCGCCCTGAAAGCACAGCATGCCTTCAGCGCTTGCGCCATGCCGTGCCTTGCCGATGACTCGGGACTCGAAGTCGCATGCCTACAGGGTCGTCCCGGCATCTACTCAGCGCGCTATGCTCTCCATCCCAGCACACAAAAAAGAGACTTCGCCTACGCCATGCAAAAACTCCATAAAGACATGGGCGACAGCAAAAATCGAAAGGCGCGATTCGTTTGCGCCCTTGCTTGGGTGACGCCACAGCAACAAAAAACACAATTTTTTGTTGCCACCATCGAAGGAACGCTCTGCTGGCCACCAAAGGGAAAAAAAGGGTTTGGGTATGACCCCATGTTTATCCCTCAAGGCAGTCATAAAACATTTGCCGAAATGGAGGTGGCAGAAAAGCAACCTTTATCCCACCGACAACGCGCCTTACGGCTCTGGCATGATGCCGTCTTCTCGTGATGCCCCACCCATGCCCCCCAGAGATGGCACAAGGCAAAAGACTGAGAACGCACCCCTCAGCATTTACGTCCACTGGCCCTTCTGTGAGAAAAAATGTCCCTATTGTGATTTTAACGTCCATCTCGCCCCCCATCCGCATTCCCTTGATGAGGAGGCTATCCTCCATGCGTTCATACAAGAACTCACATGCTACGCCCAAAGCACAAAACACAAGAGGCTAGAAAGCATCTTCTTTGGTGGCGGAACACCCTCCATCATGCCATATCATATCGTCTCGTCCATAATCGCTACATGTCACCAACTATGGCAATGCTCGCCACACATAGAAATCAGCCTAGAGGCAAATCCCCAAGACCATAGACGCATACGACATTACATGGCAGCTGGGGCGCAACGTATCTCCTTAGGCGGACAAGCCTATGACAAAAAAAGACTGGCATTCCTTGGACGCACCCACACCATTGACGATATTCACCATAGCCTCGACGCCATCCTTCGCCATCAGGGGACGGCAAGTTGCGACCTTATCAGTTGCCTTCCCTGTGATACGCCCCGCACATGGCACAAAGAACTCTCCGCCATCGCCTCCTTGCCATGGCACCACCTGTCCGTCTACCAACTCACCATCGAGGAAAAAACACCCTTCCATAAAGCGCTCCAAAAAAAATTATGGTCTCCCCCCTCGATGGCCATGCAACGACGTATCGATGCATGCACAGAAGACACGCTCAAAGCCCATGGCTTCTATCGCTATGAAATCTCTAACTACAGCACCCATAGGACAACGCAATGCCACCATAATAAAGGCTATTGGCAGAGCCACGACTATATCGGTATAGGGCCCGGCGCCCATAGCCGACTCACCATATCGTCCCAAGACAAGACCATACGTTACGCCTTAGAAAATCATAAACATCCTCGCCATTGGCAACGCGCATGTCACGACAAAGGGCATGGACGCTCGACAGTTTACGCGCTTACCGCCCGCCAATATGCCATAGAATATCTCTCGATGGGGTTGCGTCTGACGAAAGGCATAGCGCTCACACCACTGACACGCGCCCTCAACATGCCCATATATCGCCTTATCCGTCCCGACGTCGTCGAGGCGCAACAACGACAAGGCTTCCTCCACATGACGAAAACACAAGGGATGGGAAACGCCCCCGCATACCATATGCGCCTCAGCAAAAAGGGCTTCTTGCTTCAAGACGCCCTTATCATAGACCTCCTAGCAGAGACGAGTCCTCGTCATCAGGACCCTCAGGCTGAAATGTCTCAATGCCCTTATGAATTAACGTAAAACCAGATGATGCCATGCCATAGACATGGTAGGCGCGCTCCACAGTGCCGTCAGCGCGCAAGCGAAACAGCCCGTTGACACCATCAAAACCCTCCTCGATGATGAGATGCTCGTCCTCAACCCTGCCATGGCGTTGCATTAACCCCACAATCATGGCGACAGTGTCATAGACAATGCTGGCGACCTTTGGTGGCTCGCGCTTAAAGGCGGCGGTAAATTGTTCCGTGAATTTCTGTCTCTTTTCGATATCTGTCGCCACAAAAAGCGACCCTCGCAAGAGTGGCTCGTTCAAAAATGCCCTGTTTTCCCATAAGGATGTGCCAAGAAAACGCACCCGCGTATTCGTCACATCATAAAAGGCTAAAAACGCAATGGCACTGACAAGCTCCTGCCCGTGAAGAGGCACAAGAACAGCATCAAAAGGCAACGTCGCCATGTCCCTCACCTCGTTAATAAGACCCTGATGGGCGTCATTCTCTTCGTCCAACCCAAAGGCGTCCAATTGCTTCTGGATAAAATTCTCACGCCCCACATAGTCGGAAAAAACCTCAACCAAAGGACCTATATCCTTAATATCCCCACTGAAAAGCGTTTTACGCGTGTAGTTGGCATCATAAATGTCTGTCGCCACATCCAATGTCTCGTCAATCAAATGGCCATAAGGCGTATCCTCCGCCAAGAGAGCAAAACGCAAAAAACCACGCCCACGCACATAGGCAACAATGGTGTTAATCTCTTCCTCCACCCGATAGCCCATGATATAGACGCCCTTATCGGCTTTGCTGGCATCAGAAGAAAAGGCTAAAAGAGGAATACGCTCCGCCCTCGCCAAGCTCGCCAATGCCTCCACAGAGTGAGCAAACAGAGGACCAGCGATCACCTCAACGCCATCCTTTTGTGCTTGTTCAAAAGAACGTTGCACTTTATCCTCATCACCATCAAAACTATCATAGACGGCAATATCAATATCCCCACCAGCAAAATCAAAAAGCGCCATCTGCGCCGTGTCGAACAAAACACGCCCCAATGCCGCATTCTTCCCCGAAAGAGGGACGAAAAGCCCTATCTTCCTCTTACCCGATAGATCAACCCCCTCCACAATATCGCCATCAATGTCCTCATCTGTCGCCTCGTCATCGCCTAAACCAAAAAATTCCGTAAAGGAAAAATCATCCTCCTCCCCGTACGCCAACGCTCCATAGCCCACAGACAAGAGCACCCCCACACAGACCGCACAGCCCCATAAAAAAGATAGACCCCTCCCCCGCCATGCCATCATCGTCTCACATCCTCTGTCTCGTCTCATGGTCTTCTCCTCATCGGCGCGCACACAGAGACGCCCCTTGCTGTCGGCAGTCCCAACGTATGCGCCTTGCCCGTGCCTACCATCTCTTATAGAAAATTCTTATCGTGTGTGCATGATTTCTTTTGCTTCCCTTCCCACCCATGTACTCGGACTCTATGGTGAACGTATCTGTCGTCTGGTCTTGCGCGTCAAAGGATACCGTATCCTCGCCCGTAATTGGCGATGTCCACAAGGGGAACTGGATATTGTCGCCATCCACCATCACACCCTCATCTTTGTCGAAGTGAAAACGCGCCGCACACAAAACCAAGACCTCGACATCATCACACACCGACAAAAATATCGTATCCTTGCAGCAAGCCGCGCTTTTTTGCTACGATTCCCCCACCTTCGCTCCATACCACATCGTTTCGATGTCATGATTCTCAAAGCACCCTTCCGCCTCCACCATATCCCCCATGTCTGGCAAGAGACCATGACGTCATTCCAACGCCGCTCCCATTCTTTATAGGATTGTTCCACCTCTCGCTACCTCTGTGTTCCCATGCGTGTCGCCTTTCAAATAGACCCCCTCCACCATCTCCATCAGCATAAAGATAGTAGCCTCGCCCTCGCCACATCAGCCCACAGAAGAAAATACGACATCTTCTGCTATCAGCCACAAAGCCTTACCTTACAAGAAAAAGTGACGGCATGGCTCTCACCGCTCGTCCCCGTTGATGGCACATGGCAACAAGAAGAAGGACAACAGACAGAGCTCGATAGGATGGATGTCGTGCTCATGCGCCAAGACCCCCCCTTCGATATGGCCTATATCACCGCCACCTATCTGCTCGACTATCTACAAAAAACAAGCCATACCCGCGTTATCAACGACCCAACATCAGTGCGCTCCTATCCCGAGAAATATATCCCCTTCCTTTTCCCTCAACATGCACCACCCAGTATCATCAGCCAGCATAGTCCCGACCTCAAAGCCTTTAGGAAAAAACATGGCTCGGTCATCATCAAAATCCCCTTCGGCAAAGCAGGAGAAGGAATCTTCCTCATCCATCCCGATGACCCCAACTATGACTCCCTCATCGAGACATTGCTCTCACGCTATGGCACACCCCTCATCGCCCAACGCTATCTCGACTCCGTACGCACCCATGGCGATAAACGCTTGCTTCTCATCAATGGAACATGCATCGGCGCCTTCACGCGCATGCCCGCACAACACGACATGCGCGCCAATCTACGATGTGGAGGAACAGCACAGGCCTGTGACATCACACCACAAGAAAAAAGACTATGCCAAGACCTCAAACCTTTCTTGCAAGAAAAACGTATCTTCTTCGCTGGCATCGACGTCATTGCCCATGCCTTGACAGAAGTCAATATCACATCACCCACAGGATTACGTGAATATCAGGCTATCAGTGGCGATGACCCTTGTGATATTTTCTGGGATCACCTCGCCCATACCATGAAAAGAGCCTAAACCCATGGTCGCACGCGCCACCACCGTCGCCTTTCTTGGCCTAAATACCCATAAAGTTGATGTCCAAGCCCATATGGGCGCAGGCATGCCATCCTTCCAAATCGTTGGCCTGCCTGATAAAGGCGTAGACGAATCCCGAGAACGAGTCCGCTCAGCATTACAATCCATAGGCATCGCCTTGCCGTCAAAACGTATCATCGTCAACCTTGCCCCCGCTGACCTTCGAAAGACAGGAAGCCACTATGACCTGCCTATCGCCCTCGCCCTCCTCTTTGAGATGAAGATTCTGCCCCAATCCGATGGCGATGGCGCTATTGCCTTGGGCGAACTATCCCTTGACGCCCATATCACCTCCGTCCCCGGTGTCCTGCCTGCTTCCCTCTTCGCATCCCACCATGATTACGGCGTCATATGCCCCCATGCATGCGGACAAGAAGCGCGCTTTGCTGGCGACCATGTGGATATTCTTGCCCCTGATAGCCTTATCGCCCTCGTCAATCACTGGCGCGGCACGCAAACCATCGCACCACCCCAACTCCCCATCAACAGCTGTGAGCAAAAAGACACCCACCCTCTGCCAGACTTTGTCGACATCAAAGGACAAGAAGACGCAAAATACGCCATAGAAATCGCCGCATCAGGAGGACATCACATGCTCATGGTAGGCTCGCCCGGGGCGGGAAAATCTATGCTGGCGTCACGCCTGCATACCATTCTCCCACCCCTGTCATCCCAAGAAGCCCTCGAAGTGAGCATGATTCACTCCCTCGCTGGCACCATGCCTAAAGAGTCTATCGTCACTCAACGACCTTATCGCGCACCACATCACTCAGCATCGCTCCCCTCCCTCATCGGCGGCGATAAACTCGCACGCCCCGGCGAAGTGAGCCTCTGCCACCGAGGAGTCCTCTTCCTCGATGAATTGCCAGAATTCTCACGCTCCACCCTCGAAGCACTACGACAACCCATAGAAAGCGGCTTCGTCCTCGTCGCACGGGCAAAAGCACACTGCCATTATCCCGCCCAATTCCAACTCATCGCCGCCATGAACCCATGCCCATGCGGTTATCACGGCTCAGAAAAAGTAGAGTGCTCATGCACAAAAACAAAAATACGCGCCTATCAAAACCGCATATCAGGACCCCTCTATGACCGTATCGACCTCTATGTGGACGTCCCCGAACTGAATGCCAGAGAACTCATACAGCCCACACCCTCACAGCAAACAAACTCGACCACCATCGCCAAACGAGTCGCACAAACACGCCAGCTACAGCAGGAACGATTCCGCACCATGAACCTAAACACGCTCTATCTTAACGCCCAAGCGGACGGAAAAATTCTCGAAGAAATTGCCCCACTGGGACACAAAGAGTCACATATCCTTGCTGATGCCATAGACACCTTAAAACTATCCGCCCGCTCCTACCACAAAGTCTTACGATTGGCACGCACATTGTGCGATATGGACACGCAAGATATGAACGCCCCCATCAATAAATACCATATTGCCCACGCCTTGAATTATAGACGCAAAGTGTTACATAAGGTATAGTGAGGGTGTATAAAGAAATGTCATTCAATAGAGCGCGCGCCATTCATGTCTAAAGACTCCTCTCAAGATTCCAAAAATATCCTCTATTGCTCGTTTTGCGGTAAAAGCCAGCACGAAGTGCGTAAGCTTATCGCAGGACCGACCGTCTTCATATGTGATGAATGTATCGAACTCTGCATGGATATTATCCACGAAGAAAATGCCACAAAACAAGGGAATGGCTATACCAGCGAGGTCCCCACGCCTAAAGATATTTACCACATCCTCGATGATTACGTTATTGGACAAGATGTGGCGAAGCGCACACTCTCTGTTGCCGTCCATAACCACTATAAACGCCTCGATAAAGGACAGAAAAATAGTGATGTCGAGATCGCTAAATCCAACATCCTGCTCATAGGGCCCACAGGATGTGGCAAGACCCTTATTGCTGAGACCCTCGCACGGGTGATCAATGTCCCCTTCACAATGGCGGACGCGACAACGCTGACAGAGGCAGGCTATGTAGGGGAAGACGTGGAAAATATCATCCTGAAACTCCTGCAAGCGGCAGACCACGATGTGCAACAGGCCCAAAAAGGTATCGTCTATATTGACGAAGTCGACAAAATCAGCCGTAAAGCCGATAACCTCTCGATCACACGCGACGTGTCCGGTGAAGGCGTACAACAAGCACTCCTCAAAATTATGGAAGGCTCTATCGCCTCCGTTCCCCCCCAAGGCGGACGCAAACACCCCCAGCAGGAATGCTTACAAGTCGATACATCCAATATCCTCTTCATCTGTGGGGGCGCCTTCTCTGGCTTAGAACGCATCATCACCGAACGCACCAAAGGCACCGCCATCGGCTTTGGCACCGATATGCACGAACATTCCCAACAGCACGCACAAACAATCTTGCAACATATCGAACCTGAAGACCTCCTCAAATTTGGGCTCATCCCCGAATTTATCGGACGCCTTCCCGTCCTCGCCACCATGCATGAACTGGACGAAAAAGCCCTCATCAATGTCCTCACAAAACCACGCAATGCCCTCGTCAAACAATATCAGGCGCTCCTGCACATGGATAACGTGAAACTCACCTTTACGGACGAAGCCCTCCAAATTATCGCCCAACGCGCAAAAAAACGCAAAACAGGCGCTCGCGGCTTACGCTCTATCATGGAAAATATCCTCCTCGATACCATGTTCGACGTCCCAAGCAACGACGGTATCGTCGAAGTTGTCATCAATAAAGAAGTCGCCGACGAGAAAACAAAGCCTCTCTGTATCTATGCCGAAAAAAGTCGAGCAAAGCAATAGGACGCCGTCACCCATCAACAGATCTTACGCCCATGGCAAACACAATGCTCGCTAAAAAGCCTTACCCCCTCCTCGCCCTGAGGGACATCGTCATCTTTCCCCATATGATCGTCCCTCTCTTCGTGGGGCGCAAAAAGTCCATACGCTGTATCAGTGAGGAACGCAAAAATAAGGCCGGGCTCATTCTTGCCACACAAAAAGATGTCAACGATAATAATCCCTCACCAGACGACATCTACGATATTGGCGTCTTTGGTAAAATCATGCAGTGCCTCGAATTGCCAGATGGCACCGTGAAAATCCTCGTGGAAGGACTTTCACGCGTCACCATTGTCTCTTACACCGATAATAAAGATTTCTTCGAAGTCCACGCTCAGCCACTCGCCCAAGAATGCCCACCCGCCCAAGACAATGACATGACGGCGATGGTGAGAACCGTGACAACCCTCTTCCAAGAATATGCACAGACAAGCGGAAAAATCTCCAGCGAGATGCTCACATCCCTCAGCAAAATCGAAGATCCAGCCCAACGCGCTGACACCATCGCCGCACACATCCCCCTACGTATCCAAGAAAAACAAGCCTTGCTCGCTCAAACATCCGTCCCGCAACGCCTTGAATCTCTCTCAGAGAAAATTCACCATGAAATCAATCTCCTCAAGGTGGAACAGCGCATCCAAAAACGCGTCAAAAAACAAATGGATAAAAGCCAACGCGACTACTACCTCAATGAGCAGATGAAAGCCATACAGCAAGAACTCAACGACAGCGAAGACGGGGGAGGCGACATCAAAGACCTTCACCAAAAAATCGAAAAAACAAAACTCTCGGCTGAAGCACGAGAAAAAGCCCTCAATGACCTCAAAAAATTACGCTCCATGAGCATGATGTCGGCAGAAGCCAACGTCATTCGCAACTACCTCGACTGGCTCCTCGATATCCCATGGAAGAAATACTCCTCGCAGAATAAAGACCTCCAACATGCTAAGACAATCCTCGATGAAGACCATTATGGATTACACAAAGTCAAAGAACGCATATTGGAACATCTCGCCGTACAACAAAGAACGAAACGCGTCTCTGGACCCATCTTGTGCCTCGTGGGACCACCTGGCGTGGGAAAAACGTCCCTTGGCCAGTCGATCGCGCGCGCTACAGGACGGGAATTCATACGCGTCTCCCTCGGCGGAGTCCATGACGAATCAGAAATACGCGGCCATAGGCGCACCTACATAGGCTCTATGCCCGGCCGTATCATCCAAGGCATGAAAAAATCGAAGACATCAAACCCGCTCTTTTTGCTTGATGAAATCGATAAATTGGGTGTCGATTGGCGAGGCGACCCCTCGTCAGCGCTCCTAGAAGTCCTCGACCCAGAACAAAATACGCACTTTAACGACCATTATCTCGAAGTCGATTACGACCTGTCAAAAGTCATGTTCATCACAACGAGCAATCGGTTGACCATGCAAAAGCCTCTCTTGGACCGACTGGAAATCATTCGCATAGAAGGCTACACAGAAGAAGAGAAAAAAGAAATCGCAAGACGCCACCTTATCCCTAAATTACAAAAACGGCACGGGCTTAAAGAGAATGAGTGGACCATATCCCAAGACGCCATGAGCCACATGATACAGGCCTATACACGCGAGGCCGGCGTGCGCAACTTGGAACGCGAACTCGCAAAACTCATGCGGAAAACCATCTATCGACTCGCCACCAAACAAGAGACGCCTGAGATGTTCGACAAAGAACATCTCCAAGACTATCTCGGCGTCCCCTATTATCAACGTAACGAACCCGACCCCCATAACCTTGTGGGCATCGTCTCAGGACTGGCATGGACAGAAAGTGGCGGTGATATTCTTACCATCGAATCCGTCTCCATGCCCGGCAAAGGAAAAGCCCTTTATACTGGCAAACTCAGTGATGTCATGCAAGAGTCCGTCCAAGCAGCCATGAGTTTCGTCCGCTCTCGAGCGCCCGCCTTAGGCATAGCGCCAGAATGCTTCGAAAAATATGATATCCATGTCCACTTTCCAGAAGGCGCTATCCCAAAAGATGGACCATCCGCTGGCATCGGTATCGTCCTCTCCATTGTCTCCACCCTGACAGACATCCCCGTCAACCGCCATGTCGCCATGACAGGTGAAATCACCCTCAGCGGACGCATCCTCACCATTGGCGGCCTCAAGGAAAAAATGCTCGCCGCCGCACGACATCATATGAAGAAAATTCTTATCCCGCACGATAATGTGAAAGACCTTGCCGATATACCAGAGGCCGTCAAAGAGACTATCGACATCGTCCCCATCCACCATGCCGATGACATCTTCTCTCACGCCCTGATGAAACCCCTGAAGCCTCTCGCCTCCGAAAACCTCAGCACCCACTCGTCACTCCCCACTCTCCCGAAAGAAGAGACAAAGGGCGTCGTGACGCACTAGAGAGAGAAGGAACATATCCACGCATTTTTTCTATGCATTCCATGACAGACCATGCTATGATGGGCTCACAAAGGAGGTGTCATGTCAGACGTTCATATGCATGGGATGTTTCATCATCTCTGCCTATCACACTAAAATTGTCATAACCCTCTCATATCATCCGTCATCTATCAGGAGGAAAAACAGCATGAATAAAAGCGATTTTGTCGACAACGTGTCCAACGCCAGCGGCTTGAGTAAGGCTGATGCGGGGAAAGCCGTCGATGCCGTCTTTGACTGTATCACGAAGGCCCTGACATCGGGTGATGATGTCCGCCTTGTTGGTTTTGGGACCTTCTCTGTCAGTAAGAGGAAGGCGCGCAAGGGGCGCAATCCCAGCACGGGACAGGAGATCGATATCCCCGCGTCCCAAGCCGCCAAGTTTAAAGCCGGCAAAAGCCTCAAAGAAGCCCTCAACTAAGCGAGGAGGGCATGAGGGAAAGGGTTAGGAGGGAAAGGCGCATCTCTCTCTTAACCCTGCTCTTGGGCGTGGCGTGAAAACGACGGGAGTCATGGGTATGGAAGTCATGATGATGGGAGTCATGATGATGGGAGTCGGGGGATAAAAAGGAGGAACGGAAGAGGGGGAGAGAGAAGGGAGCATAAGGGGGCGCATGGTCTGGGGGACATCATGGCGGGGCATGTGAGGGGGATGTATGGCCTGCAAGAGATAGAGGGGAGGGGCGATTAGCTCAGCTGGGAGAGCGTCTCGTTTACACCGAGAAGGTCGGGGGTTCAATCCCCTCATCGCCCACCGTGTGACGGTCTTAAAGTGTCATGTCATCCATGTCGTGGGCCCGCGACAAAGCGTGCTATTCTATGACATAGCACTCGATAATATCTCCCTCAGTCAAGCCTTCGGCCGTCTCTAAGGCAATGCCACACTCCGTCCCTGCCTTGACTTCCCGCGCGTCATCTTTCTCTCTCTTAAGTTGGCGTATGGATGTTTCCACAAGAGTCTCCTCCCCACGTAAAAGACGCACTCTTGTGCCAAGTTTGACGACACCCTCGACGACAAGACACCCCGCCACTTTACCAACCTTGCCAATATCAAAGACCTTTTTCACGGATGCCTTACCAAGCACCTTAATTTTTTCACTGCCTTCACGTTGGTCGAAATACTGGTGACGTATATCCTCAACGATATTGTAAATGATCGAGTGATTCATAATATCGACGCCATGCTTTTGTGCAAGCCGCCGCGCCATAGGGTTGGAACGTAAATTAAACCCTATAACACGCGCTCCTGTCGTCATCGCTAAGTCAACATCCGACTCACTGATCTCGCCAACACCGCCATGGACAATCTTGAGCTGACATCCCATCTCCTCCATGAGAGGATGTAAAATGGCTTCTATGGCCTCCACAGAACCCCGAGTATCCGCTTTGATAATGAGGGGAAGCTCTTGCACCTCACGGGCATACATCTCCATACGTTCCTCCATCGTTGGCCCGTGGACATTAGAGACGGCATGGCGTTTGCGCTGAGAGCGATAACGCACAACCTCTCTTGCCCGCAATTCGCTCGAAACAACAACAAATTCATCACCTGCCAACGGGACACCATCACAGCCTAAAATTTCTACTGGCTGAGAAGGATAGGCTTCATGCAACGCCACCTGCCGATGGTCTAACATAGCGCGCACGCGCCCCCATTGACGGCCAGCAACAAAAATCGCCCCTTTACGCAAAACGCCACGCTGAACCAAAACCGTGACGACAGTCCCACGCCCCTTATCCATACGCGCCTCAATGACTGTCCCCGTCACACTGCATGTTTGAGAAGCGCGTAAATCCATCAATCCCGCTTGCAAGAGAATTAACTCTTGCAAATGGTCAAGATTCTGCTTCTTCGTCGCTGATATTTCACACGCAAGAACATCACCGCGCCTCTTCTCCGTCACAACATGGTGCTGAAGCAAATCATCATAGATTTTCTCTGGATTCGCACCCTCCACATCCATCTTGTTCACGGCAATCACCACAGGCACATGCGCTGCCTGCGCATGGTTGATGGCTTCAATGGTCTGTGGCTTGATGCCGTCATTGGCGGCAATGACAATGATCGCCATATCTGTCACCGTCGCCCCACGAGCGCGCATCTTGCTAAACGCCTCATGCCCCGGCGTGTCGAGAAATGTTATCTTCTCACCCCCTGCACAGACGACTTGATACGCACCAATATGTTGCGTGATACCACCCTTTTCACCTTTCGTAATGTCGGAATCCTGCAACGCATCCAATAACGATGTCTTGCCATGGTCCACATGCCCCATGATCGTCACGACAGGAGGGCGCGGACGCAACGATGCAGGGTCATCGTCAGCCCCCTTGCCACCAAGCCCTAACTCGACATCGGCATCAGAAACACGCTTAATCTTATGGCCAAATTCAGCAACGATAATCTCGGCCGTGTCCTGGTCTATAGGCTCGTTGATACGCGCCATAATCCCCATCCCCATCAATGCCTTCACGACATCAGCACCACGCTCTGCCATGCGATTCGCAAGGTCAGCGACAATAATCGTCTCAGGAACGACAACATCGCGCGACAATTTTTGCCCCTTTGGCCGCACCACAGATTGGGCTTGCTCACGTTGTTTTTGCTGTTTCTGACGCGCCCGACGCACCGCCGCCATAGAGGCAATCCGTTCATCGCCATCCTCCGACAGAGAACGAGAAATCGTCAATTTGCCAAGACGCTTCGCATTGATTCCATGGTCATCCCGCTTTTCATAACGCGACGACACACGCTTCGAACGCCCCACCTTGCGATTCGAAGAACTGTCCCCTCGTGTGTCCGCGACGCCGACCTTGTCATCCCCCTTATTATCCCTTTTTTTGACAGGAAGGTGCGCTGGACTCTCATGACTCTCGTCCCCACCGATAGAAGGGCGAGACGACCTGTCATCGTCCGATAAGATCACCGCCTTGTCCGCCCCATCTTTCACATCCACAGGCAACGCACGCCCCTCCCAAGAACACCCCCCTTGTCCTTAAAGCCACGCCTCCTCTTAATCTCTACTTCGACCATGCGTGAACGTCCGTGGGCATAGCTTTGCCATAGGCGTTGCGTCTCCACCGGACGGCGCAATTTCATCTTCGAACGCCGTTCCCCCTCATGAGCCTTGTCATGTCCACCTTCATCCTTTGCCATCATATCACCCTATGCACTCTCATCCACATGACGTGGCCCATGAATTGCCCCTGAGGTTGCTTCTGGGGTTGCCTCTACCGCTTCCTCTTGTGCCTTTGTTGCCTTAACACCCTTTGTCGTCACCTTTTTCTTGGCGTCTGACGCCTTCTTCTCTTGTTCAAACCAATGGGAACGCGCCTGCATCACAAGAACCTCCGCATGCTTCCTCGTTATACCTTTCTTACGCACCATGTCATAGACATCATCACTCGCCAAATCAGCCAAATTGTCTCGTGTCTTGATATTGTTCTCTTGTAGGGCATTCAGTAAATGCTGCCAACGCTCAAAAGATATATCGATGGTCGTGTCCTCTAAACCATAAACACGCAACGCCTTATTCAAGGCGCGTTGCCGCTTTTTATAACTCTCACTGGCACGTTCCTTCAACTCTTTGGCGAGCTCCTTGTCAAAACCCTCTATCGCCTCTAATTCCTCCAACGACGCGCTGGCGATCTCCTCAATGTCGGAAAAACCCTCCGTCACCAACAGATGGGCAATGACATCCTCCACATCCAACATCTCGATGAACTTCTTCGAATGTTCCTCAAACTCCTGACGACGACGGTCAGACTCCACCTCTTCCGTGAGAATATCAATCTCCCAACCAACAAGCTGGGACGCCAAACGAACATTCTGACCACGCCTGCCAATGGCAAGACTCAACTGATTCTCAGGAACAACAACATCAATCCTCCTCAACTCCTCGTCAAGACGAACCTTCGAGACTTCCACAGGACTCAACGCATTAATGACAAATTGTGTGATGTTCTCTGACCAAACGATAATATCGATCTTCTCACCCTTCAACTCACCCACGACACTTTGCACCCGACTGCCACGCATCCCGACACAAGCACCCACGGGGTCTAAATTCGTATCATGAGAATGCACCGCAATCTTGGCGCGACTGCCGGGCTCGTGAGCAACAGCTTTGATCTCTATCACGCCATCATAAATCTCCGAAACCTCCTGCTTGAAAAGACCCGCCACAAACTGCGGATGGGCGCGAGAAAGAAAAATCTGTGGCCCCTTCCCCTCTCGCTTAACATCCATCACATAGGCGCGCACCCTATCATCACGATGAAAAACCTCACGACCTAACAGCTCCTGACGCCTGATAATGCCTTCTGCCGTCCCTAAATCAACAATGACATTGCCAAACTCAATGCTCTTGACCGTGCCATTAATGATCTCACCCACCTTATCCTTATAGTCTTCATATTGGCGCAAAAGCTCCGCCTCACGCACCTTCTGCCTGATGACATCGCGCGCCGCAAAAACAGCGTTGCGCCCAAAAGGAACAGGAGGCAAAGGCTCGATGAGCATGTCGCCAAGAGAAAGAGACGCGTCATAACGATGCGCTTGGTCGATGCTGATCTCACGCGCACGGGACGTCACATCCTCCACAACCTTGCGATAGCGCGCCATCGTTATCTCGCCTGTATGCCCATCAATATGCGCGCGAATGTCAAACTCTAACCCGTAACGCACACGCCCCGCACGAGTCAAGGCCTGTTCCATCGCATCCATCACCAACTGACGCTCTACATTCTTCTCAACAGCCACCTGCTCAACGACACGCAATAAATCGGCTGCACTTCCTTTACTCTTCGCCATACCTATCTCTCTCGATGTCACCCACACCCCCTTCTATCATAGATATGGTCACAACATAGCACATATCACAAGGGAAAAAAAGAGGGCATAGAGCCACAGCGCATGAGAGGACATCATGACACGCCCATCACATGACACGAGAATGGCCCCCATCGCATGGCGCATGAGGCATGGCACGAAGACATCCTATGCCCCCTCTGGCACGCCTCCCCGCCTACGCAATGTCCCGTGTCCCGTGCCCCATGCCTGCGCCCCTATCCCTTTTTTGTTTCTTTTGCCACCTTTGCCACCGCCCCACCGCTTGCCGCCGTCTTCGAAGGAGAGTCCTCTTCTTGTCCTTCCTCGTCCACCCCAATCCCCGCCTTCGTGCGCACAAGACTTTGCAAACGCTCCACAAGGCTGGGATGTTCCCGCAAGTGATTCTTGACATTCTCGCGCCCCTGCCCAATGCGTTCATCCTCGAAACTATACCATGCCCCCGATTTCTCGATAACGCCTGAAGAAACGCCTATATCGATCAACTCGCCCAACTGGGATATGCCTTCCCCATACATAATGTCAAACTCCGCCATACGAAAGGGAGGCGCCATCTTATTCTTAACAACCTTCGCCCTCGTCTGACTCCCTATCGTCACATCCCTGTCCTTAATGACACCCACACGGCGAATCTCTATGCGCACAGACGCATAAAACTTCAATGCCATACCGCCCGTTGTCGTCTCAGGATTGCCAAAGACAACGCCTATCTTCATCCTCGTTTGATTGATAAAAATGAGGACACAATGGGAACGAGACACCGAGCCCGATAACTTGCGCAACGCTTGACTCATAAGGCGCGCATGCAAACCCATATGGACGTCGCCCATCTCACCCTCCAACTCAGCTTTTGGCACAAGAGCCGCCACACTATCGATCACCAAGACATCAACAGCGCCAGAACGCACCAATGTGTCGGCAATCTCTAGAGCCTGCTCACCAGTGTCCGGTTGCGATATGAGAAGGTCATCCACATTAATCCCCAACTTCTGCGCATAAGAGGGGTCAAGAGCATGCTCGGCATCAATGAACGCACACGAACCACCCGCCTTCTGCGCCTCCGCCAAAATGTGCAAGGCAAGAGTCGTCTTGCCAGAAGACTCAGGACCATAAATCTCGGTGATACGCCCACGCGGAACGCCACCAATGCCCAACGCCACATCAAGACCGATAGACCCCGTGGATATAGACGATATATCCTCGTCAGCACCATCGCCATAGCGGCGGATACTTCCCCTGCCAAAATGACGCTCTATTTGACCAACGGCAGACTCTAGAGCCTTCTTCTTGTCCATACCCTTGCTGTTTCCCTTATCAAAAAGTGGCGTAACCGTCGCCGATGACGTTTTCATGATTCTCGCCTCCTCACCGACATAATCGTTATAAACTATTCCCACGATATTTTCGAGGGATTCTTGTCCCCCCTTGTATAAGAATAAAAAGAGAATAAAGCAAGAACAAAATGAGAAAAAAACACCATGCCAACGCCTTAATGCTCCAAGGCACGCATTCCAATGCGGGAAAGTCCCTTATCGTCACCGCCCTCTGCCGAGCTTACGCACGCCGCGGCATACATGTCGCCCCCTTCAAGCCACAAAATATGTCCACCAATGCCGCGATTACCCGTGAAGGCGGTGAAATTAGTCGAGCTCAAGCCCTCCAAGCCCGCGCTTGTCGTCTCGAACCGCGCAATGTGATGAACCCCCTCCTCCTCAAACCACAAAGTGGACACACAACGCATATCATCCTCAATGGCGCGCATATCGACACGACCAACGCATCGACATGGATGAAGAGAAGAGCCGATTTCCTTCCCGCCATTCTCGACGCCTATCAGCGCTTGTGTAAGGAATACGACCTTATCCTCGTCGAAGGAGCAGGCTCGCCAGCAGAAGCCAACCTCCCCCCGCCAGACATCGCCAATATGGCCTTCGCTGAAGCAAGCCGTATCCCCGTCCTCCTCATTGCCTCCATCGACAGAGGAGGCGTCCTCGCCTCCATCACAGGCACACATCTCTTGCTGTCACCTCAAGAACAAAGACGCGTCAAAGGATATATCATCAACCAATTCAGAGGACAGCGCCATCTCCTCGACCCAGCATTCCCCATCATCAAGCGCCATACCTCATGGCCATGCTATGGTATCGTCCCCTTTATGGACGAAGCACAGCATCTGCCGTTAGAAGATAGCCTCAGCCTCAAAGAACTGCTCGCCCACAAGGAACAGACAGAGCGCCAACAGCGCCAACACAGAACAAAAGAGACAATCCATATAGCCGTGCCTCTTATCCCTCATCTCGCCAATAGCGACGATTTCGACCCCTTGCGAAGTGACCCACAATGCCAACTTTCCTTTGTCCCTCCACAGCATAATATCCCCCCATGCGACATCATCATCCTGCCGGGCTCAAAATCTGTCATCAGAGATATGCAATTCATACGACAGCAAGGATGGGACATCGATATCTATGCCCACGTCAGACAAAAAAAACACGTGTTAGGATTGTGTGGCGGCTACCAAATGCTCGGCCACACCATCGAAGACCCACAAGGAATCGAAGGCATCAAGGGGCAGATAAAAGGGTTAGGCCTGCTCGATGTCACAACGCGCTTGATGGAACGCAAAATTCTCGCACAGAGCAACGCCATACACGTCAAAACACAACAATACGTCCACGGCTATGAAATCCATATGGGTATCACGAAGCAACGGCAACAATATCAGACCATGCTCGCCCCTTGCCACACAGAGCATAAAAACAAAAAACATATCGACGACCATGGCACAACATCGCCATGTGGCTTGGTGGAAGGATGTTATTTACACGCCCTCTTCGCCAATGATGGATTCCGCAACGCCTACATACAGCACATCACACACCATAGACTCCATAGCAATAACAGACTCCAATACCAAAAAGCGCTAGAGGATAGCCTCGACCGACTCGCCCACCATATAGAACAAGCCATCGACCTCGATGCATTACAAAAACTCGCCAGCACCCAAGAACCGCCATGATGTTTGTCTCGACAAGAAGAAAAAAATGTCATAGCATAGTGTGCCATGGCCTCCATACCTCCATAGGAACGCCCGCTAGACAACGTCATGCCCCCCAGCACACAGCACATGACACAACAGGACAAAGACACATTGCTCTTAGAGTCTTTGACGCAAACGCTCGAGAGCAATCCAAAGGACAAAACAGCCCTGCTCCATAGAGGCCATCTCTACAGAAATCAAGGCGACTATGCGCGCGCCATTGAAGACTATACGAAAGCGCTTGCCATCCAACCAAAGAGCCTCGATGTGCTTCTTAACCGAGGCAATGTCTATAGAAGTCAAGGAGACTACGACCGCGCCATCCAAGATTATACCAAAGCCATTGACCTAAAACCCCAACGGGCGGCTGAAGACTATATTAATAGGGGACGCACCTATCAAATGAAGGGCGATACCGCCACGGCGCTTCGGGACTATACGACAGCGCTCTCCCTTGAGCCAGATAATCTTAACGCTCTTATCAACCGAGGCAATACATATAGAGACCAAAGAGAATACGACCACGCCATCGGCGACCATACCCACGCCCTCACCCTCACGCCATATGACGCCGATGCCTTCCTCAACAGAGGAGACATCTATGTCATGAAGGGCGATACGGACAACGCTCTCAAAGACTATACGACAGCGCTTGCCTTAAACCGCTATGACCATGCCATACGTCTCAAAAGAGGCCTCTTTTTCTTTGCCCAAGGTCACTATGACGATGCCATTGAAGATTACACCCAAGCTATCGCCATCCTCGACCCCCTCGAGACAACGCCCGATGATGTCGCATCCTGCTACCTCCATCGAGGGAAAGCGCATGAGAGAAAGGGCGACACGGACAACGCTCTCAAAGATTATACCACGTGTATCGCCATAACACCCAATGATAAGACCCCCTACCTCCATCGAGCAGAGTGCTACACCAAACAAGGAGACGCAAAAAAAGCCTCTCTCGACTACGAGACATTCCACATCCTTACGTCACGTAACATATCAAAGACAAAAGACCATAAAAAAGCAGCTAAGCTCAAAGCCCAAGAGGCGAGAAGGTTGCTGTCTCAAGGCCATGCGCACAGGAATAACCATAACATACGCCCCGCCATAGAGTGCTACACGCAAGCCATCGCCATAGAACCACACAATCTCGATGCCATCCTCAACCGAGGCAATCTATACAGACATGCGCAAGACTATGACAAGGCCATCCAAGATTACACCAAAGCCATTGACCTAAAACCCCAAAAGACGCCTGAAGACTACGTGAACAGGGGACGCACCTATCAAATGAAGGGCGATACCACCATGGCGCTTCGGGACTATACGACAGCGCTCTCCCTTAACCCCGACCATCTTGACGCCCTTGTCAACCGAGGCAATCTATACAGGGACACGAAAGACTATGACAAAGCCATCCGCGATTTCACCAAAGCCATCGACTTAAGACCCCAGCAGATCACTCAAGATTATGTGAATAGAGCCCGCACCTATCAGATGAAGGGCGATGCCACCATGGCGCTTCGGGACTATACGAAAGTGCTCTCCCTTGACCCCGACCATCGTGACGCCCTTGTCAACCGAGGCAATCTGTACAGGGATATGAAAGACTATGACAAAGCCATCAAGGACCACACACGCGTTCTTACGCTCACACCCCATGATGGGGATAGCTATATCAATAGGGCGGATACCTATAGACGACTCAACAATGACACATTGGCAGACGCAGATTATAAAAAAGCCTTCGACCTCTGTGACGACAATGTGGAGGCACTTATCCGTCAAAGTCGCCTCCACAATAAAAGGCGCGACTTTCACCTTGCTCTTCGATGCTGTGAAAGAGTCATCGCCCTACAGCCAGACAATATCGAAGCCATCCTCGACAGAGGCAATCTACACAGAGATATGAAGAATTATGCCCTTGCTGAACGCGATTACGATGCCGTTATCGCCCATAACCCTGACAACCCCGTCCCCTATGCTGAAAAAATCATGATAGACCATCATCAAGGACGATACGACAGAGGCATCACAAAATTGACACAATTGCTCGAAAAATACCCACATTGTGATACCGCCTATGCCTACAGGGCGCATGCCCATGCCAATAAGGGCGATGATGACAAGGCTTTGCGTGATTTGTTACACGCCATCGAGCTCAATCCTCACAATGCTTACGCCTATTTTGGCATGGGTTTCATCCATTACCGCAAAGGACAACGGCATCAAGCCGAAAAGCGTTGGCGGCAGAGCCATGACCTTGGACTCGCTGGGGCATCAGAGACACTCCGCATATTCTTGTCTCTACAGGCGCATGTCTAAAATTCAATGCCAGATTGGGCGCGCATGCCTGCTTGATAGGCATGTTTGATATTCTTCATCTCTGTCACCGTGTCAGCGAGCTCCATAAGGCGCGCATCAGCGTTTCTCCCCGTGACAACAACATGGAGATGGGACGGGCGGGCGCGTAGCACGGCGCACACATGCTCTATGGATAAATAGCCATAGCGTAGAATGGAATTGAGTTCGTCCAGTATTAACATCTGCCACGTTGTCTTATCGTCGCGCGCTTCCTGCAACACCGTCTCTACTTGCTTCCATGCCCTCTCGGCGGCGCGTATATCGGCTGCCCTATCTTGGGTCTCCCACGTAAAGCCATCGCCCATGCTCTTAAATAAGAGCTTCCCCTTATGGGACGATGTCATGTCTTGGAAGAATCGGCGCTCACCAGTGCGCCATCGCCCTTTGGTGAATTGCACAACCGCAACGCCCATGCCCTGCCCTAAGGCGCGCAACGCCAACCCCAAGGCTGCCGTTGTCTTACCCTTGCCATTGCCCGTATAGACAAGCAAAACGCCGCGCCGCGCCATCGTCTTGGTCGAGAGTTCCTTATCCTGTGCCGCCTTGCGCAACGCTGCCTTGCGGTTAGCGCGCGCATTGCGCTCTTCTTCACTTTCTTGATACGCCTTCTGCTCTCCCATGCTCTTCTCCCACAAACATATCTCCACGAGTCATATTGTCTCACACCATACCCACATCATTGCGTTTGCTGTTCCATAATCCCCTCTCTTGCGCTTCACGAAAACGGCGCGCCATCTCTTGTAACGCATGGGGATTAGCGCGGCGCATGAATGCCACGACATCCTCATCTAACAGATAGGCTTCGTAGAGCGCATCGAAATGATGGTCTTCCACAACCCGCGCCGTCGCAGCAAACGCAAAGAGATAATCAACCGTCGCTGCCAACTCAAAAGCGCCCTTATACCCATGGCGCATCATCGCCTTTATCCATTGTGGATTTGCTGCCCGCGCCCGTATGACGCGCCCTATCTCCTCTTGTAAAGGAACAACCCTCTTGCGATAGGGATTGCCATAATGATGGTGATACAGATGTGGCTGTTTCCCCGATAGATAACGCACCGTTGCCGCCATCCCCCCTTGAAATTGATAATAGTCATCGGAATCTAAAATGTCATGCTCACTATTGTCTTGGTTATGTAAGACCGCTTGCACAGATGTGAGACAATGACGCATGACTTCTGCCACATCCTCGCCATGGAACGCTCCCCCATAGCCATACCCCCCCCACGCCACAAAGGCATCAGCAAAATCCTTGTCCCCATGCCATCCCCCCTCATCAATAAGGGCTTGCATCCCTGCGCCATAGGCGCCAGGCATCGAACCAAAAAGACGTAGACGCGCATGCGCCTTCGCTTGCGCTTCACCCATACCACGAGACCGCCACACACGCTCATCACGCAACGCCCAAGCGCGCAAAGGATTATCAGACGCGCCTTCATCCGTTATATCGGCAATCTGTGCCACCGCCGACGCATATAAGTCCATGACATGGGGAAATGAATCACGAAATAAACCAGACACACGCAACAGGACATCGACCCTCTGCCTGCCTAAAACACTGAGCGGGATGACTTTCACACCGCGCACACGTTGCGACCCCACATCCCACCATGGCTCAACCCCCATAAGAGCAAGCGCCTGTCCTATATCATGGCCATAGGTGCGCATATTAGATGTCGCCCATACAGACATGGCGACCCGCTGTGGCGGGTCGCCATAGCGCTGGCAATAATCCTCGAAAAACTGCTCTGCCGACTCCTTGCCTAAACGATAGGCTGAAGGCGATGGCATACCCCTCATATCAATGGCATAAAAATTTCTTCCCATAGGAAAGACATCCAAACGCCCCTTTGTCGGCGCGCCCGATGCGCCAGCTGCCACAGACTTGCCTCCTATGGCGCGCAATAAGCCTAAACGCTCCGCATGACCATTGCGCCGCAAGATGGCGCGCACGCTCTCGCCATAGCGTAAAACCGCCCGAGTCTTGTGCCATGACGCCTTTGCCTCCTTCGTCCCCGCCAGTAAGGCATGGGCTTCTTCCTCTAAAAAGGCCACGACATCCCCCTGCACCCGCCATCTATACCCTTGCTGGACGCCAGCCTCTCCCTCCCCCTCTCCCTCCTTATGGCGTCCTTCATAGGGAGCGCCTAGCGCACAGGATAAAGGGTCAAAAGCATCACAATCGCCAAATCCCATATCTTCGCTCAAGGCGCGTAAAAGAGAATTCTCGCCTTCACCCTCGCCTCGAGGAAAGCGCAATAAGGCCACAAGCGTCGACGCCATGGCGCGTTCTTCCACAGCCGTGCCAAAAACATGCAAGCCGTCACGTATCTGGCTCTCCTTAATGACACAGAGGTGATTGTCCAATGACGCCACAAAATCTTGGGATGATGGCTCTGTTCCCATATCCTTGTCGATGCCGTGACGCTGTGCTAAGGCCACCATCTCGCGTTTCAATGCTGGTAAGCGTTCGGGGTCGAGGGCGCACGCATGGGCATACTCTTCGCTCAATGCCTCTAGACTGCTCAAGAATCCATAAAGCCCCGCACGCGCCATAGGAGGCGTCATATGGTCGATGATGGTCGCTTGGGCGCGTCTCTTCGCCTGTATCCCCTCACCCGGGTCATTGACAATGAAAGGATAGACATTCGGCATCGCCCCAAAAAGAGCCTCAGGATAACATGCGCTCGATAAACCGACGCCTTTGCCCGGAAGCCATTCCAACGTGCCATGCTTGCCAAGATGAATGACACCATCCACAGCGTCATAGCGGGCAAGCCAACCATACACCGCCACATAGTTATGGGGAGGCACCAATGCTGGATCATGATAAGATGACGCCGCGTCGATATGATAGCCCCTCGCTGGTTGGACAACGACACACACAGCGCCAAAACGACGTACTGGCAATAAAAAGCACCGCTCCCCCTCGTGGAAAAAAGGGTCATCCTCCATACGCCCCCAACGCGCGCCTATCGCCTCACGCACAGACATGGGAAGAGCATTCCATATCACGCCATACGCCTCTGCCCCCAAACGACATTCCACATCCTTGCTCTCACATGTCCGCCAATGGCTCGTCACACCTGAGCGAATATGCCGCATCAATGTCTCACTATCCTCAGGAATGTCGCGCACGTCATAGCCTTCTTGTGCCAACGTATGCAATAGCCGCCACAGGGAACGAGGCGTATCCAAACCGACGCCATTGCCAATACGCCCATCCCCATGGGGATAGTGCGCCAAGATGAGCGCCAGACGTCTCTCATGCGGACGTTTTGTCGCCAAAACATAAAAACGCTTGACGAGAGAACAGAGGAAATCGATTCTGTCAGGAACAGGCGCATGCTTCACAAGGGGCGCTTCCACCCCATCGTCAAAATCCACCCTATCCTTGAAAGATAAGGGACGCGTGATCAGCCGTCCATCCATCTCAGGCAATGCTACGTTCATCACCACATCCCGTGGTGGCACACCACGTGTGCTCTTACGCCATTCATCAAAGGAACAGCTCGCAAGCATGCCTTGAAAGACAACGCCATCGAAACCCAAAGACGCCCAACGCGCACAATCATCCATGCCCCCCTCATGTCTCGATGCAAAAGAGGTGAGGTCGATGAGCGCCTTGGGTGTCACCTCCCCTAAGACAGCATCAACCATGCGAGACGACTCCCCATCGCGCAAACTGGCGACAAACACGGCAAGAGAAGAAAAGCCATGTCGTGTCAATGCCTCTTGAAGAGCCTCGATAGGCGCATCATCTGCCGACAACCATAAGGCTCGATAACAAAGGATAACAATCTTTGGGTGGCGCACATCGCCCACACATGCCTTGTCCCACTGAGATAGGCCATAAACACGCGTCTTGCCCCCTCTAAAGAGGCCTGCGCGTGGGACGGGTTTTGCCTCGCCATAAGGATACGTCTTGCGCGCGCCTTGACGATGGCGCAAAAATCTGTCCTGTAGATACAAAAGGAGATTCTCCATGTTCATGACACCGCCATAGCGACAATAGTCCCATATCCTCTCCCACACATCACCCTCGACAGAAGAAAGCTCGCGCAACGTATCATCCACATGCTCTGTCCCCGACATGAAGACAACATCGACCCCATGCTCCCTGTGAAGCGCCGCCAAACGCTCGACCCCATAACGCCAATAATCACGCCCCCCTAATAAACGGACTATGATGAGACGCGCATGACGCGCCGTCTTCGCCACATAAGTATCCACAGAGAGGGGATGCTGTAGAGAGCCCACATGGGCAACACGCACGCGCATATCCATACCCTGACGCGCTCTTTGCGCACGCGCTTGGGCAAGACAACAGAGCTCGCTATCGGCCATAGACAAAAAGAGAATATCCGCCGGCGTCTGGCCTAAATCCACCGCATCCTGTTGCCCTATAGGGACATCTGTGCCTTGCAAAATATGCATAGCGTCCTACGCCACCAGCATCATGAACCCCTTCATCATCCCCCGCCACAGAGAGACTCACTGAGGGAACGCCCCCCTATGACGACAAGGGAAGAGAGGCGGTCCTCGTCCTCGCGCCAAGGGCGGTCATAATAGTGCTCTAGCCTGTCGCCAACGCCTTGCACCACAAGACGCCTCGCCTTTGCCTCCACCGCCATGAAACCCTTAACCCGATAGACATCAGAACGACATAACACGTCACGGGCATGGGTTAATGCTTGGTCTTCACTGGCCATGACAGGTAAAGAGCACACAATACTACGGAAAGCATCATGGTCATGGTCATGATGGTCGCCATGCGCATGGGCGTCTTTAGGTGATATCGTATGCTGGGTGCGCATGGCATGGCGTTCTCCTAACGCCACATGCCAAGGACAACGCGCATGACAACAACGAATGATCGGCAGATCCCTCCCCAGACGCTCTCTCACCATCGCCTCCAATGGCGTGTACTCCTGCATGGTGAGGAGGTCTGCCTTATTGATAAGCACCATATCCGCCGCATCACATTGGTCTTGCATGAGGGTCTCGATAGGGGTCGCATGGCGTGAGCCTATGGCATTCCTTTGCTCTTCTACCTGTTGAGGGTTGTCAGCAAAAGAACCGCGCTGATAGGCTGGGGCATCGATGACGGTGATGAACCCATTCATCACAAAACGCGAACGTATAGCCTCCCAGTAAAAGGCATCGATGAGGGGCTGAGGAAGAGAGAGACCAGATGTCTCGATAACGATATGGTGAGGCGCATGCGCCATGCCCGCCAATGTTGCCATCGCTGGCAAAAAATCCTGTGCCACCGTGCAACAAAGACACCCATTGTCTAACGTGATAATAGGATAGGCGTCACGCCCGTTCGTCTTTTGAGAAGAACGTAAAATCTCACCATCCACATCGCATGCGCCAAACTCGTTGATAAGCAACGCAAAAGGCTCTGGCGACGTCTGAAGCCAGTGACGTATGATACTCGTCTTGCCCGCCCCCAAAAAACCACTGATAACCGTAACCGACCTCTTCTCCATACGTCATCACGCCTCTAAAAACATAAGATGATTGCCATAAGATAACCCCATGTCTTATCCTACCACACACTCCCGTCACGCACCATGCTCAGCCGTGACATGAGCCCTCCTCTCACACGACGCCCATCATACCCCACCCCGCCCCCGCCCCTCTCATGACGACATCGATAAAAAAATCCGACATCATCGAGGAACTCTATCGGCGCCATAAAAAGAAAGACGGGAAAAGATTTACCCGCAAAAAAACAAGCATATACCTAGACCATATTTTCGACCATATCGCAGACGCCCTAGAACAAGGAAGGCACATGGAAATTCGTGGATTTGGCACCCTCTACACCAAACAGCAAAAAGCGCGTATCGGACGCAACCCTAAAACCGGAGAAACCGTCCCCGTAGCGCCAAAACGCTCCGTCCGCTTCCGCATGAGCCACGCCTTGCTCCAACGTCTCAACGACGACAAAGAGACACCATAGACGATTTCGTCCATTATGGAGCAAAAAACACCCGTTTTTACGCCATGCGCCATACCATAACAGGATATTAACCCTCTCTCAACCTATATTGCTTTGCCTTCTCGTGCCATAGGGAACATATCATATATCCATCTGTGGATAAATCTGTGGATGAACGTTGAATAACCGAGTCCCAACGAGGAGAAAAAGACCATGTCGCAAGAGATACCCCATAGCCCGCCCGTCACCACGTCTCACACCACGTCTCATACCACGTCTCACACCACCGCCCATTATGCCTCTCCTCACAACGGCACATCGCCCCAAACACCCCCCCTCCATGCGCCCATCAAAAACATCGTTGAGTTAGAGAAGCTCATCGCCAAGAATAAGGATAAATTGCACCATTTTATTGCCCGCAATATCAAATATCCTGACTTTACAGAGGATTTATTTCAGAGCACGTGTGTGGAGGCGACGCGCGCCTACCATAAATTTCGTGGCGACTCCGCGCCCTCTACATGGCTCTTCGGCATTGCCCGCAACATCATACGCAACTATGTTCACCGCTCTCCCAGTTTTCGCTACCAATTCGTCGATACGGATATTCTTATCAACACGCCGTCAAAAGAGAATACGCCCGAGCAAGACACCGAGAATAAGGAACATATCAGCCAAGTCGATCTCTCCATCGATAGCCTTCCCCATAAATTGCGTTCCGTCCTCAAGATGGTCGTGGAAGAACATTCCTACGAGGATATTAGCACGCAGTTGGGGATTTCCGTTGGCACGGTGCGTTCGCGCCTGTCGAGAGCCCGTTCCCAGCTCAAACGCAAAATGAACAGCAAATCGTTAGAGAGTGGCGTCTCTCTCATGAGACGCAAAGAGAGCGCGCTCTATAAGCGCCTTCGTTCCCCCAAACAGCATGACGTCTCGACGCACGCCACTGAGGCAGCGCGCACATTCCAACGTTCGGTGCGCCCATACCGCGCCCCCACACCACAAGGTCATGAGGCGGGACATACCGCCCCCCTCCATGCCCGCACAAGCTCCATCATCGCTCGGTCATAACCCATAGAACGTATCATCACATATCATTTTATGGACATCACCATCACACCCCATGGCCGCACTGTAGTCGTTGCGCCACAAGACAGCGTCGACTCCCATAACGCCCAAGACTTACAAGAGCAGTTGCTTCCGCTCTTCGAGGATGCCGATGCCGTCATCTTAGATGGCCATGCGATGCCATTCATCACGAGTGCGGGCTTGCGCGTCCTCCTCATGGCACAACAGAAAGGGACAACCCCCAAACAATTCATCCTTTGTGCCATCAATGCTGAGGTGCGTGACGTCTTTCGCGTGGCTGGCTTAGACGCCCTCTTCCACTATGAAGACAACACACAATCCGCCCTCAAAGCTGTCAGTTGAGAAACTGGGCGATTCTCGCCGCCAATGTGCCAAAATTGACAACACCATCAAGGTTTTCATGATTGTTAAGCACAGCAATCCCACCACTGATGTAATTCTCGTCATTGATAAGGAGAATCTCTGTGCTTTTCAACGTCTCCCTTTCCTTCCCTGTTTTCGTGTATTTTAGGAAGTCTTTCGTTTTGCCCCAATCATAACAAACAAAGGCATATTTGATTTTCACCCCCTTCCGTGCGAATTCCAAATAATAGCTATCCCTGTATTTTGCCTTTATCAATCGGTCATCCATTAAGAAAAGATTCGACAGATATTGCCCTATCCCTTCCCTGGCACTCCCCTTACATGATATGAGGAAGTATTTTTTATCCTCCTTCCTCACGTTTTTGACGACAATATCAATGTCAAATTGCTTTTCATCGCCGTAATTCTTCTTCACAATTTTGAATATGTTCACATCCTTCCTATGTTTGCTGGCATCATAAATATGAACATCGAGCTTGTTAAACCTAAAGTAGGAGTCCAATAGATACATGAGGGTCTCTTCGGCAACCCTTCCCGTGAAGGTGTCCTTACTGGCTTTTTGGGTGCGGTCTGTGCCCCTCTTCTTCAAGGAGCAGAATATACATTTGCACAAACAGGGCACGCGTGCTACGGATGGACTGGCACGGGAATGGGAAAGAGAGCAAGAGATGATAGGTATTCCCATTACTTTTGAGGCTGGGCAGAGAAAGCTCAATGCTCAAAAAGCAGGGCGTGAATGAGCGGAGCGCGTGTTAAAGAGATGAGGCAAGGCGTAGAATGACATCATAGGCCTTGCCTATATCTCGTCCATGGGGTATCGTACGCTGGATGGAACAATAGGGCATGGGGGGTGCGCACGATAGACATAAAACAGGGGTATCCCCGTGCAGAACAGCGTATCAAGAACCATCGTCACGGCACTCTTGTTCTGGGGCATGGTGGTCGCCTCCTCTATCCTTGCGTCCCCTGTTGATGCGGCGCCACAGCCTTACCGCTTTCCTCAACCCCTTGATATACGTGGCTATGCTGGGGGATTTCTGGGGTACGCCCATTATGGCTCGGACAATGAACGCGTCAGAGAAGGCGCTTTCACCATCGGCGTTCATCTGGGCGCAGAGCGATTCCTTCACCAACGCACCTATATCGCCATCCATACCCATATCGAGTGGGATACCATGGGATTCGATGAGTCATGTCTCCATATAGAAACCGCCGCCCGTATCACAGAACAATGTCTCGAATTCGAATCCGAATTCTCAGGCGCCATCGCCGGCGCCCTAGGCTACCAACTGCCTCATGGTGTCCGCCTCTTTGGACGGATTGGATGGGGCTATACCTATGCCGCACGCAACCTCGAACGCACCTCTAGAGATAAAGTCCGTGATACCATCATCACAGACGAAGATACCCTCGACTCCGAATTCTTCACAGGACTCCACGCAAGCATCGGCATCGCTATCCCCAATACCCCAAAGGCTCGACGCGCCACAGCCCTCGAAGTCTCTTTTAACGACTATGGCGACAGCGATTCCCTCTATGACATCGACAATCGTTTCTCGATCATTGTGAGCCAAACACTCCGCTTCTAACAAACCCTCTCACGAAAAGCGACGGGAAGAGCGCGCGATATGCCTCGATGTGGACAGCTCATCCACCACATCATCCTCCATACGCTCCGCCCAGAGGCGCTCACGCTTGCTGAGGTCTCTATCCGCCTCCTTCAGCTTCTCCATGTCTTTCTGCGCTTGCTGATACGTCTCTTGGCATGCCAAGAGGTCGGTTTGTGTCTTTTTCCTTTCATGGTCGGCTTGGCGCGACTCTTCATCGAGGCGATTCTCATGGGCGCGTAAATTGCCAATATCAATACGCATCGCCTCCACGTCGCTCCGTTTCACATCATCTTTGTCCTGCAACTGCAAAAAGAGCTTGTTCTCTTTCTCTGGCAAGGCGCGACGCCACAAGAGCAATGCCTCACGACACTTAAGCCAATGCTGCACGGCGCGGTCATGGGCATGTTGTGCCTTACGCAATGCCGCTTGTGCCTTCATCAAACGCCTTTCGCGTAAAGAGAGAAGGGTGCGCAATAATGCCACGATACACAACCGCCAAAGAGCCATCAGCCCCTTAGCTGCTGGCAATAGACGCCATCTGTGAGACGACATCCTCATAAGGCGTCACATCATCCATGCCTTGACGCAAGAACGCCACAATCTCTTTATGTTTGGCGATCGCCTTGTCCGTCTCCTCATCGTTTCCGCTCTTATACTCTCCTATACGTAAGAGCAATTCCACCTCTTGATAGTGCGCCATCCATGTCCGTATCTGCGCGGCATGGGAGAGATGGTCGGACGTGACAACCGCATTCATGACACGGCTGGCACTGGCAAGGATGTCAATGGCGGGATAATGCGTCTTTTGCGCCAATTCACGCGACAGGATGATATGCCCGTCAAGAATAGAGCGAGTCTCATCGGCAACGGGCTCTGTCATGTCATCGCCTTCCACTAAGACCGTGTAGAGCGCCGTGATCGAGCCTTTGTCACTCATGCCTGTACGTTCCATAAGACGAGGAAGGGTGGCAAAAACAGAAGGCGGAAAACCACGCCTTGTAGGAGGCTCACCCGCCGCTAAGCCTATCTCACGCTGTGCTCGGGCAAAGCGCGTCACCGAATCCATCAGCAAAAGAACCTTCAAACCCCTATCACGAAAATACTCCGCCATCGCCGTCGCCACAAACGCCGCCTTGGCGCGCTCCATAGACGATTTGTCCGATGTCGCCACAACAACCACCGAACGCTTCATCCCTTCCTCGCCTAAATCCCGCTCGATGAACTCGCGCACCTCTCGCCCGCGCTCGCCTATGAGCGCCAGCACCGTGATGTCCGCCTTCGTCCCCTTCACCAACATCGAAAGCAAACTGCTCTTGCCACCGCCAGCAGCCGCAAAAATCCCCAAACGCTGACCCTCACCGCACGTGAGCAAACCATCAAGAGCGCGCACACCCATCGGAAGAGGCTGACCGATAATACGACGCGATAAGGGCGCCGGCGCATCGTTATACACAGAATAATATGTATGTCCCTCAATCTTTGGCTTGCCGTCCAAAGGATGTCCCATGCCGTCAAAAATACGCCCGCGCAAACCATCCCCCACCAACACATGATGCGCCTTGCCCGTGGGAATAACCTCCGTGACCGCCGAAATGCCTATCATCTCCCCTAAAGGCGTGAGCAACGCCTCCCGCCCCTCAAAGCCCACAACCTCCGCTGGCAACATATAATCGTCACCCGGGTTGCTCAAATGGCATAATTCCCCTATCTCCACAGAAGGCGCTAACGCCTTGATGATCGTCCCCACCGCTTGCGTGACGCGCCCACGCATAGAGACCGTCGACACCCCATGGACGGCTTGGTCCATCACATCGGTAATATAATCAAAACCCTCACGCATGCTCTCCATCCTCCTCTTGCTCGCCCGCATGGGCTGACACCGATGGCACTGTCAGCGAACCCTGCAACGCCTGGCGAACGGCGTCAAGTTGCACATCGAGACTGGCATCCACAACGCCTATCTCACTCTCGAGAATCGCACTCCCCTTCGGTAAATCGCTCACAGCCTCTACCTCGATATAGTGACTGAGGGAACGCCCTCGTAACGCCTGTTGCAATGCCTCCTTCACAAGAGACGCCTGACCATGATGGACGCGCAACACCATACGCTGCTGGCCTTGCGCATGGGCAAGGCAACTCCGCACGATCGACGTCACGACATCACGCTCGGGAAGGGTATGCAAAATCTTCGTGAGGGCTTGCATGACAACATCAATCATACGCCCTTCCGTCTTTGTCATATAGTCGATGGTGCGCGACACAGAAGAAAACATCTGCATGGCCGCATGACGCTGAGACTCCTTCTTCCCTTCCTCAAAACCTTCTCGCTTCTTCTGTTCATAGATGGCGTCCGCCTCACGTAACGTGGCATTGGCTATGTTACGTGCCTCTTCCACAACTTGTTGAGCATCACACAAGCTTTGGTAACTCTTGTGGTCTATATGCTGGCATTCAGGCGCCAACCGCCATGTCTTATCTAAACGTAAAGCCAGTGCCATGGTGTGCCTGCTTGTTGAAAAACACGCCGCATGAAAGAAAGCGGTTCATTGATGACGCCCATATCGTCATAAGGTGACGTCTTTTGTTCGTTGGCCATAGGCGCTATCGTCGAGGGAAGTGAAAAAGACAAACGACGCGAGACCGACCTATGGATTGGCACGTGACGCTGGAAAAAGCCACGCCCTAATGCTTGTAAATCTTCACGGACACACCATGATGTGTCATCATCCTGAGACGCCCTGTCCGTCAGCTGTGGCGCCAGCAACACGGCGCGCCTGACAAGAAAATGGTAGGCTGTGTCGCCTATCTCGTCTCTCATCTTGTGGAGCGCCTGTTTGCTGACAATATGACGCACCTTATAGGCGCGCAAGGCAAGGCCTATGAAGAGAAAGGCTTGCTCTCTTTTCTCACGGGGAAGAGACCATAAGAAGCTCATCCTGCCCGCCCCTCCTTGAGGCTCGCCAAACCACCACACACCCTCCAGCTGATGCTTCTCTCGCAACCAGCGCCCCACATGCGCCCGACCAGAAGAATGACGAATATGGTCAAGCAAACATGCCGTCCCTTTCCTCTTCACATGGGATGTTGTCGTCATGAGGTTGAAACGCATGACATGGGACGCCCAACGATAGGGACGCGCTGGCTGTGCTCTTCTCTCCTCTGTCATGTGTCTCACGTCCTTATGAACCCTCACTTTGCGGTGACGCCACACGGGAACGACGCCATAACATCACGTTGAGCCCTATGGACAGCACAAGCACACACGCGATGATGAGAGCAACCAGCGCCATCGACATGGCCTTTTCCCCATGACGCGCCGAGTCGTCCCCCTCTCCAAACAAACCCTGAAACCATCCAGACAAGAGCGTAGACTCTTTCGAGACAACAATAGGCGCAGGCGCAATGGGAACAAGCACCACAGAGATATTGCGATATTGGACATCATGAAGCCCTCGCGCCAGCAATCCCTTAATGTGCGGAACAAGACTCTCGAGGTCATAGCGGTCGTCATAGCGTATGAACGCCGCCGCGCTATGCCCTCCCTCAACGCCATCCTTGCCCGCCGTCAAACCATCATGGGGCGTGATCGGCACATGGACACGCGCCGACAACACACCATCAATCTCGGACAGCGTATGCGACAAATCTTGAGTCAACGCATAGTTGAGACGCGCTTGTTGCTCCAACTGAGAAGCAATGCGACTCTCTTGCTTAAAAACATCGCCCACACCGCTAAAGACTTCTCGTGGATACCCATGATTTTGCAATAAAATAATCGATGGCTCGATGAAACGCTCTGCCACCTCCAACGTATAGAGATTATCCTTAACCGGACGCTTCTTGGCATCGATCCCATTGGACAAGAGAATGGCCAGCATCTCGTTAATATCCTGCTCAGGCAAAGACGAATAGAGCGCCACATTGCATGACGCCAACGCCAAACACGTCAGCACATACGTCATGGCAACCCCGAGCCTCTGCCCTACCCTATGAACCCACGATGTCTTGGCTGGCGGTGGCGGCGGGACGGGGATAGGGGGCGGACGTATGATGGGAGGCGGTGAGGGAATGGGAATGGTCATCTGCGCAACGATGGCGGCCTTCTCACGCTCGCGCCACACATCATTGGGGTTCTTGCAAGGCGTGCGCCATGCCACGCGCCCATGACTCCTGCCCCTCCTCGAGAATGCGGTCCACAATCTTCTGCGATTGCGCCCGTTTGCCAGCTAAGGCGAGCCCAAGAGCATAGACGCATAACACGCCCTCACTCTTGCCATGAATCGGAAGCACCGTCTTCTCTAGGTAAGAGAGACACTCTTGGAGATGACCACTGCTCGCTAAGGCCAAAGCCTTGCCGATATGGGGAACATCGCTCTTTGGCCTTAAGACGGCAACAGCATCAAAAATGGCATTGGCCTTATCCTGCATGCCCCACCCTGCCGCCATCATGCCAACCTCGCCCAGCAAGCGCAAGACATTGTCCTGAGACGGACGCTGACGCGCGTTGGCCTTTGTTTGGGTATCGAGCGCGCCCCGTTCTGCCTGTGCCTGTGCCCGCGCCTGTGTTTGTGCCTGTGTTTGTGTCATGGTCTTTCTCCTTTAGAAATAGCTCTTCTTTCGAGAGTCGCTGTTGGTGCGCAAAATCTCTTGCAACGTGCTCATAATCGATTGGAGAGAACTATAAAAACGTTGCATATCGTCGCCAAGAATAGAGACATAGGACGACGCCCTTTGCGCTTCTGCATCGTCTGTCGTCTGCTTGGATTGCTCGGTCTTTTGGACATACTCGCCGCTGGCGGTCGAGAATGTCCCCGATGAACTCACGGTTTCGCTCATCGCCCCCCAACGCATCTGAATGGCCTGAGAGCTCGCCGAACGCGCCTGTATATCCATGTTCTGGTTATTACGCAACGCACTCGCGCCTTTGACGCTCCCGCCAAACTTAACCCCCGCTGCCCCTATCTCCATCCCCCCTTTCACAGCCGCCGTGATGAGCGCCGTCGCGCCTTCCTTCTTGATGGATTTCGCCTTCTTCTTCAGCAACGCCACTTGAGAATTAATCTCTTGCTGACGCATCGTCCTATCAGACTCGTAGTTCTTCTGGTCTAGCTCTATGAGCAACTTGGCGAGCGCCAATATATCAAAAATCGCATATTCAGCAGCCGTCTTGACGGGCGCAAAAACCGCCGGATTGCTGAGAGACGTCTTAGGCGGCGTTTGTAAGGCAATCGTTCCCCCCACAGATGGCGCTGTGGACGGCATGCTCGCCCCTTGCGGCGCGCGCTCGATGCTGAGGGCGCGCCCAGCCTCGTGCGCTTTTGATGTCTTTGACAACCCATGGGCTGGTTGGTCACTCACACGCTGTGGATGGACGCCCACGGAAGGGCCTGTTGGTGCAACATGGTTCGTCATGGTCTGTTCCTCCTTCTCCTATGTGACTAAACGGTCATCTTTTGTATCAATTTATCTTGCCCGCTGGAAATCTCGGCAAGAATTTTGGCGATAGCCTCGTCAATCTTCTGAATGAATTGCGAAATACGTTTGAGGTCATCCCCGCTCACATCCTGCGCATGGCCTATCTCCCGCAACGACGCCTGTATGCCTGCTTGTTCCGCTCTGGCATCAGCCGCGTCCTTCCTATCGACACCCGCCGCAATATCAACACCCCCCTGAGCCGCCAATGTGGACGCCTCCATGACCTGTTGCACAAGGCGCGTGACTTCGAGGACTGTCGTCGCCAATTCGCCACTTGCCGTGCCACCCGATGCCGCGGCGGCGATGATATTCGCCGTAATCAAAGCGACAGCAACAACGGCAACCGCCAAATAACCCCCGATCTCCTTTGCCTTCTCGGCATCCACACCCATCCCCTTCAACATTTCACTGAGCCCCTTCCCTAACCCCTCGACCATCTTATCCATCGCCCCCGTCTCTTGAAGCACCATCATGCCCATGCCAACAATCGCCATCGCTAACAGAGGCGCCGTCGCCCCTGCCGTCACAACCGTGGCAATTGTCGCCGCGATCAGCGTGACGCTCGCCCCTATCCACCCAAGAATTTTCCCCGCAAGACCCTTCTTACTCGCCTTACGCAATTTTGCCGCCATCGCGCGAATCGCCTCTTTATTCTTCTCGTGACGGTCGTCCAATTGCTGCTGACGGATACCAATACTCCTCTTTTCCGAACGCGCCCGACTCTGCGACAAGTTCTGGCGTAAAGCGCGAAGAGACGAAATGATGTCCTCAGTCGAGATATTCGGCCCCTCTAACGCCACAAGGTCAAAAAATTGCGACACATCACGCGACAGACCACCGCCATGCGCATCAGCCGATTCGATCGTCACCACAGCCTTCGAAGACGCCACAGGACGCGTGTTTACGCCATGGGAATGAGAAGCGCCCTGTGGCGAAACAGCTGGTGGATTTTTTGGCGAGGATGACGTCGAAATAGGCACGCCCGTCATGCTTTCTGCCTCTCCAAAGAATGAAGAAGGTCTTGTGCCTTCGAGACATAGGACGCATGAACGGGATTCTCCTCACCAATGGCAACAACAGCCTCCAGAGCTTTACGCGCCTCGCCATAGCGCTTGTCCGCTAAAAAACAGAAGGACGCCTGAAAGGGCGGTTCTGGATCATCCACATCGAGAATGGCTTGATGACCATAAACAGCGGCGGCTTCGGCATACTTTCCTTGATTCTGCAAGGATGCTGCCAACCCCTTCCAAAAACGCTTGTCTAAATGGTCATACAGGCATAAAAAACGGAATAATGTCTCCGCTTGCTTATACTGCCCCGCATTATAGTCGTTATAGGCAAGGGCATAGAGAGCATCCAAACTCTTCTGGTCGATACCGCGCATCGTCGCCAACGTGGCGCCGCGCACGATGTCCTCGGCAATCTTCCTCGATTCCGCTATCTGCTCCGCATTGGTCTCCACCGACGTCGGTGGCACTACGCTCTTCTTTGTCATGGTCGACGCTCCTGTTCGTGTTAGGCTCGAAGATTACTGATAATCGTCGAGATGGCCTTCGCCAAAATGTTCTCCACATTGGCAAGAAACTCGTTGCTTTCATCCAACAACTTCGTGAGACTCTCTGTCTCGATGGTGTCTGTCTGGTTTGTCGAATTCATGCTGTCCAACTTCCCCTTAAGAGTCTCTATGATCTCGTCCCACCGCGCCTTATCAATGCCCTGATTTGTGGGAACATCGAGGCCGTTACCTTTCATCCAAATCGCAACCTCGTTGGGAAGGAGCTTCGAACCGCCATGGGGACGGTTTGTCTGCATCACAGATAAAAGGTCTGTGAGCTTGTTATGCTCCTGTATCTGCTCTTTGAGCTTCTCGTTCTTCGCTTGCAACCTGTTCTGAAAATAACGGGCTATCTTAGACTGAACATAAAACAACAATTCATCGATGGAAAATGTGTGCCCGTCACTCGTCTTAAAGAGATACGTACCGTCTGGTTGGTCCACTCTCGTGATGGTCAGGCGTGGCTTCTCGTCTGATGTCCCTTGAGCTGCAACAGCACTGGCATGGGTCAATGCCGATGCGTGACTAATCTGAGAACTTTCGGTCATGGGTCTTTCTTCCTCCTGAACAGCGAAACAAAAGATAGGTGATGGGCAACCATGTCATAGAGATGCTCTCTCATTCGTGTCACTTCTCGCCATGTTGTTCCCCAACGCATGTCTTCATACGTTGATTTTGTGCCTGCGCGCCCCATGTTGAGGGCGCGCGGCGCGCGGGGCGCTGTCTTGCGTCTCCATATCGCTGAGCTTGCCGCCGCGCGCAAGCACTTGGTCCATCTGGCGAAAACGGCGTTGTGCCGATGCCATCATATGATGGTCGTCCAACGCACCACTCTTCACCAAGAGGGCGACCTTCTCAGGCGCGAAAGGAAGAGAAGCAAATAACGTCGAGAGAGAGTGTTTTAATCCCTTACGAGCCTGCCTATGGGCTTGGACAATCTCTTTGTTTGACATGGTATGGGATGAATGTGCCATCAATGCTCTTCCTCCTATGATTAGACGTTGATGATGCCTCGATGCGTCCTCCGCGCTGAACGCACGCCATGACGCCGTAAGGGCAGACCAGCCTTCTCACGCCCCTTATCGATGGCGATGTCAAGGTCGCCTTGCCGCTCCTTGATGAATTCACGTATCTTCTCTTCGATAAATTCCAACAAAGGGGGAGGAAATGATTGTTCTTCCATGAGGCGAGGCACATCACCAGACTCCTTGTCCCATTGCGCAATCCTCTGAGCATGCGAGGAAAGGCTGTTCTGTGCCTTAAGCAACGCCGCGTGAAGGTGGGTGATAGAGCCCCCCGTCTGGTCTCTTGTCTCTTTCGTCATGCCGTCCTCCCTTTGTCATCAAAAAATCAACAGACATCGCCCATCAGAGGTCTTTGACACGATGTCGTCCCTTTCTGTGACAGAACACCATAAAACGTCTCTTTATTTGTGACACAACACCCTATCCCGCCACATACAAGAGACACACTGACTCGCTATCACCATACAGGAAACATGTCCCATGCCCCTCATCCCGTCCTTTAAAATCAACGTCCACCATATCGATACATCCTTCGTCGATACGACCTTGCAACAAGTCAAAGCGTCACAGAAATGGGCGCAAACAGAAAACACAAGACTCAAAAAAGTGCGCGAGCAAGCCGAAGCCGACCGTATCCTCAACGAGATGGACCCACAACACATGATTGTCTTCCTCATGATGACGCGCGCCCAACAGATACAGCAATACATTAGTAGCGTCGCCCAAGAACAAGGCAATCTCGAAGTCCAATCAGAAACCCTTGCCGGTAAATTGGACGAACTCCATGCCGCACGTGTCGGCGCGAAAAAGACAACAGCCGCCCAAATCATCGAAGAACTCAAGGCATCGCCATCGGGACATCACATCATCTCACACTTGAGAAGCGACGGATACAATGAAAAAAACCTGAAACAACTCTCGACCAATGAACATAACTGGTGGGCTCTGGGGTGGTGGGATTATGACCCCAACAGACATAAATATCCAAAAGACCAATTCGGACGCAAATTGTTTAATATCGACCCTACCGATGCTGTCATCATCAACAAAGACCTCCTCGCCCGCGCTAAAGCGGTTGGCTTTGATATTGAAGCCTCAGTCGGCCTCAATAAAGATGCGACATTCCCCCTCCATGAATTGGGCGAAGACTATGTCACCGTCAACGCCTATGACTTAGCAAAATATGTCTGGGGAATCAAAGAAGCCGACCTCAAGGTGGAAACAAAAACGACCAACATCCCCGATGACACAAGACAATGGTTCGAAGACAACGGCTTTAACGTCCCAGCGAGCAATGCCGATAAAAAACTATGGGATCAGTTCGAAGAAGACGTCACGGCGCGCCTAGAAAATAGTCAAAACCAAATGCAAGAGTCCACACGACAATTGACAAAACTCACCCATGACATGACCCAATATATGGAGATCTCTTCACAGATGGAATCGCATGCCCATCGCCAAATGATCGCTTGGGTGAATGCCCTACGTATCTAAGGCGAGAAAGTGATGGTAGAACGCATTCAGCATGACGCAGCCGTCCGTAACGCCAATGTGGGGACACAAGCACCAGCCCAGTCCGCACAAACACAAGGCGTGTACAGAGGACAACGCATACAAATTGTGCCACAAGTCCAATCTCTCTTGACCGATGCCATCGAAGAAATAAGCATTTTTGTCGGTGAACGCGCCCACGAACGCAAACATAAAAAGACAGAGCAAAAAGGGACAGCGCACCAACAGGTCACGCAAAAAGACGGCGCTAATGAAGTCCTCAAGACCATCAAAGACCCCCACCTGAAAAAAGAGGTGCAAAACCTCCTCGCCCAGCATAATAGCCTCAAAGGAAAAACCATGGCGACACTCGCCGCCATGGTCGAACGACAATTTGGCGATGTGAGCGACCGCTATCTCGCCTTAGACGCCCTCGAAGAAGAACTCAAAAAACAAGGGGGAGACGAGTCGTTGCGCAACAGCATCCGCCATATCAAAGGCCAGTTGCTCGAACGGCACGGACCAGAAGTGCGCGCCGGGGTGAATATCACCCAAAGAGCCCTCGATGTCGCCCAAGGCGACGCCGACAGATTCAGCGCCTTACGCAACAACTATCGGGAGAGCGTCCTCGCCTATAAAGGCCTCAAGCATGTCTATGAAACCCTTGTGGAGAAGTTTGGCACGCAAGACCTTCACACACATGCCCAATTCCTCATCAAAGCGGCAGGCGACGACCTCAACGCCCACGGACCATCCCTCGAAGGCGAAGCCCTCAAAACCATCATCGATGACCTCTATCATTTAGAAACCCTCGTCACACTCCATGAGGCATGCAAGGAGTCCCTCGAACATATGGCGGCTCTGTCGAAACGCTTTGCGACCATCGACCCATCCTTCATGATGAATCGCCTCCTCCATTTCACCTCAGAGGATTGGCCTGACGCATCATCCATCCGCTCCATCGCCCAAGACATGAAGGCACAAACAGCCACAGAGGAAATCAATCTCCTACGCACATTCCGCTCAGTCTTGGAACAGATGCCAGACAAAATCTACCACGACCATGAACAACGCACGCGCCTCCTCGACATTGTCAAACAGGCACAGGACGAAGCTATCGCCAGAGAAGAAGATGAATGGTTTGAATGATACACTCAATCAGTTTGCCCGTATGGCGCAATTGCCTCCTTTCGATATGGAAAAGGATGGCGTGCTCTCTCTTCAGTTAGAAGAAGACAAGCAGCTGTTCATCGAGCGCGTCGAGTCGGGACATATTGTGCTCTCTATGAGCATCGAGGCGCGCGACATCGCCATGAAAACGTATCTCCATATCCTTGCCCAATGCCATCCTCAACGCCGCGCGCCTTTCCAGATGAGTATCGCCCTTATCAGAGACCATACCCATATCGCCCTTGTCCGTATAGAAGAAGAGCGATTCGTCATATCCCTCTTCGAACAAGCCATCGATAGGCTCTTGCAACTGACCCAAGCCTTTAAAGGCTAGCCACCTCCCATCCCATCGCTATCATCATGTCCGTCAAACTCAATCCCCTCTTACGCTTCGATAAAGGTCTGGAAGAAGTCGTCCGCCAACAGACACAGCCATCGTCCCTGCCCCGTCGAGGAACGCTCGCCCCCAATCACGTAAGCACCCGCCCTATGGTGGAAGATGTCCTGTTCCCGCCCGCCCTCCATGAAGACATCGCTGCCTATTTTTCACCCGTCATGGAAGACTCCTCTATTCTCCTCCCCGCCCGCTATCGCGACATCTTACAAAGCCTTATCGAGAAAATGCACGAGGCAGGACGCCTACAACCAGACTATACAGCACTCTTCGAACGTAGCGCCGAGTTTCTCACGGCACTCAAAGACGACTATCTCGAACTCGTCGATAGACGCCAAGCGCATATCCATGGCTAGCCCCACCCCTTTTTAAGACACTATGAGAGTGATAGGAGGACGCGACCATTGACAACACCACAGCAACAAACACGCATCACCACCGATACGGAAGAGCGCGACTTCCTCTTGATGCTTGCCTCGCTCCTCGTGAAACATCAAAGAGAGAGCGATGCCCTCATCATTGTCGAGTCCCTCGCCCGCATGACAGAACCCTCTCTCCACATCTTACGCCAATTAATCTATCACCGATTTCGCGCAGGCGACTATGAAGGGACTCTCACCGCCATCGACCAATTCAAACAGACCATAGGCGACAAGAGCCTTCCCCCCGCTATCATGCTCTTACGCTGTAAGGCGCTCAGCGCCATGACAGCACACGACAAAGACGGCAAAGGCGCCTTAGGACAAGCACTCCTCGACTATGTTGGCGCACGCACACAAGAGTCGCCCACCATCCCAACGACATCCTAACGACATCCCGCCACAGACACCGCCATAAAAGCCCCGCCATAAAAACCATGACAGCCGTCCTCAACAAATTTTTACGTATCGTCTCAGGGCGTAGCGACATTGTCCTCGCCCTGATGATGGTCACCGTCATCTTTATGATGATCCTTCCCCTGCCTACCTACCTTATCGATACGCTCATCGCCCTCAATATGGGCATTGCCGTCATATTGCTCATGGTGGCGGTGTATTTAACGACACCTTTGGAATTTGCCTCTTTCCCTTCCTTGTTGCTCATCACGACTCTGTTTCGCTTGGCGTTATCCATTAGCACGACACGTTTGATTTTGCTCCAAGCGGATGCCGGCGACATCGTCTTTACCTTTGGCAATTTTGTCGTGGGGGGCAATCTCATTGTGGGTATTGTCATTTTCCTTATCCTCACCATCGTCCAATTTGTCGTCATCACGAAAGGCGCTGAGCGTGTTGCCGAAGTGAGCGCCCGTTTCTCCCTCGATGCCATGCCGGGCAAGCAAATCAGCATCGACGGCGACATGCGGGCGGGACTCATCGATATAGAAGAAGCGCGCACAAGACGTAGCAATATCGAAAAGGAAAGTCAGCTGTTTGGGTCAATGGATGGGGCGATGAAATTCGTCAAAGGCGACGCCATCGCTGGCCTTATCATCGTCGCCGTCAATATGGTCGGTGGCATCACCATTGGCGTCGTCCAAAATGGCCTGACAGCAGCAGAAGCCGCCCATATCTACTCTATCCTCACCATCGGGGATGGCTTGATAGGACAGATTCCCGCCCTCTTTATTGCTATTACGTCTGGCTTGATCGTCACCCGTGTCTCCTCAGAGGAAAAACGGGATTTAGGCTCTGATATTATCATCCAAGTCTCCCAAGAACCACGGGCGCTCCTCGTTGCCGCTGGACTCATGGTGGGCTTCGCCCTCATCCCGGGCTTTCCCTCGTTCATCTTTCTCACCATCGCCTGTCTGTTAGGTGTCCCTGTATGGTTCTCGATGCGCCAACGCCACGCTCTCGCCCAAGAAAAAGGAAAAGCAAAACAAGACGCCACAGCCCCCGATGTGCAAGGACGACAAAAAACACGTATCGATGACGAGCAAGGATTCTCCCTGACAACGCCTCTCCTCATCGAAGTCGCCGCCATGATGCAAGAGTCCATCGATAGCGACATGATGAACGACCAACTCATACGGGCACGACGCGCCTTATATTATGACCTAGGCGTGCCATTTCCAGGAATCAAATTACGCTTTGCCAGCACCATGCAGGATGGCGACTATAGTATCCTCTTCCAAGAAGTCCCCGTCACCAGAGGCACATTACGTCCCCATGCCTTGCTCTCACGGGAAAAGGCAGAAAATCTCGAGCTCTTTCATATCCCCTACGAAGAAGATAAGGCCTTCCTCCCCAACCTCCCAAGCCTATGGGTCGATAGAAAGCATAAGGATGCCATGAAAAAAGCGGGACTATCCTCTATGACAACAGCAGAAATCCTTATTTATCACCTCAGCTTTGTCCTCAAACGTCATGCCGAATCCTTTATCGGTATCCAAGAGACGTATTTCCTCCTCAACAACATGGAAGAGCAATTCCCCGACTTGGTGAAAGAAATTCAACGGGTGCTCCCTCTACAGAAAGTTGCCGAAATCCTCAAACGCTTAGTGTCAGAATCCATCTCCATACGCAACATGCGCACCGTCCTAGAAGCCCTCATCGAATGGGGACAAAAGGAAAAAGATAGCGTCCTCCTCACCGAATATGTCCGCATGAGCCTAGGACGACAAATCAGCTACCAATTCTCAGCAGGGCAAAATATCCTCCCCGCCTACCTTATCGAGTCGAGTATCGAGGAAAAAATACGTGGCGCTATCAGACAAACATCAGGAGGAAGCTATCTCGCCCTCGACTCAGAAAGCGCGCACCAATTTGTCGACTCCGTGAAAAAGACCGTCGGCACGCTCACCGACCATCAACAAAACCCCGTCCTCGTCACCGCCACCGATATACGCCGCTATGTGCGAAAACTCATCGAACTGGAAATCTATGACCTGCCCGTCCTCGCCTACCAAGAACTCACCCAAGAAATGACCATCCAACCATTGGGAAAAATTCGCACAAACACAGAAACACAACAACAACCACAAGAAACAATGGCAACACAAGACATGGAAGAGACAGCCAATGCCGCCTAACCACCCTCACACGCCACCGATAACAGAAGAGAAATAAATGACACAACCGCCCCCATGGCGGACACCTAAGCGACACCCAAAGACATTCCTCACAGGCATCGACAGAAAAAACATCACCCCAAAAACATAACCCTCATGACAACAACATTCAACGTCCCATCCACGCCCTCAGTGCCAGCGACTCTCAGTGACACCCCCGCCCTATCAACGCCCACAGGTGACACAGCACACCCCTCCGATGTGGCAAGAATGAACGCCCTTCTCCAAAAGAAGACGCCACGCCATGTCAAAAAAAAGAAGGCGCAACAGGAAAAGCGCACACAAAACACAAAACCGAAGAGCAACACACGCACACAAAACAAAGCACAGCACAGCACACAGACACAAGGTTTACGCACCGCACAGCCAGCCCACACATCACCCCACACAACGTCGCCTCATACATCACCCCACACAGCGTCCGCCTCGCCCCAACCATATCCCCCCCTCAGCTAGCGGCAAAACATCACCTCCATAGGCCACAACATCAAGAGAACGCACCATCTCGTCCTACCACACAGACGCCATCGGACATCACATCAGCATCGGTAGCCGCCACCTCACTGCCTCAAACCGCCCATGCGGAACAAGCTGTTCCCACATCGCCCACAACACCATCGCCCCCCACCATGCCACACAATATCCAAGACATTGCCCAAAAAATCCTTGTCCAACACAACAATCAGCCCGGCGAATCACGAGTCCATATCACCGTCCATGACTCCATCCTCCCACGCACCGATATTCAACTCCATCAACAGCACGGAAAACTCAGCGTCGTCGTCTCAACGTCATCGCCCCTCTCCCATAACATCATGAGCGGCCATATCGAAGGACTCCAAAGCTTCCTCAGCGAACAAACAGACCATGAGGTCACGGTGCGCCTCGACTACCAAAGTCAAGACTCGGAACAAGAAGAATCACAGCAACGCGCCTATGCCGAAGCCTACCGACAAGAACAGAACGAATAAACATTGTCCTCCATGCTGTCCCTTGCCCATCCTCTCAATGATAAGAAAAGCCATATAGAACAAGCGCTCCAACGCCATCCCGTCCAACTCCACTATGGCGCGGGACAACAAGCTACGTTCACCCTCACCGCTCACCATCCCGCCACAGAGCAGAGCGAAGCATGGTGCTGGGACATTGGCGCGCTCTTGGGCCCATGCCCTCTCAGAGTGCGCTTGCCAGATATTGCCCTCGACCCCTCATGGCATAATGGACTCTCGTCACTATGGGATAAAGCAGACCCCGCCATCCAATCCGCCTTCATGGCCGACCAAGCCCACCATATCATCGATGCATGCGCCCACCAGCTTGGCCTCTCCGTCGAGATCACCGACGCCCGCCATATCGCCAACCAGCATGACCCTCATCCCACAGACGCCGATATGCTCTCCCTCCACGGGCTGTGGACACTGAGCCATGGAAATACCATTCCTGTGTGCGTCCAAATCCCCCAAGGTCAGCATGACGCATGGATAGCTATCCTCCAACGTTTTGCGTCCGCTGACGCCACCATCCACCACCCCATCTCCATCCCCGCATACTTCCTCTACGGACTCATCACCATCGAATCCATAGAGCACATCCATACATGGCACGCCGGCGATATTGTCTTCTTTGATGTCAGCCCCCGCATGCACCAGCCCGTCCTCTGTCTCGGTAAGACCCTACGCCTCAGCACAAGAAAAGACCAAGAACAGCACATATGGCTCGATGCGCCCCTACCGCCCGCCCAAACAGAGCAAGAGTCCTACGTCCTAGAATGTCATAGCGACAGATTCCCCATCTGCCTCTCAAAACTCACAGGGACAAACCCACAGCGCCAGCCCATCCCTATTCCCCCGCAAAAACAGAGCCTCATCCTCTCCCTCAAGAATCACACTATCGCCACATGCGCCCCCACCATGATCAGCAATAAACGCGGTATCAGACTCCAGAACACACCATCCGCCAACGATACATGGCAACAGGCGCTACAAAATAAAGCGCGATAAGTCTTGCTCACTCACAACATCACGCAAACGCTCACGCACATAGGCCTTGTCAACGGAAAACGCACCCTCCGTATCACCAGCCCTAAAACTGATGTCCTCGAGAACTTTCTCTAACAACGTGTGTAGACGCCTCGCCCCGATATTCTCCACATCGGCATTGATTTTTGTCGCCATCGCCGCGATCTCCTCAATGGCATCCTCCGTCACCTCAAGCATAACCCCTTCCGTCTCCATTAACGCCTTATATTGACGCACTAAATTATTCTCAGGCTCCGTCAAAATACGGACAAAATCCTCACGGGATAACGACTCCAACGACACACGCACAGGCAAACGCCCCTGCAACTCGGGCATCAAATCAGACGGCTTGGCAAAGTGAAACGCACCAGACGCAATAAATAAAATATGGTCTGTCTTCACAGAGCCATGACGAGTCTGCACGATCGTCCCCTCAATAAGAGGAAGAAGGTCACGCTGCACGCCTTCACGACTCACATCGCCACCACGCCTGCCATCACGCGATACACATATCTTGTCGATCTCATCAAGAAACACAATGCCATGCTCCTCAACCTTCTCGATAGACTGACGCGCCACATGCTCCTCATCCATTAACTTGTCGCTCTCTATCTCAAAGAGAATTTTCTTTGCGTCCTTGACGCTCACCTGTCGTTTCTTCTTGCGTCCGCCACCCATCATGCGGCCTATCATGTCGTTGACATTCATCATGCCTATCTGCGCGCCCGGCACACCCGGAATATCCATCAACGGCATGGAGGAGGATGAACTCTCTGACGTCTCAATAGTGACGTTCTTATGGTCATAGCGCCCCTCACGTAAAGGCTCTATGTGGCTCGCATCGTAGACAGCATTGTCCTCTTTCTCTAGCTTCCTGAGCAGCATCTTGAGAACAGCATGCTCAGTCGCCTCCCTGTTTTTCTCACGCATCTCATGGCGAGTCATATTGATGGCCACCCCCACAAGGTCGCGGACAATTTGTTCCACATCCCTCCCCACATAGCCTACTTCTGTGAATTTCGTCGCCTCGACTTTGATGAAAGGTGAGCTGGACAGAGAGGCAAGCCGACGCGCTATCTCTGTCTTGCCAACCCCTGTCGGCCCTATCATGAGGAGATTCTTGGGAAGAATCTCTTGACGCAAAGCATGGTCAGCCACCCGTTGACGTCGCCAACGATTACGTAGGGCAACAGCCACCGCCTTCTTCGCGCCTTCTTGACCCACAATAAAACGATTAAGCTGAGAGATAATCTCACTGGGTAAAAAGAAACGCTGTTGTTCTGCCGCCATAGACTCGCCTCCCGTGCCTTTACGTTGCCTTTAGAACCGTGATGGCGTGATTCGTGTAAATACATAAGTCAGCGGCGATCGCCATAGCCTCTCGCACGATCGCCTCCGCATCCATATCGTCCCGCCCATAAAGAGCGCGCCCCGCCGCCATCGCATAATTGCCGCCAGAGCCAATGCTGATGACGTCATACTCTGGTTGTATCATATCTCCAGACCCAGATAAAAGAAATGTATGCTCTTTGTCAGCAACAAGCATCATCGCCTCTAAACGCTGTAAATACTTGTCCATGCGCCACTCCTTTGCCAATTCGGCACATGCGCGTGTGAGGCGACCATGCTCCTCCAATTTGTTCTCGAGGCGCGCAAAGAGCGTCAACGCATCAGCCGTATTGCCAGCAAAGCCAGCGATGATACGTCCTTTCTGCATGACACGCAACTTGTTGGCATTAGACTTCAGAATTGTCTGCCCATGGGTGACCTGACCATCGCCCGCCATGACGACCTGTCCCCCCTTCCGCACCGCTAAAACAGTCGTCCCATGCCACGACACACCCACTATCCCGTCATGCGCCATCATCGAGCCCGCCACATCACATCATGTCTCCCCATGCCCTCACCCTCACTAGAACAAGCCATAGACAACAGCCTTATCATCGACACCCACACTCTCAGCGGCGGGACGAGATGGCAAGCCCGGCATCGTCATAATATCGCCCGCTAAGACAACGACAAAACCAGCGCCAGCCGATAAACGCACATCACGCACAGGAAGACGAAAACCTCTCGGCGCCCCTTTGCGACTGGGGTCGGTGGAAAAACTATACTGGGTCTTCGCCATACAGATAGGAACATCACCAAAGCCCATGTCCTTGTAGTCTTGCAACTTCTTCTTTGCCACCGCCCCGATGTCGACACCATCGGCACGATAAATCTCCCGCGCAACAATCTCTATCTTCTCTTCTAAGGGAGTCTTGTCGTCATAGAGCGGTGTGAACGCCCCCTTCCCTCTCGATGCCACATTAATGACTTCCTGCGCTAAATCCACAGCGCCTTCACCCCCCTTCTCCCAATGCTCCGCCAACACCGCTGAGACACCTTGCTCCCGACATGCCTGTTGCACCTCACGTATCTCAGCCTCCGTGTCGGTGGGAAAACGATTGATCGCCACAACGACGGGAATGCCAAACTTTTGGATATTTTCCACATGCTGAAGAACGTTAGGCAATCCCTGACTCACAGCGCCCACATCCTCGCGACTGAGCGCCTTCTCATCAGCGCCGCCATGCAACTTCAAAGCGCGCACCGTCGCCACAAGAACAGCCGCCGCCGGACGAAGACCACTCTTACGACATTTAATATTAAAAAATTTCTCAGCCCCTAAATCCGCGCCAAAACCCGCCTCCGTCACCACATAATCCGCTAAGGTCAGCGCCGTCTTGGTCGCTAACACCGTATTACAGCCATGGGCGATATTGGCAAAAGGTCCACCATGCACAAAGGCAAGGTTGTTCTCTAACGTCTGCACTAAATTGGGCTGTAACGCATCCTTCAACAACGTCGTCATCGCCCCGTCTGCCTTGAGGTCACGCGCCGTCACAGCCTGCCTGTTCTCGTCATACCCCACAATAATCTTGCCTAAACGCTCTCGCAAATCCTGTAAGTCTGTCGCCAAACATAAGATCGCCATCACCTCTGACGCCACCGTAATATCAAAGCCATCTTCACGAGGAAAGCCATTGGCAACACCCCCCAGAGAGATTGTCACATGGCGTAGCGCCCTGTCATTCATATCGACGACACGACGCCATACCACGCGCCGAGGATCTAACTTTGGGTCATGACGCCAGTAAATATGGTTATCCACCATCGCCGAGAGCAACATATGGGCCGACGTTATCGCATGAAAATCCCCCGTGAAATGAAGGTTGATGTCAACCATCGGCACCACTTGCGCATATCCTCCCCCCGCTGCTCCCCCCTTCATGCCAAAGCAAGGCCCTAAACTAGGCTCTCGCAATGCCGCAATACAACTCTTGCCTAGACGATTAAGCCCATCAGCCAAACCAACGGTGGTGGTCGTCTTGCCTTCGCCAGCCTTCGTCGGCGTCATGGCTGTCACCAAAATCAGAACGCCGTCTTTACGCCCATGCATGCTGTCAATATACTCTAGGGGAAGTTTCGCCTTGTCATGGCCATAGGGATGAAGGTCACCAGCCTCTATCCCCAACCTATCACGGGCCAGCTCAATGATGGGACGCAAATGCGCCGCCCTTGCAATCTCAATATCGCTCTTGTATTTTCCTTTGGACGCCATATGCTCCCACCTCCCACGTTCGTCAGTCATCACACCCTCTCTACAAAGGGTCACACTAGAACGACACGCCCCCTACGTCAAGACCCTATATCACCATATCACCCATGAACGCCACACCATCACCTCCTTACCCCTTTCGTTCCTCATTTCTCCAAGAGGCATGGGCAAGGGGATTCATCCACCAATGCACCGATTATCAAGCCCTCGATAACGTCCTCCACACACACAAAGACGCCAAAGCCTATATCGGCTTCGATGCCACAGCCGATAGCCTCCATGTGGGAAGCCTCACACCCCTCATGATGTTACGCCTCTTCCAAAAACATGGCCATCAACCCATCATCGTCATGGGAGGAGGAACAAGCCTCATAGGCGACCCCTCTGGCAAAGATACAACACGCGCCCTCCTCGACAAAAATACCATCCACAAAAACAGCCAAGCCATCCAAACCCTCTTCGACAAAATCCAATGCGCGCCAAAAGCCCCAAACGCCTTCCAATCCTTCAATAACGCCACATGGCTAGAACCCCTCGCCCTTATCCCATTCCTCAGAGACATAGGACGCCATCTCTCCGTCAATCGCATGCTGAATGCCGACTCCGTACGCCTACGGCTGGAACGCGAACAACATCTCAGCTTCCTCGAATTTAACTACATGGTCCTCCAAGCCTATGACTTCCTCGTCATGGCACAACAGCACGCCTGCTACATACAGATGGGAGGAAGCGACCAATGGGGAAATATCACCACAGGGATCGAACTGGCGCGCAAAAAAACCTCTTTGCCACCCCTCTACGGACTCACCATGCCCTTGCTGACAACCGCCCAAGGCGCAAAAATGGGAAAAACCGCCCAAGGCGCCATATGGCTCCATGCCGATAAAACATCCGTCTGGGACTATTGGCAATTCTGGCGCAATTGTCGAGATGACGATGTGAGACGATGCCTCCTCCTCTTTACCGATATCGATGTGGACACCATTCACGCCCTCACAGACCATGCAGGCGAAAAACTCAATGACGCAAAAAAAGCGCTCGCTGACGCCACCACCCAACTCCTCCATGGCGCTGACGCCGCGCGGGACGCAAGAAAAAGCGCCGATGCCACCTTCGAAAAACACCATATCGGACATCACTTGCCCCTCACGACCCTCACCCAACAAGAACTAGAACACGGACTCCCCCTCATCGATGTCCTCATGACGAGCGCCCTATGTCAAAGCCGTAGCGACGCCAAACGCCTCATCGCGCAACAGGCTATCAAAATCAATCGACAAACCATCACAGACGAACACATGACCCTCTCCCTACAGCATTTCGATACAGACAAACAATGCATCCTCTCCAAAGGAAAAAAACATCATCGACGTATCACTTACACGCCCTAAAAGACATCCAAGAAACGCCGCAACAAGGGAGGCGCCAGAGATGACCCCAATGTGATGTCAAAATCATACTGGCCACCCACAGAGTCCAACGTATAGGGAACGCCCACAAAGTGACTCTCGTCACCACCGCCAAAATCGCCAATGACGGGAATCTTGCCCAAAAAATTATTGAGGACATACGATGGCACAAAAACGCCCTCTAGAGATAATCTGTCACCAGACAGCTCATAAAAGCCATCCACCGTCATCCCTAACGTATCGCCCCATAAGACACCGCCTTGAAGATGCGCCTTGTCACTTCCCCTCTCTACAAAAATCACGCCGTCCCCCTCCTCAAACAAAATGCTCCCATCTCCTGTGAAAAATTTCACGATACCAGAAGGCGACAACATATTAGACAGACGCGTGACCAACAGGGAATCCTTAATGACCATATCATCCACAAGGAATGTCCCGTCAAAAAGACGCGAACTCTCTGGCGCGCTATCCAAGAAAAAACCCGATATATCTATCCGCCCCTTGTCAATGCCGTCATAACCTGTGAAGGCATGGAGAAACGCGCCGACATCCTCGCTGAGCATCTGTAAATTCCTGTCTGAAGCATCGTCCTCGCCACCGCTTAACGAGACTTCATGGCGCGCTGCGCGCCCATCCCCCCACCCATCTCCATGGCGTGTCTCTGCCGTCCATGTGAAACGCCGCCACAATGTATCACGCGTGACGAAAGATAAGGCGACATCTGTCAGCGCTGGCGTCGCGCCTTCTGCGAACCTCAGACGACCCAACGCCAACGACATCGCCACGTCTTTATCTGTCCCTTCCTTTTCCGTTCCTGAGGCAAATGTCTCTCGATAAAAAGACATAACATCCGCAAGAGATGACAAAATGACGTCATCACCCTCGATGGTTAATGTCCTCACCTGTCCCATATCGTCCCATTGCAGGGCGACATCACTCATCCCTAAACGCATGACAGGAAAATCAAGGGACACCACGCTGTAGGACTCCCCAGATTTCACCAAACGCGCTGTTCCGCGCACATCGATACCCTCCCCGCCTATGGTGATAGGCGCTACCACCAAGACACCATCGGCATCAAATTGCATGGTCACCTCGGCAAACGCCTCTGTCCCCCTCTCCTTCTCCCAGAAAAAGACAGGGAAACGCACAGCGCTATGACGCCCATCGATTTTTATCCGCCTCTCCTCACTCCCATCACGCCTATGCAATGTCCTATCATCCACAAACAGAGAGCCGTCCACACGAATGCCCTCAAACACATGCTGGTCGGCATGATACCATCCCATAAAACGCTCTCGTCTCACATAGGTCGATTCTTGGGAAAAAAATGTCTCATAGGACGCCACACCCTTCGCCACACCCCCGCCAATCTCAACGCTCCCCTCCACATACAAGGAGTCGTCATCCAATGTGAACTGAACAGCTGGACTGCTCAAATCATAGCCCGCAAACGCATCCTTCACCCAAAAATGAAGAATGTCGCCCGCAAACGCCACATGCGTTTCCTCTTGCGGGTCATCACGAAGAACATAGCGCAAAAAACATATGGCATTGACAAACCCGCCAAATCTATCACGCTCTACCACCAAAGGAAAATCGCCATACAGAGAATAGGTATCCATGACGTAGAAAAAATCCTCCAGGTCAGACGTGATATGAATGTCCATCTCGGCGCGCTCCATGCCAACCTTATCTAAATCAATGAAACGCATCGTCGAACCGCCAATGGCAACGTCATGGATCATCCCTCGCACAATATCGATGTCAAAACGTGTCTCGTCATAATAGGCAACGCCATCACCTCTCACCAACAGAGAGGCATCATCCAAAGACAAAAAATGCGTCTCGCGGAAAAACATATCCCCTTGAAACGACTCCAAGCGATAAGGGTCAGGACTCGATGGAGAAAACATCACATCCATATGCATCTGAGCATAGTCTATCGTGCCTTGTCGCAACCTCTTCAACACCCATGCGCGCGCCGACGTCGACAGATTTTTTGGCCATAACGCTGAGACGACACGCAAATCCAGCGACTCAAAAGACAACACCATAGGCACATGGTAGGTCTCTGTCCCATGGACATCGCTTATATGGGAAAATAAGGACACCACGCCGCCACCAGCCAGACGGAAACGCACATCGCGCACACGCATGGCACGGGCGACAAAATTCATATCGATATGGAGATGGAAAGATTCAATCCCCGGGGAAGAATGCCCTTCTCCTATCGTATAAAAACGTGGCGCCTGAATATCACGCATCTTCCCCGCCAACTTGAAAGACAATTGAGGAATGTTCGACATATCATCCACAAACCCTTCGACCGTCCCCTCTACCTCATCCACAGAAAGAGACGAAAGAACAGACGTCTCACCTTGTTCGAGACATGGCGCCAGCTGCGCTAAGGTGAAAGAGGACAATTGAAGGGCAAAATATCGTCTCCTTGACGGCGCAACATCATCCCACACATGGTAAGAGAAGGCAGCCGACCCTCGAGGCCCTTCATCCATGTCACGCCCCCCACACCTCTCAGCATACATGCGCAAGGCAATATCTCCAGAGAGCCCCTCCTTCGCCTTTGTCTCGAAGGAGACGGTATCGAGTTCCAAACGAAACCTCTTACTCCCCGTATGATTCTCGATAATCATCTGAGAATCCTCTAACACAAAGAAATCAAGGGGCGCAGAAAACATATCACTCAATAATAATAAGACTCCCTCACCCCCGCCCTTCGACCATGTCAGCAGGCGCACGACCATCGCCTCAAGGAAAGAGCCTTCCTCGTGCATTTTTAAAAACACCTGTGTGCTTCCCACAGCGAGACGACGCACCACCCCCTCACCCCCCAACCAACGAGGCCAACCTAAGGCAACCCGCACCCGCGGAATGTCCACTGCTAACCCTAACACACGATTATCAATGGCCACATGCTCTATGTCGTAAAAGAGCCCATCCTCATCCCAACGAAGAACAGACGCCTCCACATCCCAATGATAGTCATCCCCCACATCCACCAATGCCCCATACACATAAGGCGAAAAAACGCCTAAGGACAGGGACTCCTTGTTGACAAAGACCATATGGACAACATAAGAAGCCGTGCCCATAAGGAAAACGACCATGAGGGAGGAAAAAATGACTATAATACGTCTCATCAGCATGACACCATTTTACCCTTTCTTTAATGGAAAAGATAGAGGCACAGACACAGCATGCATCCCTTCTCAAAGAAGGGGCAGCACGTTGGCAACGGATATACAAACAGCTACGCGCAGAATGGGAAAAAGAGTCGTCCCATGACACCCCTGTGTCCCTTGATGATGATTTTTTCAGCTGGTTGTGCGCCTGTTCGCCCTATCTGGAACGCTGTGCCATACGACATAGCGCCATGTTACGCGCACTCCCTCGCCAAGATTGCTCTGTTCTTATGGAGCATTGTATCGAGTCCCTCAAAGCAAATATCAAGGCGCATCCCCACGACCACATGGCGCATCTACGCCATTTCAAGCAACAATGCCATCTCATCATCGCCTATGCCGACCTACGCCACCTATGGAGCGATGAACAATGCATGAGCATGCTCAGCAAAGTCGCCGATATCTGTATCGATAACGCCCTACGTTATGCATGGGACTATCATACAAAAGGGAAAAAATCAATCCCCATAGAGGAAAGTGGCCTCTTCATTCTTGGCATGGGGAAATTGGGGGGCGAAGAGCTGAACTATTCAAGCGATGTGGATTTATTGATCTTCTATGACGCACAGCATGAGAGTTTTCAACATCTGGCCTTGGATCATATGGCCCTGTCGTCCTTCATCCGCAAGGTCATCCATCACTGCATCGATATCCTCTCGCGGCAAAATGACCATGGCTATGTTTGGCGTGTTGATTTACGCCTTCGTCCCGATTATGGCACGACAAGCCCCGCCCTCTCTCTCGAAGCAGCAGAAGTCTACTACGAAAATATGGCACAGCATTGGGAACGCGCTGCCCTCATTAAAGCCCGCTTCGTCAGCGGCGATAAGAAGACAGCGCAACAATTCCTCTCTTATATACAGCCCTTTATCTGGAGGCGACATATGGATTTTTCCGCCCTCAGAGAAATGAAAGCCGTCAAAACAATCATGCAGGCAAAGGGAAAACAGAAAGCCGATATTCTCGGACTCGATATTAAACGATGTCGAGGCGGTATCCGCGATATCGAATTCTTCGTCCAAACCATGCAGCTCATATGGGGTGGAAGAGAACCCGCTCTACGCACACGCTCGACCATCGATAGCCTTCGCGCCCTTCGAACATGCGAAAAAATCCATAAGGACACACAGACAACCCTCTACGAAGCCTACCTGTTCTTACGCTCCCTAGAACATCGTATGCAGATGCGCCTAGACCAACAAACACACCATATCCCCTCACAACAAGACGACGCCGAGAGTCTCGCCCTCTTCGCCCGCCACAAGAGCCTGCACGGACTCCAGCACGCCATCCGCCACCATTGCCTCGCTGTCGAGACAATCTATCGTGACGCCTTCCACACAGACGAAGACGATGACAAGCGCATATCACAAGGAGAAGCCCTCCACCAACTTATCCTCAATCCCGACCACCGCCATGCCGCAAGGGATTACCTCAAAGACAGGGGACTAAAGAAAACCGACACCGCCCTCGATAGCATAAGGCGATGGATAAGAGGACAATATCCCGCCACCCAAGGGGATGCCGAACGACAAAATCTTAAGAGTGTCCTCCCCGCGCTCATCGACGCGTTGAGCGCCCAAGACGACCCCGATTATGCCATCATGATTTTCGACCAATTCCTCTCTTCCATGCCCATTGGCACGCAACTCTTTAGCTTGTGCCAATTTCGTCCGGCGCTCATATCCCTCCTCGCCACGATCATGGGAGTCGCCCCTCGCCTTGCCACGCGCCTCGCCAGACGTCCCGTCCTCATCGAGTTCCTCACCCAAGGCGATTTCCTCAAAGCGCTCCCACAACGCGCCGCCCTGCTGAAAGAGCTAGAGCAAGAGATGCGCCATGATGAAAGCCTCCATGACAGCATGGATAGCGCAAGACGATGGAGCAAAGACCGCAAATGCCAACTGGGCATACAGATTCTGCAACACCAGACAGACGCCTTACAGACGGCCCAAGCCTATACCGATATTGCCGATAGTCTGATGCTCGCCCTCAAACCACGCGTAGAAAAAGACCATAGGAAACACTATGGCACTTTCCATAAAGGTGAGCTCGCCATTATCACCTTAGGCAAGTGGGGAGGAGGCGAACTATGCGCCGCCTCAGACCTCGACCTTATCTTCGTCTATGATACCCTCCCCCTCGACGCGCGCTCTCAAGGAGGCAATACATCCCTCACCCCCGCTCCTTATTACAACCGCCTCGCCCAACATCTTGTCCAAGCCCTCTCCACGCGCACCAGTGAAGGTGAGCTCTATGTCATTGACGCGACCCTACGCCCCTCTGGTGAGCAAGGCCCCCTTGCATGCAGTTTAGAAGCATTCACAAAATACCAAGCCAAAGACGCATGGTGCTGGGAACATATGGCGCTCACAAGAGCCCGTATTATCGCCACAAAAACACCCTTCAACACAACCCTCCGCCAGACGCTCGACAATATCATCACGCGCAAACGCGACCCCACAGCGCTCAAAAGAGACATCCTCCATATGCGCATGCTCGTAGAAAAAGAAAAAGGCCACAACATGCTCGACCCCCATACGCTCTTCTGGAATCTCAAGCACCGCCGAGGCGGCCTCATGGATATCGACTATATCGCCCAATATCTACAACTCCGCTACAGCCATGAGACGCCAAACATCCTCCATAGCGCCACAAAACAAGTCCTCCACAGAGCCCATCAAGCGGGGTATCTCTCTCAACAGGCATGCCACGACCTCACCCAAGCCCTCTCCCTATGGCAGAGGCTGGACGGCTTACTCAGGCTATGCCATAAGGGCGCTTTTGACGACCGCTTTGCCAGTCAAGGGCTTATGAAAGGGTTGATGCATGTCGCTAAAACACACAATACACAAGCATTACGCGCCGTCATGGAGACCCACGCCTCGCATGTCGCCAAACATTTCGATAGCATCATCGCAAAACGCCCGCCCCTGTAACCAACCCCTCACACCAACCATGCCATAGAAATGTGCTGGGGCATGTGCTTGCGCGGGTTGACACAAGGCTACCATGCACGATAGCCTATGGCCGTGACATCCGTGATATGGTGGCGTTCATTAAAACAATGACGTTCATTGATGGCGTTCGGGTGTGTGCCGAGGGCGCTGGTGATGCATGAGAAAAGGCTATGACAAATTTTGAGACATTGATTCTGCTCGTTGTCATTTTTTTCCTTGTCCTTGTCTATAAGGGCGTGGAGGTTGTGCCTCAATCTCAGGTGCATCTGGTGGAGCGTTTCGGACGCTACACAAAGACTCTCGCCCCGGGCTTGAATTTTATCGTTCCTTTCCTCGACATTATCGCCCATCGCGTCTCGATTCTAGAACGCCAGCTGCCAGAATTCAAAATTTCTGTCATTACCAAAGACAATGTGGAAGTGGGATTGGAATCAACCGTGTTCTATCGTATCGTGGATGCGCCATCATCGGTGTATCGCATTCGTCATATTGATAAAGCTGTCTATACGGCCTCTACGTCCATCGTGCGCTCCGCTGCTGGCAAGTTAGAGTTAGACGAGCTACAATCATCCCGTGAGTCCATGAATCAAGAAATCGCCGTCAATCTGTCGGCGGCAGCTGAAATCTGGGGTGTCGAAGTCACGCGCACCGAAATCACCGACATCGTTGTGGATGAACGCACCAAAGAGTCACAACGACAGCAATTGGATGCCGAACGCGAAAGGCGCGCCATGATCGCAAAGGCCGAAGGTGAAAGGCGCTCCGTCGAGCTGCGCGCTGACGCTGAATTATACGAAGCGGAAAAGCAAGCCGACGCCATCAAAGTCAAAGCTGACGCCGAAGCCTACGAAGTGCGCGTGAAGGCGGAAGCCGATGCCAAACAAACGACTCTCCTCGCTCAAGCCATCAAGGAAGACGGACAGCCCGCTATCGATTTCGAAATCCTCAAAAGACAAGTGCACGCCTTAAGCGCTGTGGCGACATCCAATAATACGAAAACGCTCATCATCCCCACAGATATTGCGGCGGTGCTGGGCTCTCTGGAGACCATCCTGCAAAGCATCAGGCCTGAAGACAAAAAACGTCCCCCCTCTATGCCTGTGACGAAAAAACCCTGAAGAGGAAAACCTCATGAATGGACATACGAGCTATGGGATGGCGGTAGCAGCAAGCTGGACGTTACAATGGGAATACTGGGCTATCCTTGGCTTGGTGCTGATCATTGCCGACATGATATTGGGATGGAATTTCTTTGTTGTTCCCATTGGCTTCGCCTCCCTCGCCACCGCCTTCCTCCTTGGCATGACGTGGGATTTTGGCTTTATCAATTACAACGCATGGAGTCATATCGTCCTGCTTTTTGCTGTGTCTAGCCTGCTCTGTGTCGGTATCCTAAGGACGTTTTTCCATAACAAAAAAGAGACACCGAAAGACATCAACGACTACTAGGGCGCGCCTTCTTGCGACTCTTGATGCCCTATAGAGAGAAACTCGACAATCCTGCCTGTGTCTTGCGCCTTTTTCTGGTAGCGCGTGCTGGGCCAATCATGGACATGAGGCGCGCCACGCCAGCATGCCTGAAGAGCGCCATGACTCTGCTCCCTGAGCGCGTCCCGCACATGGGCACAAGCACATGCTCTATCAGACGCAAAACGCCAAGAGCCAGCCACCGCCATGGTACGCATCACCTCAGACACGAAGGAAGGACATATCAGACGCCTCTTCCTGTGACGTTGCTTAGGCCATGGGTCGGGGAACAATGTAAAAAAACGATGAACAGTGCCATCCTGCAATGCCGATAACAACAAAGAGCCGTCCTGAGCGCAAAGACGTATGTTGCCAATACCATAGGAGTCGATGTCCCGAAGGAGACGCCATAGGCCTTGCCTATGGCACTCGCACCCAATGAAACCCCAATGGGGATAACGCAATGCCTGCCACACCAAATGCTCGCCAGCGCCAAAACCAATCTCCACAGCAAGATGGTCGATGGCGTGAGAGAACAACGCACTGCCATCAATGGACGCGCCCTCTTCGGGGACAGAAAAACCCCAACGCTCCCACAATAGGGACGCGCGTTCCCTCTCTTGAGGCGACAGGCGTCCTCCCCACCGCCGATAATAAAAAGACGTTGTCCGCCTTAGAGCGCCTTCTGTAATTCTTTGACCAAATCCGTTCGCTCCCAAGAGAATCCACCATCCTGTGTGGGTTCACGACCAAAATGCCCATAATTCGCCGTCATCTCGTAAATAGGACGCATCAGCGCTAAACGCTGAATAATCCCCCATGGGGATAGGTCGACAACATTCTTTATTGTCTCAGCAAGAACAGAGTCATCAACCTGACTCGTGCCATAACTATGGACATACACCGATAAAGGACGGGCAACGCCAATGGCATAAGAGAGCTGTATGGCACAACGAGACGCTAACCCCGCTGCAACAATGTTCTTCGCCACATAACGCGCCATGTAGGCGGCTGACCTATCGACTTTACTGGGGTCCTTCCCTGAGAAAGCGCCACCGCCATGAGGCGCCGCCCCACCATAGGTATCAACGATAATCTTACGACCCGTCAAACCCGTATCGCCATCGGGACCACCGATGACAAAACGCCCCGTGGGATTAACATGAAAATCTTTCTCCTCACACATCCACCCGTCAGGGAGCGCCGCCTCTACATAGGGACGCACCATCTCCCTGACGTCATCGCCATGGACACTCTCCTCATGCTGACTCGATAGGACAACCGATGTCGCCTTCACAGGCTTGCCATCTTCATAGAGGAGACTTATTTGACTTTTCGCATCGGGACGTAGCTGTGGTAAAGCACCCTTATGACGGGCTTGTGCTAAGGCATGAAGAATTCTATGGGCATAAAAAATAGGGGCGGGCATGAGACAAGGACTCTCATCACAGGCGTAACCAAACATGATACCTTGGTCGCCCGCCCCTTGTTCTTCCTCACCCGTGTGCCTATCCACACCTTGAGCAATATCTGCCGATTGCTCATGCAGATAGTTCGCCAACTGAAGAGTCTTCCAATGAAAACCTTCCTGCTCATAGCCTATCTCACGAACGACACGGCGGACAATATCCTCGATACCATCGTGTGCTATATGCGCCTTGCTACGTATCTCGCCTGCCAACACAACCCTATTGGTGGTCGCCAATGTCTCGCATGCGATACGCGCACCAGAATCTTGTGCTAAATACGCATCAACAATAGCATCCGACACCCTATCGCATAACTTGTCTGGATGCCCATCAGACACGGACTCACTGGTAAAAATATATGAACTCACAAAAATACACCTTTCCCATGCCGACCGTCTTGTTGCCGCCAGCATAATAGAGTCTTATGCCCTTTTCAAGATGTTTTATCCCCCTCACCTATCGCGCCTCTGCCAAATGGTTTTTGCTCTTGTGCGACTCGCATCAGTCTCTCACCATCCATCTCGTGCCTACGGGGCATCCGATAGCCTAGAGGAGAGACGGGATTGAAAAAATCAAGGGAAATCTTAAAAACATGGACGACAATATCCACTAAACGCCCCGCTGGGATACGATTCTTGCCTGTCTCGCACTTATGGAGCTGCTGCTTGGAAATGCCGCCAGCACGCGCCACATCCTCAGGCTTCACACCAAAAAATTGACGCATGGCATATAAACGCTTCCCTATCCACCTGTCCGTGTCCGTCACACGGCGCGCTTCGTCCTTTTTCTCTATCATCGCCTCTTCCTCCCCCACCGATACCATCGTGAACATACAGCATGCATAAACCTAAGATATAGCATATGTAAACCTAAGGTATAATGAATGATATGTCAAGAAGGGATACGCCCATGTCTCTGAACACTCCCAAGAATACAGCATGGATGGGACTCTCAAAGGCTGTCCATAGCGTGATAATAATCAACTTAAGGTTGATTATTCCTCCATATACGCCTCACAAGAAAGAATGTTTTTCGTCATTTATGGGATAGAGAGCCTTATCGTCTCAGTGGAGGATGGATGGGCGTTATCAAGAAGGCGAGCCCCAGTAACAAAAAGAGCAAGACGGGCGCATTCCCATAGGCGCTGTAGAATGTCCTCTCATGGAGGGGTTTTGGGAGAGGGTGGCGTATCACACCCGCTGTCTCTACAGGGATATGGTGAAGGATACGGCCATGGGCATCGATCAAGGCAGAGATTCCCGTATTGGCGACTCGCGCCATAGGAAGCCCTTCCTCGATGGCGCGCATGCGGGACGCAAAGAAGTGCTGTGTCACACCAATGGAGTCGCCAAACCACGCATCGTTGGTGATATTCACAAGCCATTGCGGTCTCTTGCTTTGCCTGATAGACACGGTGGCATCATGAGGGAAAATGGCTTCATAGCAAATGAGAGGACTCAAGGGCGGTATATGGTCACTGACGACAAGAGTCCTCCGTCCCTCACCAGCGGCAAAATTATGGAATCCATCAATCACTTTATGGAGAGGAAAATAGTGCCATGTAGGGACATATTCCCCAAAGGGAACAAGACGCACCTTGTCATAGATCTCCTCCACACGTCCATCGGCATTAAAGACAAACAGACTATTCCATGACGTTGTTTTCCCGTCAGAATTCACTTCTCGGTGGATTGCGCCACTCATGAGCATATCCCCCGGACGCAAGAGGGATGCGATATCGAGATAGGATTGCACCCTATCGGGATAGGTCGTGATCGCCGTCTCAGGCCAGATAATGATACGTCGACCTTGACTCTCGGTGCTCTCCACTTGGAGAGCGCCAAGCTCGCCAGAAAAAACATCATCATCGATACTCATACGTAAATGTCGGCTATGGTGTTTCTCGCGCAGTGTCACATCCCATTTTTCGCCTTGTGGGATATTGCCCTGTACCATATGAAGACGTATGTCGTCATGCACACCCAACGCCGTCTCCATACGTTGCGCACCCCAGAACCACGCCCCATAGACAACGGCCGCACTCATCATGAGCATCACCAATAATGGCGGCATAGCGACATGAACAGCATGCTCTTTTTTATCATCAAAGGAGAGACAGGCGGCCAAAGAACAAGAGACCCACGTCACAAGGAAACTGACACCCCATACACCCGTGAGCGATGCGCCTTGTAACAGGGGAAGATACGAACTCAGAAAAAGCGCATTGATATTCCACGGAAAACCAAGAAAAAGAAATCCTCTTGCCATTTCCACCAATGTCCATACAGCCGCAAACATGGTGACATAGCGTATGGAGGATAAACGAAAAGACCGCCTGAGGGCACAGATGATGACACAGGCAAACGCCACATAGAGCGAGAGGAGTGCCACCATAAGCATCACAGAGGGAATGGCAAGAGGCGCGAACATCGCAGGGCCAAAAGCAAAGGAATGGGTAATCCAATAGAGACTACTCCCAAAATACCCAACGCCAAACAGCCAGCCCACATAAAAGGCTTTGGTGAGAGAAGGCATCACCCCAATGAAAAAAGCAAACAGACTCCACAAAGGCACAAGCACAAAACTCATACCATAAGGAGGCAAGGCAAAGCTGATACCAACACCCAATAAAGGCGCGATAAGAGCAAAACGACGGGTGAGTGCAGAAAGAACAGGCATAAAGAAGACGAAAAAGGAACGCTCAGCCACGAGGGTGCGTGTCATGAGGCACTTCTGCGGGAACAGCGCGTAGGCGAAGACGGCGAATGCGCCGCATATCCACATCCAACACATCGAATTCCCAACCCGCATCGCTACGGACGACCTCACCCCTATCGGGAACACGCCCAGCAAGGGCAAAGACAAGACCCCCGACCGTATCGCAATCGTCCGTCAACGTCCCCGATACACGCAAAGGACCAACAGCCTTCTCGATCTCATGGAGATGGCAACGGGCATCAACAATATACGAGCCTTCGCGCTCTTTGAGCCAAGAACCCGTATGGTTGCCCAGCCCATGAACACGTCCATAAACACGTCCATGACCACGCCCGTGAACACGCATGTGGGAAATGTCCTGAGACACCGACATCATCACATCATGCATGGTGATAAACCCATCCACCCCGCCATATTCGTCCAGCACAACCGCCGCCGTCGTCCCATGGTGACACATATCGGCAAACACATCGAGAACCCGCGCCGAGCCAACGACATAGAGAGGCTTTTCCAAGCATGTCGATAAGGACTCTGTCTTCTTCCCCTTATCAAGGAGCGCCAAGTCCCATGCGCGCACACAGCCTATGATCTGGTCCAAACTATGGCGATAGAGAGGAATGATATCGACTTTATGTTCGCGCATGCGTTTCATAATATGGCGAGGGTCGGTGCTGATGTCCGCCGCCACCATGTCGGCACGAGGCACCATCAAGCCATCGACGCGGTCATCGTTCATATCCATGAGGCGTCTCACAATCTCTATGACAGACGAATCACCAGACTCCTTACCCTGCTCGTTGTCATCTGACGCGCTCCCATTGCCCTGATAATGATTGTTGTCACCCCCATTCTCCTTATAGGAACGCAACCTATCCAGCCATGCTTTCATCATAGTCCCTCATCGCAGCGCGGGTCAGCGCCCACGCCTTGTCTGCCTTTTGCTCCATAAGACGATACGCGCCTTCTGTTCCATGGGTATAGCCCACAAGATGTAACCCGCCATGGATAATCAAACGACATGCATGACGATACCACGTCATAGACAAGGCGCGCGATTCTTTCATGACCGTCTGATACCCAAGAATAATATCCCCCAGACACCATGGCGCCATAGAAGGACGATGACGCCCATCCTGCGACATCCCCCGAGACATCCCCCGAGACAGCCCCCGAGAGGTCCCCCGAGACATCCCATGAGAGGTCCATGACATGCTGTGCCATGCATCACATGCCTGTTCATCCCAAAAACTGAGGACGTTCGTTGGCATGTCTCTTCCTCTGTGACGCCTATTCATCATATGAATCACCGCATCATCAACAATGCTGACATCCACAACATAATCTGGCGGGCGGTGTCCCTGCCTCTCCCTCCCCTCTTCCTCTTCCATGACGATACGGCGCGACGGGCTTGCGCTCTGTAGACTCGCCCATAAGGCATGGCGCAACAGCTGATGAAAAGGCTTATGCACAGACCATCCTTCACTCCTGTCGCACAATGTGCATGCCAACAAGACATGTCTCATCTATTCCTCCCCATGCTCTCCATGGCCTCGATGGGCTTTCTGTCGTCTCCCCTCTTCTGCCATATTGGCTTGGCGGGCTTTACGTCCATAGGCTTCGAGCATTTTCTGAACAAGGGGGTGGCGGACTGAGTCCCTCTCTGTGAAATGGATGACTTTAACATCGTCCATCGAGGAAAAAATCTCGAGAGCATCCGTCAGCCCTGAGCGAGACGACGGAATGCTATCCACCTGACTGGCATCGCCAGCAATGACCATGTGTGAGCCTTCACCAAGGCGGGTCAAAAACATCTTCATTTGTATCGGTGTCGTGTTCTGTGCTTCATCGAGAATGATAAACGCATTCCTCAATGTGCGTCCACGCATAAATGCCAGAGGCGCAACCTCGATCATCCCTCTGTCCCTATAGCGCGCAAGGGTGTGGGGCGACATCATGTCGTTGAGCGCATCATAGAGAGGACGTAAGTAAGGGTCTACCTTTTCTTTCATATCGCCCGGCAGAAATCCTAGACGTTCCCCCGCCTCTACAGCTGGACGCGACAGCACAATGCGCTCTACATCACCAGACACAAGCATAGAGGCGGCATAGGCGATAGAGAGATATGTCTTGCCAGTGCCCGCAGGGCCTTCGGCAAAAACAACGGGATAGCGCGCCATCGCTTCCATATAACGGGCTTGCATAAGACGACGCGCCACCACACCATGCTGATGAATGCGAATCGATGCCTTTCTCTCTTCATCCATGCCTTCAACGGAAGACAAGAGGCGCTGTCTGCGTCTTTCCTCATCATAACATGCCATGACGCTCTCTTGGGACACCCCATGCTCACCGCCCATAGACGCCAATGCGCCATAGAGACGCTGGAGAGCGCGCACGACATGGGCAACCGATAGAGGCTCACCCACAACCGACAATGTGTTGCCTTTGGGGTAGATAGAGACGCCCGCCTCTTTTTCCAAGCACACGAGGTGAGCATCATGGACGCCACATAACAGAGCCAAGCGGTCTATATCCTCAAAGGACAGGACAACCGATGTAGGCGCTAACGCCACAGGGGTCGACTCAGAGAAAGAATGGGAGGTCAGCCGTGTCTTTTTCACGAGAATACCATAGGAGATTTCGCCTGTATTGACGCATGAGGGGACGACATGGAAGACTCAAGACGCCCATACACGCTGTGGGGTGACGCTCTGTGGATAGAGACGTGGCGTATTGTGCCGACACCCGCCTCCTCGCCATGCCATGCGTCAATATGGACAGACTGCATCCATGGGCTACGCCCGTAGCATGTCCCGTCCTCTTTTTTCTCTTCCACAAGGACGGGAATGGTCATGCCACAAAGCCTCTCATGAAAGCGTGTCTTGCTCTCCTCGAGCACATCTTGTAAGACTTTCAAACGCCTTTGGGCGTCCGATGTTGATACGCCAGTCGGGCGCATGGCGGCTGGTGTCCCATGGCGCGGCGAATAGCAAAAGGAAAAGCCAGAGGCAAAGCCTACATCACGAACCATATCAAGAGTCTGCGTAAAATCCTCTTCTGTTTCGTTGACGAACCCAACAATGAAATCGGACGAGAAGGCTATGTCCTCACGCCTATGGCGTAGTTTGTCGATAATACGGCGGTAATCATCTGCCGTATGACGCCTGTTCATAGCCTTCAGCACCCTATCAGAGCCAGATTGCACGGGCAAATGCACAAAAGGCATCAATTGGGGAATGTCGCCATGGGCATCGATGAGGTCTTGCCGCATATCGGCAGGATGGGATGTCGTATAGCGAATACGCTCTAGCCCGTCTATCAACGCCAAACGCTCGATCACGCCAGCAAGAGAGAGCGTGCCTCCCCGTCCATCACACCCATGATAGGCATTCACATTCTGTCCTAAGAGGACAATCTCGCGCGCGCCATGGCGCACCCGCTGGCGCGCTTCCTCTAACACAGCCTCAACGGGACGAGACCATTCGGCGCCACGCGTATAAGGCACAACGCAAAAATGACAGAAACGGTCACACCCTTCTTGCACCGTCATCAAGGCGCTCACACGGCTCGTCTTGATAGGGGGTAGAGCATCAAATTTTTCTTCATAGGCAAAAGATGTGCGCATCACGCCCGCCCCTTTCATCCCATCCCTTGCGCCCTTCGCCTTTTTCATGGACGACAGGCGGTGAAGGCGTGCCATGACTTCGGGAAGAAGATGGTAGCTCTGAGGGCCCATGATAATATCGACAAAAGGCGCGCGCCGTTTCATCTCACGCCCCTCCGCCTGAGCGACACACCCCATGACGGCGATGGTCGTCTCACGCCCCTCGTCTCGCCGCTTCTCTTTCACAAGACGCCACGTCCCTAGTTCAGAATAGACTTTCTCCTCTGCCTTCTCGCGAATATGACAACTATTCATCACAAGAATATCCGCATGCTGAGGCGACTCCACCGCTCGATAGCCTAAGACGTCCAACATATCACGGACACGCTCCGAATCATAGACGTTCATCTGGCAACCATACGTCTTCAAAAAAACTGTGCCACCCACGAAAATCCTTCTCCCACTCTTAAGCCCTCTATCACCATAATAGAGCATGTCCATAAGTCAAGTGTCGTCAGCATACACGCGCTTATGTTTTCTCTTCGTATTCCATCGCATGTTTTTCGCCACCTATGCCGTAGAGGTCTTGAGCCACACCTTGTCTCACGCATAGACAGCACCGATGGGCGAGGTCTTTACGCGACGATGCGGCGCGCGACACCATAGGCGTATAAAAACGCATGGTGACGAGACTCTGCGTCACGGACAATAAGCGCCACACATGGGCTATCCAACGCATATGCCCATACCACGCATAGGTTGAGCGCATCATCTGCCGCACAGGCGTGCCATCCATATGGCTATAGGCAATACTCACAGGTTGAACCTTCATGTCATGGGCGTAAGCCGCATCGAAGAGGCTACTCTTAAATTCACGGACTTTGTTGCCGTCAGTCGCATACCCCTCAGCAAAGAGCATGAGACTCTTGCCATCCATCAGTTGAGACGACAGCCTATCGCGCTGCTCACGCACATCAAAGCGCCGATGCCGTTGAACGAAAAGGGGAGGATGCCACCATGAAAAAATACGAAAAACGCGCGACAATAATAATGTCTCTTTCGCCACAAAACGCACATCTGGCAAAACCATCCCCATGATAGGAATGTCAAGCCACGAGGCATGGTTGGCGACAAAGAGACATGCGCGCCTATAGCGCACCCCCTGAACACAGACATGTATCCCCATGATCGCTAACAACATCCTATAGAAGAAACGAGCAACAGAAGGGAGGGGCTCTCTCAGAACAGGACGACAGACGACATGCGTGACGACAAGACACATAAAGAGGGCAAACAACATGACGACACGCACCCCCCTGATGAGCCATTCCATCATATGACGATGTTCATGCAACCTTGCTCAACGGTGGACATAGTCCTTGCGTCAAGCATAAAAGAACGCTAGAAAAATATCGCATATGGTCGGCCCATCGAGTGACGTGGTTTTAATAGAGAGAGCAGTATAACACACAAAAGAACATAATACTTGGTATGTGCCTTTGGCATGTTCACCTTGGTATGGTCTTATGTGCCGTTTTTTTCCTTAACCGAACGGAATAAGCGTAGTATGGGACAGCGATGTATCATTCGCCATGGGGATTGCCTCGACATTCTCCCTGAGTATAAGGACGGGATGTTCCATCTCATCTATATTGACCCCCCCTTCAACACAGGCAAACGCCAGAGGCGTCAACGCATGGCCGTGGCACAAGATATGCATGGCACGCGTCATGGGTATGGCGGGAAACGTTATCATGTGACGGACATCGACTCACCATCTTATGACGACTATTTTGATGACTTCATGGCGTTCATTAAACCACGCCTGATAGAAGCCTACAGACTCCTTGCCCCTGACGGGGCGCTGTTCTTCCATATCGATTATCGCGAAGCGCATTATTGCAAGGTCCTCTTGGATGACATATTCGGTCGGCAGAGTTTCATGAATGAAATCATATGGGCCTATGATTATGGCGGACGCTCTAAAACACGATGGTCAGCAAAGCACGACACGATTTTTTGGTATGTGAAAAACCCTCGTTGTTATACATACCGCTATGACGACATTGATAGAATTCCGTATATGGCGCCTAGTCTGGTCGGCAAGGAGAAGGCGGCAAGAGGAAAGACACCCACAGATGTGTGGTGGAATACCATTGTCCCAACCAATGGGCGCGAAAAAACGAACTACCCGACACAAAAGCCCGTGGCAATTCTCGAACGCATTGTGCGAGTCCACAGCAATCCCGGGGACATGGTCTTGGACTTCTTTGCTGGCAGTGGCACAACAGGGGAAGCCGCCATCCGCCATGGACGCCATGCTGTCTTGATCGACAGCAATCATGACGCCATCACGATCATGAAAAAGCGCCTCGAACGCGCCGCAACGACCATGAGGGAAACGCCCTTATGATTTTTCTTTATCACGCCCCTCGAGGGGAACAGCATAGAGTTCGAGGCGATGCCCTATGAGGCGATAGCCTAATTCTTGCGCGATCTTGTGCTGTAGTCTCTCGATATCGTCATTGGAAAATTCGATCACCTTCCCGCTACGCACATCCACCAAATGGTCGTGATGCTCCTCTGTCGCTGGCTCGTAGCGCGATCTGCTCCCGCCAAAGCCATGGCGCGCTAAAATGCCAGCATCCTCTAACATACGCACCGTCCGATAGACCGTGCCGATACTGATGGATGAATCTCTCGCTTGCGCCCGCCTATAGAGCTCCTCCACATCGGGATGGTCATCAGCTTGTTCTAACACATGGGCAATGAGGCGGCGCTGCTCCGTCATCCGCAATCCACGCCTATGACACAGAGCCTCTATTTTTTCCACGATCGACATCATCACACCCCCTTATCGTCCACATGATGTCTCGTCACGTCCCCTTGCTTCATCATCGTTTGCAAGACGAAAGGAAGAATCCCGCCAGCGTTGTAGGCATGCATTTCTTCGTCCGTATGAATGCAACAGCGCATGGGGTATGTCCCTAAAAGCGCCCCCGTATCATCGGTAACGCGCAACATCACATCCCCCTTCACACAGAGCTGCTGCCACTCTATATCAAAGAGCTCACACCCAGCAAAAGAAGGGACATCGATACCCTCAGCCCACACAAGGGGAAGAATCCCCATGCCCACAAGATTCGAGCGATGAATGCGCTCAAAACTAGAGGCAATGACGGCGCGCACACCAAGAAGACGGGGCCCCTTCGCCGCCCAATCCCGCGAAGAGCCAGCGCCATAATGTTTTCCAGCAATGACAATCAAAGGCGTGCCTTGGCGACGATACGCTTGTGCCGCCTCAAAAAGACGCATCTCTCTCCCTTGAGGATAGACACGCGTATAGCCCCCTTCCTTCCCCGCCACCATACGATTCCGCAAACGCACATTGGCAAAGGTGCCACGGACCATGACCTCATGATTGCCTCGCCGCGCCCCATAGGAATTAAACGCTGACGGCGCCACACCACAGGCCGTGAGATAGTCCGCCGCCGCGCTCATAGGGCTGATAGCCCCCGCTGGCGAAATATGGTCTGTGGTGATGGAATCGCCCAATATGACAAGAGGGCGCGCCCCCCTGATACCACCATCACCGCCATGATGACGACTCCTCGCGCCATTCTTGCCCTTCTTTACCTCTTCAAAGAAAGGCACTTCACGCACATAGGTGGACTCCTCCTGCCAATCATAGGTCACAGAATGCTCTGTAGGAAGTCGTTGCCATGCCTCCGTTCCCTTGAAAACGTCACCATAATGCGCCTTAAACATGGAGTCGCGCACATGGGACGACACCATCGCGCGCACCTCATGTCCTTGAGGAAGGATGTCGCGCAAAAACAGAGGCGCGCCATCAGACGTCACACCCAAGGGATCTTTCTCCATATCACAATAGAGCGAACCCGCCAAAGCATACGCCACAACAAGAAGGGGAGACGTCAGATAGTTCGCCCGCACCAACGGATGGATACGCCCCTCAAAATTACGATTCCCCGACAAAACTGATGCCACACAGAGACGGCGACGACGTATCTCCTCTTCATAGACAGGCTTCAAAGGACCAGAATTGCCAATACACGTCATACAGCCATAGCCAACAATATGAAAGCCTAAAGCCTCCAAAGACGTCATCACATCGGCTTTCTCTAAATAGTCACGCACAACGGCACTACCAGGCGCCAAAGATGTCTTAACCCACGCCTTAACCTTCAAACCCGCACGGACAGCGCGTTGAGCGAGCAATCCCGCCGCCAACATGGCATAAGGATTAGACGTGTTCGTACAACTGGTGATGGCGGCGATGACGACATGTCCATCGCTCAGGGACTCTTTCTCCCCCCTTGCCGTGCTCTCATGGATTGTGCTCTCACCATGCGCCCCTTCCTCTGTCAGCGCCTTGTGATAGGACGCAAATTGCTTTGGCACATCAACCAAAGACACTCTGTCCTGAGGCTTCGAAGGACCAGCAAGGCTCGGCTCGATTCTACTGAGGTCCACATCCACAATATCATGGTAACGATGGCGCACCTCCTCTGGCGACAAGGCCCACAAACCTTGCGCCTTCGCATACGCCTCGACGATGTCCACATGGGACGAATCGCGCCCACTGAGCTTCAAATAACGGCATGTCTCTTCATCCACAGGAAAATAGCCACATGTCGCACCATATTCAGGCGCCATATTGGCAAGAGTCGCCCTATCGGCAAGGGATAAGTCTTTCACCGCCTCGCCAAAGAACTCAACAAATTTGCCAACGACATTCTTTTGGCGCAAACGTTCCGTCACCGTCAGCACAAGGTCTGTGGCACTCACCGTCGGCGACAAGGAAGAATGCATATGCACGCCTACGACCTGTGGTATCTCCATAGAGAGTGCCTGCCCTAACATGGCGGCTTCTGCCTCAATACCGCCAACACCCCACCCCAGCACGCCTAAACCATTGACCATCGTCGTATGGCTATCTGTTCCGATGACGACATCGGGACAGAGCACCATGTCCTCCTCCCGACAATGCACCACTGACGCCAGATACTCTAAATTCACCTGATGGCATATCCCTGTGCCCGGCGGAACGACCCGAAAATGCGAAAAGGCATTCTGCGCCCATTTCAAAAAACGATAACGCTCTTGATTACGAGAAAATTCGTCACGCACATTATGCATAAAGGCATCCTTCGAGGCATAATGGTCAACCGTCACGGAATGGTCAATGACGAGATCCACGGCAATGCGCGGATTGATACGCGAGGGATCCTTACCTAACGCCTCCATGACACTACGCATGGACGCCAAATCAACAACCGCCGGCACAGCTGTGAAATCTTGCATCAACACCCGCACAGGCATCAAAGGAATAGCCAGTGATTCTGATGTCGTCGCCTCCTCTTCCCGCCCATACGTCATCAAAGAACGGATAGCATCGTCCCTGTGAGGCGCGCATCGCAACACATTCTCCAACAGAATACGTAGCGTATAAGGAAGGTGGGTGATGTCACAGCGATAATGGTGAGAGGCCGCTGTGAGACTCACATAGGAAAGGGGACGCGCCTCCCCCTTCTTTCTGTACTTGCGCAAGGGACGTATAAAAGGGGATGGCTCAGGACGCACCTTGTCTCTCTCCTCCATCATCCACCATAGCGCCGTCCCGCACACATCTTCCCCCCCCACAAGCTCCCATGCATGCCGTGAGGATGTGAGCGTCTTGCCCGTTTATCCTCTTCGAGCAATCTTGTGCTGGGCGATACGTTTCTTGATGGCGGCGATAGCCTGAGCGGGATTGAGATGCTTGGGACATGTTTTCGTGCAATTCATGATGGTATGACAGCGATAGAGCTTAAATCTATCATCCAAAGATTGCAACCTCTCTATCAAAGCCGTATCTCTGCTATCGGCAATGAATCGGTATGCCTGTAGTAAAATGGCGGGACCCAGAAATTTATCGCCATTCCACCAATAAGACGGGCATGCGGTGGAACAGCATGCGCATAAGACGCATTCATAGCTCCCCTCCATCGCCGCATGAGCCTCTGGCGTTTGTCGGCGTTCGCGCCCATCCTCAGGGAGCGTATCATTTTTCAGCCATGGCTCGATAGAGGCATATTGACGATAAAATTCTGTCATGTCAGGGACAAGGTCTTTTATGACAGGCATGTGGGGAAGAGGATAGACAGACACAACATTGTCTATGTCATCCAAAGGCTTAAGGCATGCAAGCGTGTTCGTGCCATCGATGTTCATGGCGCATGAACCGCAAATACCCTCTCGACAAGAGCGGCGAAATGTGAGGCTAGGGTCTATCTCGTTTTTAATCTTGATAAGGGCATCCAACACCATAGGGCCACAATCATCCCTATCGATGGTATAGCGGTCAAGGCGAGGCGACTCCTCCTTGTCGGGGTCGTAACGATAGACAGACACAACGCATGCATGCTGTGGCGGTGATGCGCCTTGGGATGTCCACTCTTTTCCTTTTTTCACCCGCGCATGGGGCGGTAAGCGTAATTGAACCATAAGCTGTCTCCTGAGGCTGTCTGTCGCTAATACACCCGCTCGACTGGCGGGATAGACGGCACGCCTTTCATCCCTGTCTCAGTCGTCACCTGACGATAAGAAATATCCACATGGGCTTTTTTCTCATCAAGAGCAAGCAAACTGTGCTTCATCCAATGAGTGTCATCTCTGTCGGGAAAATCTTGACGGGCGTGAGCGCCTCGACTCTCCTTCCTGTTCAAAGCAGCAGCAAGACTCACCATAGATTGCGCCATAAGGTTATCATATTCCAGCGTCTCCACGAGATCCGAATTCCATATGAGCGACCTGTCGGTCACACTGAGGGACTCACGGCTCTTGTACAGCGCCTGAAGTTTTTTCCATCCCTCCTCCATCACATCAGCGCTTCGATAGACAGGACAATGACGTTGCATGATATGTTGCATCTCGAGGCGCATGGATGCTGTCATCCTATCACCCTTCGCATGTCGCCTCTTATCGAAATACGCCATAGACTTATCAATAGAGGCTTTTGCCAATGCCTTGTGTTTCTGTCCCGGCGTCACCGTGTCGGCACAATGCTTGGCGGCAGAACGTCCAAACACAATCAAATCAAGGAGAGAGTTAGAGCCTAAACGATTTGCTCCATGCACCGAGACGCATGCGGCTTCGCCCACCGCCATCAGCCCCTCCACCACACGCACCCCGCCCTTGCCATCTGTCGTCACGACTTGCCCATGGAGCGTGGTAGGGATTCCCCCCATGTTATAATGCACCGTGGGAATGACGGGAATGGGGTGTTTCGTAATGTCCACATTGGCAAAGATACGCGACGACTCACGAATGCCCGGCAGGCGCTCCTCTATCACCTTTGGCGAGAGATGGTGTAAATGCAACAACGCATGGTCTTTGCGCTCACCACAGCCCCGTCCCTCCATGACTTCCGTTGTTATCGAGCGCGAGACGACATCGCGAGACGCTAAATCTTTGGCATGGGGCGCATAGCGCGGCATAAAACGCTCATTCACAGCATTGGTGAGATACCCCCCCTCTCCCCGAGCGCCCTCCGTTATCAACACGCCTACCCCATAAATGCCAGTGGGATGAAATTGGATAAATTCCATATCCTGCAACACAAGCCCCGCCCGTAATACCATGCCGCCGCCGTCCCCCGTGCAACTATGGGCAGAGGTACACGCAAAATATGTCCTCCCATACCCTCCCGTTGCCAAAATAACCTGATGGGAACGAAACACATGCAGAGAGCCGTCCTCTAAACACCACGCTAACACGCCCACACATGCGCCCTCACCATCCATCAATAGGTCAAGGACAAAATACTCAATGAAAAAATCCGTGCTGTGACGCAACGATTGCTGATACAACGTATGAATGATCGCATGACCAGTACGGTCAGCCGCCGCACATGTGCGTTGCGCCGTCCCTTGACCGAAATGTGTCGTCATGCCACCAAAGGGACGCTGATAAATCTTCCCATCCTCAGTGCGTGAAAAGGGAACGCCATAATGCTCTAACTCAAAGACAGCGCGCGGCGCTTGTTCGCACATAAAGGCGATGGCATCTTGGTCATACATGCAACCTTGAGCCCCGCCTCACTGGCCCCTAAACCCGCCCTGAGCCCTGAACCCCCAGCGCCAACAATGATGACATCATAGTGATGTTCTTGAACGTCATAGGCCGTCATGACAACCACACCAAAGACATAACAGAGAGAACAGACGTCACCGCACACACACCACAAACAAGACCAAGCCCCACATGCCACGCACGATGAACCCATGGCACACGCACATAATCATCGATGACGACACAACCCCCTAAATACCCATGCCATGCGATCAACAACATCAAAAGACCCAATAACACGCCATGGACGCCATCACTCACCCATGCCCGCATATATTCTGTCATAGAACGCCCATCAAGAGGCAGAGACCCCATCATAAAAAACGACCATGCCAACCATGCACTTAAGACGACCAACATAACAGCCGTCATCCGTTGATACCACCAATGGACGACACCACTCTCCACAGCAGGAGCTTTTCTTATCTCCGTCATCATCGCGCTCTCCTAGACAGCATGATAGGCAAGGACGACACCACGCATAGCAACGACCGTCAATACCATCGTCGCCACAACAACACACCACCCAGAGAGTGTCGCAACGCCTAAAGACAAGCCCCACCCCATATCCCACATAAGATGACGAATCCCATTCAAGAGATGGAAAAAAAGGCTGAAGAGAATATCAAAGGCAATAAAAAACAACAAGACACGTCCCCACATGCTCGAGTCCAAAAACATATAGGGAACAAGAAAGAGCTCCCCCTGCCCCCATGCCAAAGACGCTAAACAGGCAACAGCAAAGGGATAGGCGCACAACAAGATGATACCTGTCGCCCGATGGGTGATGGATAAGACAGACGTCAGTTGCGGACGATAAATCTGTATATGGGGAGAAAGAACACGTCTTGGAGTCGTCATCTTGTACCCTCTCGATGAAACGCATGCCCACCATGCATGAACCTGAGGTAGATTATAGGGAGAAATATCATCAATGTCACGTCTTTTTATGCACCACGGCGAGGAAGAAGCAAGGTGTAATCCACATCCAAGACAAGGGACGAACGCCACGCCTGTTTATCCTGTGGGTCAGGGAACGTCATAACGTCGTCATCTTTCGCGGCAATGGTGCGCACGCGCATGGCGGCGAGAGTCTCACACCCCTCAATGGTCTTTTTATCGATGACTTTTGACCAAGCATAGAGGGTATCACCAGCAAAACTAGGGGCTCTGTGGCTACCGCCATGAATGGCGGCAAGACGCACCGCATGGGCAAAGCCATTGGCGCTGAGCGCGCGCGCAAGAGACAGAATATGCCCGCCATAAATAATACGTCTACCGAAACGATTATCCTTTTCCTGATGTTGGTTAAAGTGAACACGGGCATTATTTTGGTAGAGGCGTGTCGCCATTTGGTGTTCTGCCTCCTCTATCGTCATCCCATCGATATGGTGGCATTCTTCACCTATGTCATAATCATCCCACCATGCATCCGTGCCAACAAGAGTCGAATCGACACCCTCTCGCCTGAAAAAAGGCGGAATATAGAGCTCTTGTTCCGACAGGTGGGATGGGAGCGTGGGGACATGTGTTGTCGATGGCGATGCCTTCCCCGCGCTCTTATCCCGTCGACGCATCATGAGCCAGCGGTCATATTCTAACACGGTCTCCCCCTTCTGATTCCATCCCCTTGAGTGGACATAGACGGTCCCTGTCACCCCATTGGAATTTTCCCGCACCCCTGTGATGACGGAGTCGGCATAGAGCGTATCACCTACATAGACTGGCACGCCAAAACGACAGCCAGCATAACCAAGATTCGCCACAGCATTCAAAGAGAGGTCGGGCACCGTCCTGCCAAACACCATGTGAAAGACGAGCATATCCTCTAAGGGCGCACGAGGATAGCCTAAGGCTTGGGCGTAAGGGTCGCTACAATGGAGAGGAAAGCGCGACCCTGTCAGCGCAATATAGAGCGCCCTATCCCCCTCTGTCACCATGCGCGGCAAGGGATGAACAATCTTCATGCCCACGTCATAATCCTCAAAATAGCGACTGATGAAATTTTTTCCTGTCATGGTCTCTCAAAGATAGTCGCGTATCATATGCTCAGCAATTTGCACGGCATTGAGCGCGCCTCCCTTACGCACATTGTCGGCAACAACCCATAACGCCAGACGCCTCGAGTGGTGAGGGTCGCCACGAAGGCGACTCACATAGACGTCATCGTCGCCCACACACTCTAAGGGCGTGATGAAGGAGCGTCCTGTCTCTTGCGCGTCATCAACAACGGTGACGCCGTCAGCTTGTGCCAGCGCAACCCGCGCCTTATGGACATCAACCTTCTCCTCGAACGTCACATGGACGGCCTCGCCATGCCCTATGAGCGTAGGAACACGCACACAGCTCGCCAACACACCGATGGAGTCATCCCCCAATATCTTACGAGTCTCAACGCACATCTTCCACTCTTCTCGGCACGCCCCATCATCGAGGAATATATCGATGGACGGTATCGTATTAAAGGCAATTTGTCGAGGAAAGGCTTCACAGACAATCTCTTTGTTATTAAAAAGGGCGCAGTTCTGTTCCCATAATTCGTCCATCGCTTCCCGACCCGCTCCAGACGTGGACTGATAGGTTGCCACAACAATGTCGCGTATCCGCCACATGTCATGCAAAGGCTTCAGCGCCACAAGCATCTGAATCGTCGAACAATTGGGATTAGCGATCATCCGTTTTCTCTCGTAGGACGCCAACGCCTCAGCATTGACCTCTGGAATCACAAGAGGCACATCCTCGTCCATGCGAAAATGGGAAGAATTATCGATGAGAATGGCGCCGTGCTCTGTGGCGCGCTCAGCCATAGCGGCGGCAACAGCGCCACCAGCGGACGCTAAGACAATATCACAATCGCGAAAATCATAATCCTTGAGGACGCCAACAGAAACACTGCCCGTCCTCCCATACGTGAGCCTCTCCCCTGCTGAACGTTCGGACGCAAGAGCATGCAACTGCTTCACGGGGAAACGCCTCTCGGCAAGAATCCCTATCATCTCCCGTCCAATGACGCCAGTAGCGCCCACAACAGCAATGGTATAGTCCTGTGCCATCATAAACCTCACAAAAAGCCCCGCAAAAAGCCCCGCAAAGCGTTTTGTCGCCCTCGTGTCTCACTTTTGTTACGCATGCCAATGCTCACGCACAGAGTGCGCCACATGGCTTCCCATCGCCTGAGTCGAGACGACCGTCACGCCTTGGGCGTCATCGCCACCCGTCGGCGCAATATCCCTCGTGCGATAGCCAGCGCGCAAAACCCGCACGACGGCATCCTCGATGGCATGCGCCGCATCGTTATCAAGAAAAGAGGAACGCAACATGAGCGCTAAACTCAAAATCGTCGCCAAGGGATTGGCAATCCCTTGACCAGCAATGTCTGGCGCTGAGCCATGCACTGGTTCATAAAGGCCATGACGCCTGCCGTCTGAAGAGACATCACCCACAGAGGCCGATGGCAACATCCCCAAAGACCCCGTCAACATAGACGCCTCGTCCGATAGGATGTCCCCAAACATATTTGTCGTGATGAGCACATCGAACTGGGAAGGGCAACGCACAAGCTGCATCGCGGCGTTATCCACATACATATGGGTGAGAGCAATGTCTGGATATTCCTGTTCTTGAAGAGCGGAGACAACCTCTCGCCATAGTCCCGTCGCCTCTAAGACATTCGCCTTATCGATGGAACAGACTTTCTTCTGTCTAAGACGCGCCATCTCAAAACCAACACGAGCAAGACGCCGTATCTCATGCTCGTGATACACAAGGGTATTGACACCAACACGTTGCCCGTCCTTATCCCGCTGAATGCCCCTTGGCTCACCAAAATAAAGACCGCCTGTCAATTCCCGTATGATGACAATATCCAAACCTTTCACAATATCTGGCTTGAGGCTCGACGCATGGAGCAAAGGCTCGAACACAATGGCCGGACGCACATTGGCAAACAACCCAAGACCCTTACGCAACGCCAAGAGACCACGCTCAGGACGTAGCGAAAAGGGAAGAGACTCCCACGTCTCACCACCAACAGCCCCCAATAAGACGCCGTCATGGGCTTTCGCCTTCGCCATTGTGTCGTCATGCAACGGCACACCATAGACATCATAGGCAGCCCCGCCCACATAGTCCTCGCTCGTCTGATAGCGCCGCCGCCCGCATGCATTGACACACTCAAGGACTTTCACAGCTTCCGCCACAACGTCAGGACCGATGCCGTCCCCTGCCAAAAGCAAAATGCGCCCCTCCATTACAACGCCACAGACCTTTTCGGGGATTGCTGAGGCGACCACAGCCAAGGTCTTTCCTGTCTGTCCTTCTCTTCAAAAGCATCGATGGCATCACCAGCGCGCATGGTGAGGGCAATATCGTCCAATCCTTCCAATAACCCATGCTTACGTCCCTCATCCACAGAGAAAGGGTAGGACTCGCCACGCGCCTTTAAGGTGAGACGCTGTTGCGGTAAATCCACCGTGATGACGGGATGTTCCGTTGATGTCACATAGGACGCAACCGACGCCACATCCTCTTTTGCCAACGCCACAGGGAGCATGCCATTCTTAAAGCAATTATTATAGAAAATATCGGCAAAGCTAGGAGCAATGATGCAACGATAGCCAGCATCAAGCAACGCCCATGGGGCATGCTCACGGGACGAACCGCACCCAAAATTCGCCCCCGTCACCAAGATACACGCATCCTTGTAACGTGGCTCATCTAAGACAAAGACAGAGCCTTGCTGTTGCGCTTCATAGCGCACATCATAGAACAATCCCTTCCCCAATCCCGTGCGGGTGATGGTCGTCAAAAATTGCTTCGGGATAATCATATCAGTATCCACATTCTCCCGCATAAAGGGGGCGGCGACTCCCTCGATGACGCGAAAAGCCTCCATCAGACGAAGTCCCGCACATCGGTGATATGCCCCGTAATCGCCGCCGCCGCCGCCATCGCTGGATTGGCAAGGTGAGTGCGCCCTTGTCGTCCCTGCCTGCCTTCAAAATTACGATTGGACGTGGACAGGCAACGTTCATGAGGCGACAACTTATCGTCATTCATCGCTAAACACATGGAACATCCCGCCAGACGCCACTCGAAGCCCGCCTCCTTAAAAATGCGGTCGATGCCTTCTTCTTCCGCCAAACAACGAACAAGGCCAGACCCCGGCACAACCATCGCCTTCACGCCATCTTTCACCTTATGCCCTTTCACAATGGATGCCGCCGCCCGTAAATCCTCGAGGCGACCATTGGTGCATGAACCGATAAAAACCCTCTCCACCGGAATATCCGTCATCTTCATCGACGGTTTAAGCCCCATATACGATAACGCCTGCTCCATCGAGAGACGACGGGCAACATCACGTTCATTCTTTGGGTCGGGAATGACGCCATCCACATCAACGACATCTTGGGGACTCGTCCCCCATGTCACTTGAGGCGCTAATGTCGCCACATCGATAGAGACAGAATGGTCATAGGACGAATCCTCATCACTGCGCATCTGCCGCCATAGGCGCACAGCATCATGCCAATCCTGCCCACGAGGCGCTTGCGGACGCCCCTTCAGCCAATCTATCGTCTTCTCGTCCACAGCAACGAGGCCTGCGCGCGCACCAGCCTCTATGGACATATTGCACATGCTCATACGCCCCTCCAACGACAGCGATGTCACCGCATCACCCCCATACTCAATGACATACCCCGTCCCGCCAGCCGTGCCAATCGCGCCAATAACCGCCAAAATCATATCCTTTGCCGTCACATGAGGACGCAAATGTCCCGACAGCGTCACCTTCATGCTCTGCGGGCAACGCTGACGCAATGTCTGAGTCGCCAAGACATGCTCTACTTCCGACGTGCCAATGCCAAAGGCTAACGCGCCAAAAGCGCCATGGGTCGATGTGTGCGAATCGCCACACACGATCGTCATGCCAGGTTGGGTGAAGCCTTGCTCAGGCCCTATGACATGCACAATGCCCTGACGAATGTCATCGACACCAAAATACGTGATACCAAATTGCGCGCAATTGGCTCGAAGCGCCTCGACTTGTCGGCGCGCACACGCATCGTCAATATGCTTCTCACGCCCCTCACGCGTCGGCACAGCATGGTCACACACCGCCAATGTGGCATCAGGACGCCGCACAACACGCCCACTCTCCCGCAATCCAGAAAAGGCTTGCGGACTCGTAACCTCATGGACTAAATGCCTATCAATATAGAGCAAGTCAACGCCATCACGCCCATGCTCTACGACATGCTGTTGCCATATCTTGTGGAATAACGTCTGTCCCGCCATGCGCGGCCTCCCCTAAGACACGCTGTCCTTGACGCCCTCGTCACCCACAGGAGACGGCACATCCTCAGTAGAGGATGTCACATCCATATCCGCCCCTGACATCTCTTTTTGAACGTCAATCTTGCCTTTAATACGCGCCTTTTTCCCTCTGAGGCCACGCAAATAGTGCAACTTCGCACGGCGCACATCACCACGCCGCACAACCTCTATCTTGGCAACATTGGGTGAATAAAGAGGAAACACACGCTCCATCCCCTCACTATAGGATATTTTACGCACCGTAAAAGAAGAGTGAAGACCCCGATGACGACATGCGATGCAGACACCCTCAAAAACCTGAAGACGCCGCCGCTCGCCTTCAACGATACGCACATGAACCTTCACGCTGTCGCCAGCCCTGAAGTCCATCGAACGCTTGCCAAGCTTAATCCCCTCGCTGGCGCGACCATCCTCTAAACTCTTCACATATGCTCGCTCTATGTCGTCGATCGTAACCTTCATCATCCGCTTATCCAACAGCACAGCTATGCCCGCACCATATCCCCATACCCAACAGGTTACCTATAGCGATTTTTCCTTCTTTTGCAAATCCTTTTTCCCCGCGCCCGCTCCCTCAAGCACGCCATCTATGTCCATCTCAGGGCGTCGCTGTACTGTCACCTCTTGCACCTTGTCATGACGCCAACGCGCTATCCGCCCATGGTCGCCACTCAAAAGCACAGACGGCACATCATAGCCACGCCATGACGGTGGCGTCGTATAATGGGGATACTCTAAACGCCCCAAGAGACCATGGGCGAAACTTTCCTCTTGCACGCTCCTCTTATCGCCTACAACGCCAGACAATAAGCGCACACAGCCATCCAATAAGACCATCGCCGCAATCTCGCCGCCAGATAACACATAGTCGCCTATGCACACCTCTTCCATATGCCAATGCTCGATAACACGCTGGTCGACCCCTTCATAATGCCCACAAAGAATGACAACGCCATCGCCAGCGGCATAACGCCCCATCGATGCTTGGGTGAGTGGCTTGCCACGCGCCGACATATAAATCAGGGGACGCGTGTCACCCGTTCCATAGACGGAAGACACACAGCGGTCGATGACATCAGCGCGCATCACCATCCCCGCACCACCGCCATAAGGCTTGTCATCAACGCCATGATGTCCCGCTGGACTATGCGCCTTGATGTCACATATGTCTAGATGCCACACGCCTTCCCGCAAACCACGCCCAACCACCGACGACGCCAGCGGACCCGGAAATATATGAGGGAAAAGGGTAAGAACCGCACTCCGCCACCCTGCCATCGCCCAAAGACCTCCTCTCTCGATGACAGGCGCACGCCCGCCTTTTACGAAGACGCCGTGCCTTGAGCGCCCTCGCTGGACGCCCCCGCCTCTCCCTTGCCACCATGGCTCGCGTCCTCAGTGCCATGACGAGGAAGATGTTTTTTTGTCTGCTGAGGAATCGTCCTCTTTGCCATGCCAGCCTTCTCCATAAAGCGGACAATGCGGTCACTTGGCCTCGCCCCCACCCCAAGCCAATAGGCTAGCCTGTCGCGCTGAAGAATGATACGCCTGTCATCATCCTTCTTCATCATAGGGTCATAACGCCCGACCACCTCAATGAAACGCCCATCACGCTTCATACGCCTGTCAGCAACGACAACTCTATAATAGGGACGCTTCTTTGCCCCTCCGCGCGATAAACGAATCGATAACATGGCACTCGTCTTACATATAATCTCTGTCATAAAAGCCCGTCATGAATGATTACGACAAGCCGTCATACCCCACCCGCATACTATAGCATGGGGACGCCCGCCATGTCTGCTGTTATTTTTTTGCTTTACCCGCCTTTGCCACATGGAAACGAAAGAGCATGACATCGCCATCGCACACGATATAGTCGCGCCCTTCTTTGCGCACCTTGCCTGCTTGTGCGGCAGCGCTATGCGAACCCCATTCTTTATAATCACCATAAGAGATCGTCTCGGCACAAATAAAGCCCTGAGCAAAATCGCTATGAATGACAGCGGCTGCCTCCACCGCAGACGCCCCTTTTTGACATGTCCATGCGCGCACCTCCTTATCCCCTGCCGTAAAAAATGTATGCAAGCCCAAGGCGCTATAGCCTGCGCGTATCAGTTGGGAAAGGCCTGTATCCTCGACGCCAAGCGCCTCGAGATAGTCTTTCCTCTCTTGAGGAGAAAAACTCGCCAATGCCTGCTCCAGCGCGGCCGAAATTGTGATACATGGCAAGCCTTGCTCGTTCGCCCATGCATGGACGCGCTGTGAGAGCTCAAAGCCACCCACCACATGGCCCTCTGTCACGTTACAGACATAAATGACAGGACGCATGGTCAACGCCCCCATCATCATCAGCGCATGGCGCTCTTGAGGCTCGAGAGGCAAAGAACGCAGAGCATGCCCCTTATCCAAATGGGCAAGCCATATGTCACTCTGTGCTAAAAGCGCTATGGCATCCTTATCACGCGCCCGCGCCCTCTTTTCTAAGCCCGCACGTTGTGTCGTCACACATCCTATATCCGCCAACATGAGCTCTGTCTCTATCGTGTCTATATCGCCCATAGGGTCGATACGCCCATCTACATGGGTGATGTCCTCCCCCTCGAAACAACGCACGACATGCACCAACACATGGACATCACGGATATGCTGTAAAAACCGATTCCCTAACCCCTCGCCTACAGACGCCCCACGCACAAGCCCAGCAATATCGACAAGCTCTAATTGCGCCTCAACCACGTTCGCTGGACGCACAAGGGACGACAAAACGGCAAGACGCTCGTCTGGAACAGGAACGCGCTCCCTATGAGGCTCTATCGTGCAGAAAGGATAATTCTCTGCCGCCACCACTGCCCGCGACATCAAGGCGTTAAAGAGCGTGGACTTCCCCACATTAGGCAACCCTATCAAACCACAAGCAAAACCCATAGCTCTTTACGTCTCCGCTCCTTCACGCATATGCTCCATAAAGTGAGACGTATCGCCACGCAACATGAGGGGACAATGTTCTGCCATCAACGCTAACAAAGCATAAAGACGCGCCCGCTCTTCACCAGAAAAAGACCCTAAAACATGGTGGCGCGCATCGGCAACGGGACGCCCCACCCCAATGCGCACCCGCCAATACGCACCCCCCACACGCCCACGCCCGCCAAGCTCGCCCTCCTTCGAAAGACCATGGCTATGGGTATCGATACTACGTATGCCCCGATGACCGCCATCACTGCCGCCTCTTTTCACTTTCACACGGAGAAAGCCTAAATCCATATCGTCATGAAACACAAAGACATTGTCCATAGAAAAAGAGAAATACTTCATCACAGACAACACCGCCATCCCACTGCGATTCATATAGGTTTGTGGCTTCATAAGGACACAGGACACGCCATCGAGCACACCCTCACTCCATAGGCTATGGAAGCGCTTCTTGAGACACAGAGACGAACAGCCATAATGACCAATGATGGCATCAAGCGCCATAAAGCCCACATTGTGCCTGCTCTGCTCAAATGGCTGCCCCGGATTGCCTAAACCGACAAGGAGTGCTTGTGCCACCAACCCTCTCTCTTACGCCTCTTTATCAGTGCCATCTGACGATGAGTCACCCTCGCCCTCTGTATCATCAGCAACAGCTGTCGTCTCAACAGCCTTTGTCGGCGCCACAATCGTCGCAATGGTGAAGTCGCGGTCCTGAATAACACTCTCCACACCCTTCGGCATGGTGATATGACTGATATGGACGCTATCACCGATGGCAAGCCCCTCTAAATCCACCTCGAAAGACGCTGGAATGTTCGCCACTGCACACACAATGTCGATCTCGTGACGAATGACATTCAGCACACCGCCATTCTTAATGCCGGGGGAACGTTCTTCATGGATAAAGCGCACCGCCACAGACACATTCACTCTCGTTTTCTCGGTGACACGCAGAAAATCCACATGCAAGGGCGCGTCCGTCACCACATGATACTGAACATCCTTAGGAAGCACATGGAGAGTCTTGCCATCCAAGAGAATGTCGGTGGGATGATTCAAAAATCCCTCATGGCGCAACAATTTGTTGAGTTGCCGTCCGTCGACGCAGAGGGGCAAGGGAGGCTCTTTCCCGCCATACACAATGGCTGGCACCAATCCTTGACGGCGTGACGTCCGCGCCCCCCCTTTCCCAATTCTCTCTCTTGGCAACGCCTTTAAGGCTTCTGCTTTGTCCACTCGACCCACCATGTCATACGTCCCTTACGCCACATCCATCAAGCCTATTCTTGTGTATCGAACAGACGAGAGATGGACTCGCCTTTATGAATACGCTGTATTGCTTCGCAAAGCAAGGGAGCAATGCTGAGGGTCTCGATTTTTTTCACCAGAGACGTCTCATCTTGGCGCGCAATGCTGTCGCTGATGACAACCCTCTCAAGAGGCGCATCGGTAATCCGCGCCAACGCCCCACCAGATAAAACGCCATGACTCGCATAAGCCACCACAGAACGCGCCCCCCGCTCTTTCAGCGCCACCGCCGCATGGCACAATGTCCCCGCCGAATCAATAATGTCATCGAAAATAAGACAATCCTTGCCCGTCACATCCCCTATCACGTTCATAACCTCCGATTGCCCTGCTGTCGGGCGACGCTTGTCAATGATACATAAGTCGCGAATATGCATGCGATAGGCAATGGCTCTGACACGCACCAAACCACCCACATCTGGCGAGACAATGCTGAGATTCTTCACATCGTAGCGTTTCCTAATGTCTTTCTCAAACACAAGAGACGCATATAAATTATCCACAGGCACATCAAAAAAACCCTGTATCTGTCCCGCATGGAGGTCTAACATCAAGCAACGGGACGCCCCTGCCGTCGTGATGATGTCAGCAACCAATTTTGCCGAAATGGGCGTGCGAGGACCAGACTTCCTATCCTGACGCGCATACCCATAATAAGGAATGACGGCCGTAATCCTATGGGCAGAGCCTCGTTTGAGAGCATCAAGGGCTAAGAGCAACTCCATGATATGGTCGTTCGCCGGCTTGGAGAGGGACTGAATGAAAAAGACATCTTCCCCACGCACATTCTCTTGTATCTCGACATAGATCTCGCCATCAGCAAAGCGACGCACCACACAACGCCCCAATGGCATGCCAAGGCGGGCGCACATCGCCTCCGCCAACGGCAGATTGCTGTTGCCTGAAAAAATCTTCATGTTCTCCACCACACATCACGCCATGCGCCACCCCACAACACCACCCCCACAACACCACGATGACTCCATAGCATATCAAGGCAAACGTGCAAGCCTTTCCTTAGACCACACAGAGCATGGCGGTGAGTTGTCGTCCGCACGCCCCTTCTCCCCTCTTGTGAGCGCGGCGATGACTAAAAAAGAACGCCTCCTCCCTATAGGTATCATGGGCAAGCATGTCGATGGCGCTGACACCTAACGCACGCAACGTCATGGCGATATAGGCGGGCAAATCAAAGAAATATCTGTCGCATGTCCCGTCTCGCCTCGAAAAACAGGCTTTGCCATCAGGAAAATACCCTAAAAATTCCGCACCAACCTCATAAGACTCCTTCTGTATGGAAGGGCCTAACGCCACATGGAGAGAGTCCACACGCGCGCCCCTCTCGACCATTGTCGAGAGACCCGCCTCGATCATCCCATCACGCGCACCACGCCATCCCACATGAATCACGGCAAAAACCTTGTGCGCCTTATCCACACACACCATCGGCACGCAATCCGCCGTGACGATACCCAATGCCCGTAGAGCATATCCACTCACCATGCCATCCGCCTCCGCCTCGCCCTTGTGCCACGCCTCTTGCCAATCCCCCCATGGTTTAGGCGCATGCATCGCCATATCCTCACAGACAAGGACACGGGAAGAGTGGCACTGACGAGGAATCCATAAAGGATAAGGCGTCTCCGCCCCCGCTCCTGTTCCTGCCCCCGCCCCCGCTCCTGTTTCTACCTGTCCCACAACATCAGTCAGCAAGGCATGCATGGCACGCCGTCTATTCTCGCGGATATGGTCGTTTTTGTCTTGCGTGCCATAACCAACATTGAGCTGAGCGTACGCGCCTTGACTGACACCGCCAAGTCTCGTGAAAAAGCCATGGGGAACGCCTAGCCCGTAGAGCATGGGACTCTGCACATAAAAAACCCCGTAGGGAGAACGAGTCCTGTGGATGGAAGGATATGCCATAAGCCGTGATACGCTGTCTTGTCATGCCTGTTGGCGTTTCCCTTGAGGAGACGCAAAGCCACATGGCATGACGGAGGCCTTATGACTCGTGAGGCACAGAACTTTGAAGAGAGTCCCCATCTGCGACGGCGACGTCAGGCGATGAAGCGCCAAACCCGTCTCGAGCCTCTGGCGTGGCTGGCGGTCGCTATGACGCCAGAGCTGTTTTGCTCTCTCATGGATGCCTAAGCGGCGTAAGAATTCCCCTTGAGTCTGCAAACCCATGACGCCACAGCCCAGACGAGAGGCTCTATCGGCAAAAACGGAAAAATCCACCGACGCCGACAAGTCGGCCACACCGCTATGACACAAGGGATGGCACATGCGCCCATCGTAAAAGGCGCGCAAACTATTCCCTACAGCACCGCCACCATGCCCATAATCAAGCAACAAGGCGCACCCTTGATGTGTCCGCACAGCATCGATGATGTCTTGTGCCCATACCTCGAGGAGAGGCGCATATTCCAGACACATGCCATCGTCAGGCGACTCTATGACAGCTGATAAGGAACGATATAACCCGTCTGGAAGAGGAGACGGCTGACGCTCAAGGGTAAAACGCAAGGATGGAGGATGGTCTGTTCCTTGCTCAGCGCATACGCCTATCTCACGCCATGCGCCGTCATGGTAGGAAAATTGGTGTATGGGAAAGCAATCAAAAAATTCATTGCCTAAGATGAACCATATGCCGTCATCGGGGACGCTGGCAAGGGACTCATGCCAAAAGGTGGGAATGTCTGTGGTCGCGCGCCGCCTCTGTTGCTCAGCATAATAAGAACTACACTCAATGCAATGATAGGACAGATGACGGGAAAAGGCATGGCGCACAAAAATACGTTGCATATCCGCCATCATCTCGCCGCGCCCGGGGCCCAACTCGACGACCCTCTTTGGCGACTCCGTCACGGACATCTGCGCCGCCATATCGATACACCACAAGGCAAGGAGCTCGCCAAACATCTGGCTTATGCTGGGGGATGTCGTAAACCCCTTCACGCCACCATGCTCACCAAGAGGCGCATGATCCCTGTGATAGCCTCCCCCACGATAGAAACTTTGCGCTTGCCCATACAGACAGAGCTCCATATATGTCGCCACAGAAATGGCGCGCGACGGCGCATTGTCTATGGCATGACACACACTTTGTAACACATGGGGATGGGCGTCTGTGGACAAAGCGCTCGCCCGCGCCATGCTCCCCTGAGGCGCGCCCATCACGCCATGCCCTCCGTTCTGCGCTGTGCCTTCTTATGAATGACCCACAATCCCACAGCGCCCGCCACAACCATAAGAGCGCTCAAAATCTGCCCAAGAGACCATAGGCCCGCGATATAGCCTATATGGGCGTCTGGCTCACGCCAAAATTCCACAATAAAACGCATGAGACCATAGCCTAAGAGGAAGAGAAACATCATCATGCCTCTCGTTTCTAGCACGCCGCCTCGACGCCGCCCACACACGACACATAAAAACAATATCGTCCCTAAAACAATCCCCTCGAGCGCCGCTTCATAGAGCTGGCTGGGATGGCGCGGCATGCCATCACTATGAGGAAAAATCATCGCCCACGGCACATGGCTCACCCGCCCATAGAGCTCACCATTGACAAAATTGGCTAACCGCCCAAAAAAGAGCCCCACAGGAGACACCAAAGCCACAAGATCCACAAAACGCACGCCAGAGACGCCAACAGAACGCCCATAGAGCATGACAGCACAGCCCGCCCCCACCATACCCCCATGAAATGACATGCCACCCCGCCAGATAAAGAAAATCTCATGGGGATTGGCAAGGTAATAGGCGGGATGATACAAAAAGACATAGCCAAGCCTCCCCCCTATCAGAACGCCTAAGACACACCATAACAGCATAGCATCACCCCATTGTTCAGCCGTTATGGGAAGAGCATAGCGCTTTATCACCCATAGCCCATACCGCCACGCTAAAAGAAAACTCACTAAATAGGAAAGACCATACCAATGGACAGACAGAGGCCCTATGGAAAAAGCCACAGGATCCCATGCGGGCAACAATAAAAAATGATTCTCCATAGCAAAAAAACCTTTCTTAAGACATCACAAGAGAGCGCTGAGGCGTCACCAGCGCTCCCTTATCCCACGCAACAATGTATCACCTTGCCTTGTGACCTCGCACTCGTTTTAAACGCACGTAGAAAGCGCCCTCACCGCCATGACGTCCCACAGCATGGCATAGGGCAATCACCATAGGCGTTATGTGAGGTTCATTAAGCCAACGACAGAACGCCTCCCGTATGACGCCAGACCCTTGCTGTTTATCACCCTTGCCTGTGATGATATGAAGGAACGTATGCCCATTCTTATAGGCTTGCTGCACCACAAGGTGCACTTTAAGCCGCGCATCCGTAAGAGACAGCCCATGCAAGTCAAGACGCCTATCGACCAACACGTCCCCTGAGCGCATCGCCTTTTCCTCTCGTCTTCCTAAGCCACGCCGACGGAGGTCGCCTACCACCAAAGGGGGAAGACTATGCTCGTTGCGCGCCTTATGGCGAGTCTTCTGTGCTGTCGCTTGGTGAGAACGTATCCCTGTGGCGGCCATGGGCGTGGGATGACTCTTCCCTTCCGCCTCTTTATGGTGAGACGAGGACGATGGCGGCGATGGCTCTTGAGGAGAGAGAGGCACAACGCGTGTCTTAAGACGCTCCCAAGCGCTGTTGCCGTCATGGTCGTTGTGTTGTGTCATCATGGAGGATGGTGTCTGCTGTGGATGTGTTCTTCGGTAGAAAGATACGATAATGTCCCGCCCAATTGGTCGCACCAGCAAGGCGTTCGGCATGATGTCCCTCCCCCCAATAGATGTCGCCACGCACAGAGCCACGAATAGCACCGCCTCTATCATGGGCCACCATAAGGCGATGCCATGGCCTCTCTCCCTCATGCCCCGCAAAAGGATGAGTCGTCTCGACCCATAAAGGCACACCTAAGGGGATATAGCGCGTATCCACCGCTAATGAATGCCCTGCCACCAACGGCACACCAAAAGCACCAATGGGCGACGCGACAGCCTCTGGCGTCTCGATAAGCGTAAAAAAAACATAAGAGGGATTCAAGGCAAGAATCGCCTTCCTCTCTGCCTCTGTCTTGGTGGCGAACCATAAGCGCAACAAGGAGAGCGTCATACGTGTATCGCCATCGATGACGCCTTCATCCCGCATGGACTTGGCGATCGGGCGATAGGGATGACCATTTTGGCGATGATAGCCCAGCACCATCACGCGACCATCCCTTAAAATGACTTTGCCACTGCCTTGCACAGAGAGCAAAAAGGCATCAAACGCATCGTCTAACCAGACTAAGACGGGCGCATCAATAGGTGTTCCCGCCATAATCGCGCCGCGTGTCGGATAGGCTGTGATACGCCCCTCATGCAAACGCCCTATCAAACGAGAGGGACAAGCGCCACATTGGGGAAAATCCTTTGTCTCGATAAACACCATGTCAGATGGCGCGCCATAGAGAGGCACGGAAAAACGCTCGTCACGCTGTGTCGAGCCAAATAAAACAACACGATAATAGCCCGTGAATAATCCTTCCCTCTGTCCATCCATCCAGACATCATATGGCGTGAAATGCTCTTCAAAAAAAAGACGTAAAGAGTCCGCTGTGCCTCTGTCTAACGTCTCACTGAGCGCACAGAGAGAACGCCATGAGGACGCCTTGAGACTCTGTGGCGGATAAGAGTCATGCCTGTCTAGGCGCGCAAACATGACATCTTCATCCCATCCCATCGCCTGCCAACGTTGACAGCTACGGCGAAAGGCCTCGAAAGCGCCATCAAGGTGAGAGACACTCTCCCGCCATGGCGCGCCGATGCTGGCAAAATCCGTCTCCGTCACCAAGCCCGCCCCCTGCCCTGCTACGGGAACATCGTCTCTGAGCATGTCACCACGCCAGACAACGACAACCACAAGACTCACCGCCCCCAAGACGCCAAGAAACACAAAGGCGCGCCACACGCCACCATAAGCATGCCACCAGCCATAGAGCAAAGACGACACATCACGGCACAAGGAGCAATGCGCCATGCTGTGCCTTGGTTTATCCTCCCCTTGTCTCCTTGAGACTCCACGCCACATGGCGAGACACCTTCCCTAAATCCCGCGTAAAGACCCAAACATCTCTACATGTTTCTATGGCTTCGGCATCACCTTGAAAGCACGCGCCTTGCGCATCATAAAACGCATTGATCTGACTCGAGAGAATGGAGACGACAATATCAACCTTCCCGTCCTCATAGAGAATATCGTCTATGGCAAGGGACTCAATCCCCACAAGAGAGGATTCTTGACGATGGCCTGCCGCTTTGCGCTCTTTGATGGCTTTTTGGAAATTGCCATAGACTTCCTTCCCCAGCAAATGACTCACCTTATCCAACGTATCCTTGGTGTAGGCTTCATGCACCATGAAAAAGACATTCTGCACGCCCTTGAGGAACGTGGTCACGTAGAAGGAAGGAAGTGCCTCCTTCACACGTTTGAGAGCGGGAAAACGTTTGAGAGCATCCTCTTCTTGCTCCTGCTCTTCCTGCGACAGGGTGACGGCATCGCTCCCGCGCTGTCTCGCCGCCACATCCTCGCCGTCACCAGCCACAGATGGCGATGTCTCCTGTTGCTCCCGCCCTCTTGCCCCCGTTATGGACTGGTCCAAGCCCTCTCGTCCCCCCTCGCGAGGGGTGTTGTCGGCACTATGATGCTCCCCCAATACACTCCGCAACCGCAAAATGAGAAAAGCCGCCACCAGCGCCAAAAGCACTATATCAACATGTTGCATTCTTTATCATTCTCCCTATCACCATGCGCCTATCCCGCCCGCCTAACCTCATGTCTATATCACTTTCTGTCTTATCTGTCACCTTGTCATGTAAGATAACCTTATTTTGTCAAAAAACGATAGAAAAAACACGCTCGAACGTTACATATAGGCACACACGATAGGAAACAATGAACACAGGACAGGGAAAGAAGGACCATAACCGACCGACCGACTTACTTTATGTCTTATGTTCACGTTATGTTCACTTTTATGCCCTATCTGTCCTAGTGAAGGTGAGAGGCGCACAAGCCTCGCATCAACCATATCGAAGAGAGGTTAAGCGACATCGATGTCATTTCTTTCACTCACCAACTATGATTTAGAGAGTGGCTTGAGCAGCTATATCCGCGCTGTCCATAAAGTCCCAACGCTCAGTAAGGAGGAAGAGTATGGACTCTCTCGCCGCTGGCAGGAGGACCGCAATGTGGATGCAGCCCATGCGTTGGTTGTTCCCCATTTGCGCCTTGTCGTAGGCGTTGCGAGCCAATATCGCAACTATGGCCTTCCTTATGCTGATTTGATTGCTGAGGGCAATATCGGCTTGATGCGTGCCGTCAAGCGCTTTGATCCTGGTCTTGGTTTTCGCCTCTCGACCTACGCTATATGGTGGATACGGGCGTCCATCACCGAATATGTCCTCAATTCGTGGTCTTTGGTGCGCACAGGGAGCGCCTCAGCGCGTAAAAAGCTCTTCTTTGGCTTGAAGCGCGTGAAAAACAAGTTACGAATCCTCGATAACCATGAGCTCACCGACAAGCAAGCCCAGCTCATTTCCCAAGAACTCGATGTGCCAGAAGAAGATGTCATCGATATGAATAGGCGACTGAGCTACGGCGACATGTCCCTCAATACGCCCATCAATTTCGAGGAGGAAACATCCCACCATATCGACGTGCTCCAAGATGAGACGCCTAATCAAGAGGTGTGCCTGATGGAAGAGGATGAACGTTTGAAACGACAAGGCATGCTCCGTCAAGCGCTCTCGACCCTCGAAGGGCGGGAACAGGATATTATCACGGCGCGCTACCTCACAGAGCCTACAGCGACACTCCACGAGCTCGCCCAACGCCACCATATTAGTCGGGAAAGGGTACGGCAAATTGAAATCGCGGCGATGAAGAAAATCAAACGCAGAATCTTCGACGCTGAGCGCAAAAAACGCGCGCACTAAGCGTCATCGTCTGTGGGAGATGTCGAGAGAGCGTCCTTCAGACGCCGATAGAAGACAGCGCGGGGAAGACGGGGAGGAATGGGGGGAAGCATACGCAACGTGATGACGCCCGGGTACATGGTGAATCGGTCGCGACTCCATAGACGTCCAGAGTCCAGAACAATAGGCACAACATCCATATCAAAGGCTTGATAAAGGAACACAATGCCCGGGAGAATCCGCAAGGGAAAACCATAGGGGCGGCGTGTGCCTTCAGGGAACAGGATGAAATAGCGCATGCCCTTCGTTTGCGCCTCTGCTACGTTCTTTATCAACCCCTCCACGACAGCTTGTCCGCCCGTGCGCGCCAATGGAATCATCTCTGATAACCTCAACATCCAGCCATAAAACGGAATACGCATCAATTCCTCTTTGGCAATATAGGCGAAGACACCTGCTTTCAGAAAACATTGAAATATCAATGTCTCCCATATGGATTGATGTCTTACAGCAAGAAGCGCGCCAGATTTTGGCAGATGCTCCAGCCCGATAATCTGATGACGCACACCCACACACCAGCGCGCCAGCCATAACATCGACGTCGACCAGCAACAGGCATAGCGAAACGCCATCGTCCGACTGAGCAGCATGACCCAACTAAAACCGAGAAAAAGAAAGGGCGAGACAATCCCATAGGCAAGGGCGCAAAAAATGCATGTCCGTAAAAAGGCGACCAGCTGATATGACATGGACATCGTTCTTCCCTTCATCTTCTTGTTCTCTTTGTCAAGGCAGGTATCATAGCATGCGTATCAGGGCGCGCCATGTCGTCATCCACGTCACCATGACGACAACACTCGCAAAAAGAAATGGGAGGATGGAGAGACCGCCCCATAAGAGCTGTTTTTCCCATAGGCTCATATCCTGAAACCAAAACGCCCCTTGAGCATGGGCCGTCCCTAATAACACAAGCGTGATCACGGCAAACACACTCCCAAAAGCGCCCCCTTGAAGAGAGACAATGCCAAAGCGTCTGGCAATGATACGACTGATAAAATGGTCTCTCGCCCCGATAAGACATAATATCTCGATCGTCCCATAATGAAGAGACACACCAATACGCGCCATAAAGGTCACAACGACCATCGCCACGCAAATAAGTAAGCCGATAATGCCAAAGGCCACCAGCTGTAGTTGGGTGATGAACGCAAAATTCTCGGCAAACCATGTGTTGTGGTCGTCCACAGACACATGGGTCGCGAATGTCTCGATAGTCTCTTGCAGACGCGCTAAATCGACAAGCATGTCCTTCTCTTTTTGCACGTGGATGACAAGGGGAATGGTGATGACGGATGTCGTGTGCCATGGCAGGGTATGCTTGTCCTCTGTCGTGTCTCTTGCGTTGAGCCATGGCGCCAACATGGCGTCGAGCTCTTCTTGCGGGACAAGGGAGACGTTGTCGACGCCTTCGAATTGACGAATCACCGTCTGTAGACGTTCAATGGACTCACGGTCGTGTGCGTTCTCTTTGGGGATGACTTGGATGGTGATATGCCCGCCCAGTTGTCCTCGCCAGTGTTCGACGACATGGGACACCACGAGAACGAGTGCCACAAGGATAGAGGCGGCGTAGACAATGGCGGCAATCATCCATTGCATCAATTGGAGGGAGGCATCGCTCTTATCGGGGAGGGGTGAGGAAAACATGCGTTATGGGCGCTCAAAGCACGGACGTGGTGCGGGCGTTATGGTCGCGCATCGTCACACGCCCCCTCTCTATATGGAGGGAGGGATGTTGATAGCGCGTCAGGAGAGAAGGATTGTGCGTTGCCACGATGACGGTGCTCCCCAGTTTATGGAGTTCTTCGAACAAGCGAAAGAAACGATGGGCGCTTTGCTCGTCCACACTGCCTGTGGGCTCGTCAGCAACCAAGAGGTCGGGTTTGTTGACGATAGCACGGACAATGGCGATACGTTGCTGTTGCCCGCCAGATAATGTTTGAGGATAGGCATCGAAATACGCGCTGAGCCCGACCCAATCGAGAATTTCTTTGGCTTGGGCGAACGCCTCATGCTCGCTACGCGACGACACAAGGAGGGGAAGTGCCGCATTCTGTAACACCGTGAGATGGGATAAGAGTCTAAAGTCCTGAAAGACAACGCCAATACGCCGACGCAAGGCTGTCTTCTCATGGCGTTTCAGACGAGAAACATAACGATTAAAAACGGTGAGACGCCCTCGCTTTGGCATGGACGCCATATAAATCATGCGCAAAAGAGACGACTTCCCCGCCCCACTCGCACCCGTTAAGAAGTGAAACGTCCCAACGCCTAATTCAAACGTCAGCTGACGCAAGATGAGATGATCTGGCGTGTAAAAAAAACTGACATTGTCAAAACGTATCATAGGGTATCACAGGCATAGAACGATGGTTAAGTGGCCAGGATGTGACCATAAAGAGTATACATATCTTGCTCTTCCGACACACAAAGATACAAGATATTTTATCTCACAGAAAAAAACAGCCCAAACAGAGAGCGAACACTTGACAATCAACCAACAGACGATAAAACCTGACTATGGTCCTTAAACACACACAAAAACACCATGCAAGATTCATTATTTATCCTCAATTCCATTAATCTCCTCTTCCACGGCGCGCTCGTCATGTTCATGGCAGCAGGGTTCACGATGCTCGAAGCGGGACTCGTACGCAGGCCAAACATGTCCATGCAGTGCACAAAAAACCTCGCGCTCTTTGCTATCAGCGCCATCGCTTTCCTCTTCGCAGGATACAACATCATGTTCCACCAAGAGATCAGCGTCTGGCAGCCTAGCGACATCAACACGCAAATACAGCAAGGATACGCAGACCACGCATACTGGTTCTTTCAAATGGTTTTTGTCGCGACAACAGCATCGATCGTCTCTGGCGCCGTGGCAGAACGCATGCGCCTCCTCCCATTCCTCATCTTCACAACGTTCCTCGCGGCGATCATATACCCAATACAAGGGTCATGGTCATGGGGAGGCGGATTCCTCAATGACATCGGATTCGTCGATTTCGCAGGCTCTACAGTCGTACACTCCGTCGGCGGATGGGCAGCGCTCACAGGGGCTATCATCCTCGGACCAAGAAAAGGATTCGGAAAACAAGAATTCATCATCGCCAGTAAACCACTCGCAACACTCGGAACGCTCATCCTATGTTTCGGCTGGCTCGGATTCAACGGTGGCTCACAAATAACACTCTCAACGACAGAAGATGCCATTACCATCGCCACAATCTATGCCAATACGATCATCGCAGCAACGGCAGGAGTCACTGCTGTCATCACCGTACTCGCCATACGATATAATGACCTACAACTCAGCGTCCAAACGTCCACAGGAGCAAAAGGATACACGGCCCTCATCGACGGCGCCCTCGGCGGACTCGTCGCCATCACCGCCTATCCCATCGACTCGATGCCCATAGCATTCATCGTCGGCGCCATGGGGGGACTCGTTGCCATGATGGGCGGCCATGTCTTGCGCACATGCGCCATCGACGACGTCGTCGGCGCCATACCCGTTCACCTCTTCGCAGGAATCTTTGGCACGCTCGCCGTATGCTTGTCGCACCCCACAGCCACAATCGCCGCACAAATTATCGGTATCCTCTGCGTTGGCGCTTTCACCGTTGTATGCTCATCCGTCATCTGGCTCGCCATGAAATACACCATCGGCATACGAAGAGATGACGAATAGTCAGCCCCTCAACCATACACCAGCCCAACATCGCTCGATGATAAGGGCGCAACAGCACTTTCACCGAGCAACCTGCCGTTCCCAGCGTCTGCAACGACCAGAGCAACGAGCCAGAACGGCTCCCAGAACGGCTCTATGTCGGCAAAAACTGCTACAATGAGCCTCAAAGATAGGCACACATAACCTCAGAGCCATAAGAGTATAACATGATTGTTTGTTGTCCTTCTTGTGGGACGCAATACTCTGTATTGAGTTACCTTATCCCCAAAAAAGGCCGCCTCGCCCGTTGTAGCCATTGCGGATATGTCATGACGATCTACCCGGCGGTGACGGCATCACCAGACCCCGACGCACAGCAAGGAGCAAAGCCCCTGCCAGAGAGCGCGTCCCTCGTCCCTCTTGGCATGAAAAGAGATGGTGACAAAGAGGATACCGACCATGCCCGCAATCGTCCCGCACAAGGGCCTCTCTCTCAGTATCGTCAAGCACAAAAGAGACAAAGGAAACCCGCCATAATTCCTGTGGCGATGGCGTTACTTATTGCGTGCGCGTTTTTCATAGCAAGCGTGTATTATGCGCTTATCTATCCATGCTACGAACAAGCCACCTTGACAAACCATGTCATCAGCTGTTCCTTCTTGCACGGGAGAGGACAAAGGTGATAAATAATGGAGAGACACACTCTGTCACTCGCGTATGGGTATCAATGATGACGATGAAGATATGACGTCTCAGCCTTTCTTGTTTGTTCCTAAGGAGACGGCAGCCCATGAGGCGCGCGTTGCTCTTGTCCCCGACCATGTCCCCAGACTAACAGCCATGGGGTGGGCTGTGCATGTGGCGGGAGGCGCTGGTGCGTCAGCGGGCTATGGCGATGACGCCTATAAGGAGAAGGGAGCGACCATCGTCAAGGCGGGACATGAGGGCTATGAGCAAGCTGATATGATCATAGGCGTGCGCGCCCCCTTCAGCGCCTTAGAAGAGCATGGCGAGACACCGCCACCAGCCAAAGGCGCTTATCTGTGCGCGTTATTTCAACCCCACAGGTCAAAGGCTCTTGATTTTTGCGCGCGTCACGCCATGTCCGCCTTTGCGTTGGAGCGTGTTCCCCGTATCACACGCGCTCAGAGCATGGATGTCCTGTCGTCACAAAGTAACATTGCGGGTTATGGCGCGGTGATTTTCGCCGCCTACCATCTCTCGAGCATGATGCCCATGATGATGACGGCGGCAGGCTCGATCGCGCCAGCCCGCTGTCTTATCATTGGGGCTGGCGTCGCTGGCCTACAAGCCATCGCCACAGCGAAACGTTTAGGCAGTATCGTGAGCGCTATGGATGTCCGTCCTACCGTCAAAAGACAAGTAGAGAGCGTCGGCGGGACATTCCTCGAACCGCAAGGATTAGAACAGGACGCACAGCAAGGAGAAACCACTGGCGGATACGCTCAGGAAATGACGAAAGATTACCAAAAAAAACAACAAGCATTGCTCAAAGACGTCTTGCCACAACAGGATATTGTCATCACGACAGCCTTGATACCAGACAAGCCCGCGCCCACCATCATCACAGATGATATGGTCAAAACCATGAAATCAGGCTCTATCATCATCGACATGGCGGCTGATGCGGGAGGCAATTGCGCCCTCACAAAACCCTATCTCACGACAAAAGCCCATGGGGTGACCATCATGGGACAGAGCAACCTTGCCTCCTGCTGGGCCTATGATGCCTCACGCCTTTTCTCGCGCAATATCACCGACTTTGTCGCATGCATGTTTGCACACACATCCTCGTCATCACCTCTGACAAAAGAGACAATGGACGCCATGCTGTGCCGAGATGACGCCATCGTCAGCGCAACCCTTATCACCGCCAAGGAGTGACACGCCTATGACACCTATGACAACCACGCCAAGCCTCGTCTATGCCACCCCGCTGAGCGACGCCTTAACGATTTTTATCCTCTCCGTCATTGTAGGCTACTACGTGATTTGGGGTGTCACGCCAGCGTTACACTCGCCTTTAATGGGGATCACGAACGCCATCTCGAGCGTCATTATCGTAGGCGCTCTCCTCGCTGCTGGCGCCTTTGACATGACAGCACCCCTTGAGCATGCGACACATCGCGAGACAATTGTCTCCCTCTTGGGGCTTGTGGCGATTTTTTTGTCGTCCGTCAATATCTTCGGAGGATTCATTGTGACATGGCGTATGCTCTCTATGTTTAGACAGAAAGCCACACCGAAAAAGCCCCGAAAAAGCCAATGAACCCCCTCCGAGAAACATACAAGACACGCATGATAACGTGATGCCATACGTTGCTTTTTCCTATTTACTCTCTGCCCTGTGCTTCATCTATGCCTTGAGGGGTCTTGCCCACCCGACAACAGCGCGCAAAGGCTTAGCGGCGGGACTCTTTGGGATGGCGTTAGCTGTTGGTGCGACATTATCCCTCCCCCATGTTGTGTCATACGTACCTATCATGCTCGCCATAGGGCTGGGTGCTTGTGTCGGCACATTCATCGCTCTTCGTATTCCTATGACAGCCCTTCCCCAACTGGTGGCGGCATTTCACAGCCTTGTTGGGCTGGCTGCTGTTCTGGTCGCATCGACGGCCATGTATGCGCCCCACCTCTACGGGATAGGAGAGGGGTCAGGAAGCGGTCAACCTCCCTTTGCCAACCTCATCGAGATGGGGTTAGGCAGTATCATTGGCGCTATGACATTCACAGGCTCTATCGTTGCCTTTGCCAAGTTGCAAGGGTTGGTGGGTGGCTCACCCTTCACCTTTAGAGGACAACATGTTATCAATTTATGCGTGGGTCTTGGCTTGCTGGCTCTCCTCTTTGTCTTTGCCGACTCTTTTTCACCTCAAGCCTTCTGGGCGGCCACCATCCTCGCCTTTATCTTAGGCGTCACACTCATTATCCCCATTGGGGGTGCTGACATGCCCGTTGTTGTCTCTATGCTTAATTCTTATTCTGGCTGGGCTGCGGCGGGTATCGGTCTGACATTGAACAATCATTTATTGATTATCGTCGGCTCTCTCGTTGGCTCGTCTGGCGCCATTCTCAGCTATATCATGTGTAAAGGCATGAACCGCTCTTTTATCAGTGTCATCTTAGGAGGATTTGGACAGGGAGATGATGAAGCACAGGCAGGCGCGACTCAACCACAAGGCCAAGGCAATGTCAAAGCTGGGAGTGCCGACGATGCTGCCTTCATTATGCAAAACGCATCGCGTGTCTTGATTGTCCCCGGCTATGGCATGGCGGTGGCCCAAGCCCAACATGCTCTGCACGAGATGGCACAGATTCTCACAAAGAGTGGCATCTCTGTGCGTTATGCCATTCACCCTGTCGCTGGACGCATGCCCGGACACATGAATGTCTTGCTTGCCGAAGCCAATGTCTCTTACGAGGATGTCTTCGAATTGGATGACATCAATAACGATTTCGCCAACAGCGATGTCGCCTTTGTCATCGGTGCTAATGACATCACCAATCCCGCCGCAAAAAATGACCCCACAAGCCCCATCTATGGTATGCCCATCCTCAATGTTGAGAAAGCGACAACGGTCTTGTTCAGCAAACGTTCCCTAGGGGCGGGATATGCGGGCATAGAGAATGAACTCTTTTTTCGCGACAATACCTTGATGTTATTTGGCGATGCGAAAAAAATGGTCGAAGCCATCATAAAATCTATGGGATGATACGCCTCACCCGTATCTCGCCGCCAAACATATCCCAAGAGACAGAGACGATAAAATATGACGGACAGCACACAACAACAGCGCCATCCCCCCAAGAACAAGGGGCTGATGGACGCCACCTATGTCAGCCTCAGGGGACTGCTCTGCTTGCTACAAAAGGAGTCCTCTGCCCGTAAAGAGCTTGCCCTTATTTTTGTGAGTGTGCTGTCTTTCTTGGCTCCAGCGCCCACCATGACACTTTCCTATGCCTTGCTCGGTGTGTCGGTGCTGATGCTTGTCACTGAGTGCTTCAACAGCGCCATCGAGCGCCTATGCGATCTCGTTCATCCCACCTATCACAAGGATATACGGGATATTAAAGACATGGCGGCGGCGGGGATTCTTATATTGACTCTGTGCTTTATGGCGCTCTTGATGGCGTTCATAGCCGACATCGTCCTTCGAGGATGACACGAGAAGACACACGGAAAGCGTGAGACGGGGACATCGCCTCCCTCGCCCCCACACCAGCCCCCCTTCACGAGGTCTCATGCAGAGCCTCCCCTGAGCGTATATCCCCTGAGAGTACCCCCCCAGAGTACACCCCCCATAGTACACTCATGAGACCTCCCTCACAAGAGCCCGTGAGCCCTTTCTCTCTAGCGTCGTTCGCCAAAGAAGCGTAACAGCATGAGGAACAGGTTGATAAAGTCGAGATACAAGCTGACAGCACCCATCACGACCATCTTACCTCTCACCTCTTCCCCGCCTACCGAGCCCTGACTGGCATGGGTCAGGTAAAGGCGCTTGATATTCTGCGTGTCATAGGCTGTCAGCCCGGCGAAAACGAGAACGCCGACGACGGAAATGATAAAGTGGAGCATGCTGGACGCCAAGAAGATATTGACGATACTCGCCACGATCAGGCCAATGAGTCCCATAATGAGGAATGTGCCAAAGCCCGTCAGGTCTCTTTGCGTGGTGTAGCCATAGAGGCTCAAGCCAGCAAAAGAGGCGGCTGTGATGAAGAAGACACGGGCGATGGAATTGCCCGTATAGACCATGAAGATGGACGCAAGAGACAGGCCCATAGCCACTGAGAATGCCCAGAAGATGAGTTGAAGGGTGTTATAACGCAAACGTTCCACGCCAAAACTCAGCACCAACATAAAGGCAAGGGGAGCAAACATGATAACCCAGCGCAAACCGCTGTTATAGATGGAATCCCCGAAGGACGTGAGACCCGTGATGTCGCCAGCGCCATTAACAACAACGGCATTATTAAAAGCCAGCCACGCCACAATCCCCGTCAAGAACAATCCAGACGCCATGTAGTTATATACTTGGAGCATGTGGGTACGCAAACCCTGACTGAACGCAACGTCCCTCCCCGCTTGCGTCTGTGTCCTATAATCAAAAGAAGCCATATTTTTCCTACCTCCTGGTTATCATTTTCTCTCTCCCTCCCCGCCATCAACCGCCCCATCACCCCCCTTCCTCAAGAGGTTGACAAGACGAACAGATGACGCTACTCATGTAGAGGGAAAAAGGGGATATGTCAAGAAGGAATTAGTGTGGTGATGATGGCGGATATGACAAGCGATATGGTTTATCGGGATTTGGGGAAGAGTGGCATCAAAGTCAGCCTGATATGTTTAGGCACGATGACGTGGGGAGAGCAGAACACGCAGGAAGAAGCCTTTGAGCAGATGGATTATGCTCTTTCTCGGGGTATTAATTTCTTTGACGTCGCTGAGCTCTATCCCGTTCCGCCTCAGGCGTCGACCTATGGTGAGACAGAGCGTATCATCGGGGCGTGGTTCAAGGCGCGTCAAAATCGTTCCCGTGTCATTCTCGCCACGAAGGTGACAGGGCGCAGTGGGATGGCATGGATTCGTGGCGGGTCGCAGCTCAGCCGTCAACAGATAACGGACGCCCTCGAGGGAAGTTTAGAAAGGCTTGGCACGGATTATATTGACCTTTACCAGTTGCATTGGCCTGATAGGGCGGCGAATTTTTTTGGCGCTCTCGACTATGAGGGCAAGGCAGATAGTGAGGACGTCCATGCCATAGAGGAGCAGCTAGAGACGTTGGATGGCTTTGTCAAGGCGGGCAAGGTGCGCGCCATTGGCGTCTCCAATGAGACGCCATGGGGTGTTATGCGTTTTTTACATGTGGCGTCAGCGCGAGGCTTGGCGCGTATCGTGTCGGTGCAAAATCCGTACAATCTTCTCAATCGCAGTTTTGACGTGGGGTTGGCGGAGGTTGCCTTGCGAGAGTCATGTGGCTTGCTTGCCTATTCGCCTCTGGGCTTTGGCGTTTTGAGTGGTAAATATGCGGGGGATGCTAAGCCGGCAAAGGCGCGTCTGACTCTCTATGGTGAGCTTTTTGGGCGCTATACCCACCCGAAGGCGACGCGTATCACGCAGGCGTATCTCGATATTGCCAAAAAATACAAGCTCGATGCGGCGCAGATGGCGCTAGCCTTCATTCATCAGCGGCCATGGCTCACCAGCACCATTATCGGCGCCACAAGCATGGAACAACTCAAGAGCAATATCGATAGCGCGTTTCTCACCCTATCCCCCGCCATGATGGACGACATCAACGCTGTCCATCTTGAGACACCCAACCCATGCCCCTAACCCTATCCCCACCATTTTCTGAGATACAGCAGTCCTGATATGACGGTTGTTGTCGCCACGACGACAACGCCAATGTCGGTATAGAGATGATGATAGGGGAAGGCGGCCATCATTGGCGTTGCCACCCCTGTTTGTCCCAACAAAACCCACAAGGCGAGAGCAAATTGCAATGCCGTATTGACTTTACTGATAAAGAGAGGCTTCACATCGGCGCGCTTTTGTTCCAACAGATACGCCATGACAATGCCGACAATGATAAACATATCACGAAAGACGATGATAATAACGAACCATAGGGGAAGCCACGCCATGACACCAATGGTGACATAGACACAAAGAAGGAGCACCTTATCAGCAAGGGGGTCAAGATAGACACCTACGTGGCTCGTCTCGTTGTGAAAGCGGGCAAGGACGCCATCAATCATGTCCGTCAAAGCCGCCAGCACGAAGAGCATCGATGCGATGACAATGTGAGACTCCAAAATAAGCCATAGGACGACAGGGGCTGACACAAGGCGCACCAGTGACACGACATTGGCATAAGACAGCACGATGGATGTGTGCGATTCTTGTCTTTTTGTCTCTAGCACGGGTCTGCTCCTTCTTTTTCTCGTAAGGGGCATGGGTAGTCGCTATCGAAAAGAAGCCATAGTTTGTCTTCTTGGTGGAAGAACAGCTCCATGCCTTGACTGCTCAATTGACGCCTAAAGATAGGAAGGCTCGCGGCCACATAGGCATCGAGCAAAGCGTAGTCGCGTGACAGCGAGACAATGTTCACCCTTGATATGACGGGATTTTTTTCCACCCGTTCTTTCATGCGTATCCAATCAGCGAATCCTTGATAAAACACTTTGACTTTGATTCTTCCCACGACATTGTCATCACCGGGCGCATAGAGATTGAGGCGTTTCCAGCGTTCCTCGAGGGTTGCGTGCGTTTTTTCGGCTGCTCGAATGAAGAAAGCGCTCTCATGCTCTCCCTGTTTGCGCGATAGGAACATGGAGACATGGTCTGGCGGGAGCTGTTTCACAGAAAAATGATATTCCAAGACCTCTATGCGTAAGAGATTGATTTTGCCTTCCGTATCGAGGGTGGGCTGTAAGATGGCAACAACAAGATGTTGGGCTTCGAGCGCATGGGCGAGGGCTGCCAAATCTTCTGTGGGATTTGTCGCTTCTTCTTTTCCTACGAGTTCCGATGGCACATTCTCTGGCACAGAATGACGATAAAAGGGAGACGTGACGGGAACATGCTTCCATGCTTGAAGCCATGGGTTTGCAGAATCCCACAGGAGAGAAATCCCTGCTTGACGATAGAGGGGGAGAATGACGACTTTACCGGCATCACTGGCAACAAAGGGAATACTCAGCTGACTCAATAATTCCTGCACCAATGGTTTATCGAAACGCCATGTCATGCGGGCAAAATAGTTATCTTGGGTAAAGCGCTCTTCATTGATGTCGAGCCCTAAGGCGAAGAGGCGAATATCTGAGATAGCGATCTCAGGGAGGCGTTCGTGGTCTTCCGTCAATGTGAGGGATGTCAACAGCAAGCGAAAGGCGTCGGTGCGGGTGCTGATGAGCGCTTCTTGGCGCGCTGAGGCGATAGAGCCAGCGGCAATATCGATTGTGACATCAGGCACAACATAGGCGTCAGCCTCCTGTAGGGCTGAGGCGTGCGATGGGAGCAACATCCCCATAAGACACGTGGCCATCCACGACATGCACTGAGAGGGACGTCTCAACAAAGAAGGCAAGGAACGCACCATTTTTCGGATAAAATTCTCATGGGCGTAAAATAAGACATGATTCATGGTTTGCCAAGTCTTGCGTTATGAGCCACCACAGGAGCGATTTTTGTCGACCCCTCTTTTTTTTATGTGTTATATCTCAAGAGAGGCACAAAGGAGCAATAACGTCTTATGATACCTCACGACAGACACCTCAGAGCGACACGCATGCCACACACTGACGCATCATCTGCCTATCGTCATGCGGGGGTTGATACACGGAAAGGACAAGACTTTGTGTCCTGTATCGAGCCAATGGCACAAGCAACCCATAATGGCTTAGCAGAGACGGGGGCACTGGTGCTTGGCGGATTCGGTAGCGTGCTCGATACATCCAAGATTGAAGATGTAGATAAATCATTGGGACGCAACCCCTTTCTCGTCTCATGTTGTGATGGCGTTGGCACGAAATTATTGCTTGCCCAGACCCCACAGCACCACCAGCATATCGGCATGGACGTCGTGGCGATGTGCGTCAATGATATCGCGAGCATGGGAGGGCGTCCTCTGTTTTTCCTCGACTATTATGCATGTGGACAATTGGACATCGAGTCGGCGCGCCATGTGCTGGATGGTATCCGTCATGCATGTCAGGCATGCGGTTGCGCGTTGGTGGGAGGCGAGACGGCAGAGATGCCGGGCTTGTATCAAAAAGGGCATTATGACATTGCGGGCTTTGCTGTCGGTGCTATCCCGCGCTATTACCACACCAAGAAACCCGCCTTGCAAGAGGGCGATACGCTCCTCGCGTTTCCTTCCTCTGGTGTCCATGCCAATGGCTTTTCTTTGATACGGCGTATCATCGAGGAGCATGCCATCGATATAGACAGACCCTTCCTCGATGGCGACACAAAATCTTTGCGAGAGCAGTTGCTGACACCGACAGAACTCTATACGACACCATGTTATGCACTCGTCCGCGCAGGCTTGGCGAAGGGATTTGCCCATATCACGGGGGGTGGCTTGAATGAAAATATCCCGCGCATGTTCAGCCATGAATGGAAGGCTGACATCAACGTGAAGGCTTGGACCATCCCCCCCCTACAGAAAGCACTTGCTCAAAAGGCGCGTATGGATGAAGAGGAATGGCGTCATGTCTTTAATAGCGGTATCGGCATGGTTGCCATTGTCGACGCGAACCATGTCGACAAAGCCAAGAAACACCACCCCCCAGCCTTCGAGATAGGGCAGATAACGGCAAGAAAGGACGGCCAAGAAGCCGTGCGCTATTTCCATGACAACATATAACGACTCTCTGTGACGTCATGCCCCTGTTATGCGTCTCAACCTTGCCATTCTTGTATCGGGGCGTGGAAGCAATCTCAAAAGCATAGCGCACGCATGTCAAGAGACAGACTATCCCGCCCGTATTGCCATTGTTATCAGCAATCATCCTTCTGTTCCCGCCTTATCCATTGCCCGCACCTTTGGCATTGACACCCATTGTGTGGACTCGGCAGAGTATGGCACAAGGGTTGCCCATGAGCATGCGCTCCATGACGCCTTGCGTCCCCATACGCCAGATTTATTGTGCCTTGCTGGCTATGACCGCCTTCTCACGGAAGAATTTATCGCCAGCTATCAAGGACGTATCATCAACATCCATCCGTCCCTTCTTCCCGCTTATAAGGGGTTAGATGTCCATAGGCGCGTCATTGCGGCGGGAGAATCCTCTTCAGGCTGTTCTGTCCACTATGTGGTGAAAGAGATGGACGGAGGCGACGTCATCGACCATATCTCTGTTCCTGTAGCACAAGACGACACGCCAGAACGTCTGGCAGCGCGGATTTTAGAACAAGAACATATCCTCTATCCCAGAGTGATACGTGCGCTGAGCCACACATGGGGCCAGCCACATGGCCATCAGCAAGAACACGCGACACCCGTAGGCAAGACATCATGAACATTGTCATTATCGGCGCTGGCGGTATTGGTGGCTATCTCGCCAGCATGCTGGGCGCTTTTCACGGGCGACATCACGCTCATGAGGCTCATGAGGCTCATGGGTCGTCTCGACGCCTCCATTGTGTCGCCAGAGGCACCCATGGACGTCATATCCAACGGCATGGGCTCACCTTGACGCATGAAGGGACAGAGGCGCGAGCTGATAGACGATGTCGCGCCCTCACGGCAAGTCCGTCCATGCCGTCTTTTCACCCTGATATTGTCCTTTTCTGTGTTAAAATGACGGATTATGAGAGCGCGTGCGCGCTGCTCCGTGCGCTCAAACGACCCACCCTCGTCCTTCCCCTGCAAAATGGCGTTGAGGTGACGTCTCTATTGACGCGTGACGTCCCCCACCATCGCATTGGGATGGGTGTTGCCCATATCTCTTCTTTCGTGAAAGAGGCTGGTGTCATATGCTTGAATGGCAACCTTGCCCGTTTCTCCTTTGCCGTCTCGGATAAGAAAGACGAGGCGTTGCTGGACGCCTTCATTGCCTACGGGAAAGAGGCATCCATACAATGCCGCCAAGTGCCTAAGGACGTGATGGCGCGTATGCTCTGGGACAAATTCATTTTTCTCACGACATTTAGTGGCCTGACGACATTGACGCAACAGCCCCTTGGGGTATTGCGTTCTCACCCCCCCACATGGCGGCTCTTCGAGGAAGGATTAGACGAGGGAGAACGCGTGGCACGCGCCTATGGCATATCTTTTCCAGAAAGCCCCAAAGTCACATGGATGAAAACGGCATCATCCTTGCCCGCCTCCTATCGCGCCTCCATGAGTCTGGATAGAGAGCGAGGACGCCCGCTGGAACTACCTTGGCTATCAGGAGGATTGGCGCGTTTAGCAGAAAAAAAGACTATTCCCGTTCCCATCCACCGCATGATCACAGCCCTATTGAGCCTATGACGTTGATGTCAGGAAACGTTCCACGTCCAATGCGGCCATACAGCCCATGCCAGCGGCTGTGACGGCTTGGCGATAGATTTTATCACACACATCACCCGCCGCAAAGACGCCCGCAACAGATGTCTGCGTGCTTCCGGGGGCGACTTTAATATAACCATCTTCATCGCATTCGAGGAGTGTGCGGAAAATCTCCGTGGCGGGGTCATGGCCAATAGCGACAAAGACACCCTCTACGTCAAGGCGGCGTGTTGTGCCATTCTTGCTATGCTCAACGACAATCCCTTGTACGGCGCGTGGGTCTTTCGTGCCATAGACCTCTCGCAAGACATGGTCCCACATGATCGTGACCTTGCCACGAGATTCATAAGCTCTGAGTCGGTCTTGTAGGCATTGTTCAGCGCGTAGGCGATGACGGCGGTGCATGAGAGTCACATGCGACGCATGGCGCGTCAGATAAAGCGCCTCCTCAACGGCTGTATTGCCACCACCGATAACGACAACATGTTTGCCCCGATAGAAAAAGCCATCACATGTGGCACATGCGGACACGCCATAGCCTTTGTAATACGCTTCACTAGGCAACCCTAACCATCGCGCCTTTGCCCCTGTCGCAATGATGATAGCATCCGCCTCGATGAGGCCGCCGCCATCGCACCAAGCCGTCATGGGGTTTTGTGAGACATCGAGGCGCACAATGCTCTCGCGCATGAGACGCGCCCCCATACGAGACGCCTGACGTTGCATCGACTCCATGAGGTCTGGCCCTTGAACGGCATCCACAAAGCCCGGATAGTTCTCGACGTCGGTGGTGATGGTGAGTTGTCCGCCCGGCGCTAACCCACTCACCAAGAGAGGCGCTAAATTGGCGCGAGCAGCATAGATGGCAGCGGTACAGCCAGCGGGGCCCGTCCCTATGATAAGAAGCCGTGTTTTCTCTTTTTTTGTTGTGTCTGCCATGATCGCTCCATCTCTTTAAAAAGGGTGACATCTTGCCACATATATCATATAGTCATCCATCATACCGCCACCATCCCATATACCGAAGAAAGGATATGACAGCATTCATGAGTCTTTTACGTTCTATCTCTTGTGTCAGCGTCTGGCGTTGTCTTTCCATCCTGTGTCCGTTATGCCTTGCCTATGTAGCCTATGGGGCGACTGAGAGCATGGCGCATATGATGATGGATGACACTGAGGCCACTGACGCTCCTTCCGTCTATTTCATCACGCCCACGGATGGCGCTATCGTCACGAGTCCTGTGAAGGTGCGTTTTGGCTTAAAGAATTTTGGCATTGCGCCTGCTGGCATTGAGTTAGAGGGGACGGGACATCATCACCTTGTCATACGTCCGTCTGACGACCCTGAGGCGACAGCATTGCCTGAGGCGGGAACGGAGATGGCGTTTAGCGAGACCCTGCTTCATTTTGGCGGCGGACAGACGGAAACAGAGCTGGACCTCAGGCCCGGCGCGTATGTTTTGCGTCTTGTGCTGGGCGATGCCTATCACTATCCCATTCCGTCACTCCATTCTGAGCCTATCACCATCACCGTCAAGTGACGTGCTAAAAATAGTGAGGACAAGAGGCATCGTTTCATATAGACTCGCCATGATGTCATTGTCCCTTTAAGGGTGGGGAGGGTGGTATCGGGGCACAATGTTTAACAAGGAGACGATCGCGATGGCAAAATTCTTCCAAAAACTCTCGAACGCGCTGTTACTTGGCGTCGGTTTGCTTTTAGGCTTGCTTCTGGTGCTGGATTTCCCGCAATTTGACCAAGCAGGGTGGGCATTTCTGTTCCGTTGGCTGCATGTGCTTTCAGGCATTATGTGGATAGGGCTTTTGTGGTATTTCAATTTCGTGCAGATACCGAGCATGCCATCCATCAGTGATGCGCAAAAGCCAGCCATCACCCAAGTCATCGCACCAAGAGCGTTGTTTTGGTTTCGTTGGGCGGCTGTGGCGACTCTTGTGACAGGGCTTATCCTTGCCATGCTCAGTGGTTATCTCGTGGATGCACTGACATTAGGCTTGATGGACCCTTATGCCAGCGAACGTTCTGTTGCCATTGGTATCGGCATGTGGTTGGGGATTATCATGCTCCTTAATGTATGGGCTGTCATATGGCCTCATCAGAAACGCGCCTTAGGCATTGTGAAGGCCAGTGATGCGCAGAAGAAAGCCTCAGCGACAACAGCGATGATGTTTTCCCGTATCAATACGGCACTCTCCATTCCCATGCTCTATTCGATGGTCTCGGCACAAAATCTTTACTGAGGCGGGAGGGGGGCGCATGCGTGGGGCGTAGCCAAGCGGTAAGGCAGCGGGTTTTGATCCCGCCATGCGCAGGTTCGAATCCTGCCGCCCCAGCACAGAAGAGGCTAATGTTGCCAAGCTGTCAGGGTGAGCAATTGCCACGTCAGGGTGCGTGAGCTCTCTTGCCATCTTTGTTCGGCATGGCGAAAGAGCGCTGAAGGGGCGAAGGCACGGCAACGCGTCTCGAGGCAATTCTGTTCGCCAGTTGCCCGTAGGATGTCTATGACACGAGAGAAGTCGTCTTCTTGGTATGTCAAGACATCCTCATCGACGACATGATGTTGAAATCCCGCGCGTTTCAGTAAAGACGGGCAATCTTGCATGCGCGGGAGCGGCATGATACGTGTGCTCGCACCCTGTCGACATGCCAATTCAGCATGGATAAGAATCTCGCCTAAGGACGCTAAACTCCCATGCCCCGCCATCGTCGCCATGAAGAGGCCATCATGGGCGAGACAACGGCGCAATTGCGCCAATGCCCCCACAATATCATTGAGCAGATGCAAGCCATAATTGACAATAATGACATCGAAGGCGCATGCGTCAAAGGGAAGCATCTCGGCACATGCCGTGATACAATGTTGTTCTTTTGCCATAGGAAAACGCTTGCTTCTCTTGGCACAGAGAGAGGAAAACCCGTAAGATTCATCGAGCATGACGAGACGTTCGATGGGATGACGAGAAGAAAGGGCATGCCCCAATGTGCCACAGCGGGCATCGATGATAAGGACGTTATCAAAACAACGCTTAACATCGGCAAGGCGCTCATAGAGGCGCATGGCAGCCTGTGTCGAGACATAGTCATAGCATAGAGGATGGGCGCAACTCCGCTCACGAAAACGCCTACGGGCAACATGGTCGAAAGGATGACGCATAGGACATAACGGCATATCTTGGCAGGACAGAATGATGATACAATAGGCACAGCGCGCCTCCTCTTCAACTATTGAGCGATGACATTGAGCCTATGGACAAGACACCATCATAGCAATCAGGGCCCTTATGGCCATGAGAGGAAGGGCTGGGGACGTGCCTTAGAGAGCGCTGGACGCTGGATGGCGGATATTCTGCTACCCCATCGTTGCTACCATTGTGGCGTCGTGGTGGGGAATCGCGGGTTATGCGCCTCTTGCTGGTCGAATGTCTTTTTTATTCATGCCTCCTGTCCGTGCTGTGGGCAGGCCTATGAAGTGACGCCCTCGAGCGATGACTCCTCCCTCTGTTTGGCATGTCAGGCTATGCGTCCTCTATGGCGGCGGGCGCGTTCTGTCTTTTTCTATCGAGGGGTCGGACGTCAGCTGATTCTCTCTTACAAATATGGCAACCGACTGGATGCGTCCGCCTATTATGGCACATTGCTTTTCCATGCCTTGACGCCTTCCATGCGTTCTTGCGATGTCCTCATGGCCGTTCCTAGTCATTGGACACGCCATGTGTGGCGTTCCTACAATCAAGCCTATACGCTCGCATGCGCTCTTAATCGCCATCTGCGGAAAGAACTCGTTGTAGGCGGATTGGTCAGAGTGAAGGCAACAAGAAAACAGAAAGCCTCTATGGCGTACGCCCAGCGCCACAAACGCCAACAGGCATTTTTAGAACGTTATGACAATGTCAAGGACGCCTTTCGCCTCACACCCGCCACCAAGAAGATGATCAAGGGACAATCCGTGCTGTTGGTTGATGACCTTTTGACATCAGGCGCAACAGTCGATGCATGCACCCATACGTTGATGATGGGCGGCGCGCACGCTGTGGATGTCGTCACCCTTGCGCGTACAGGCACAACACTTCTATAAGTGTTTGAGAGAGACAATGGACACAGAAACACACGTCAAAAAAGGAGAGATACCATGGCAACCGAACCTCCTCACACCCTTCCCCACCAGAATCCTTCATGGGCGGCATGCGTTGAGATGTATTATTCGCCTTTCTGTGGCTACTGCCAGCGGGCGATACGCCTGTTCGAGCGCCATGGGGTCGCCTATGAAGGCTATAATGTGCTGACGACAGCCTCCATGCGTGATGATATGGCACAGCGCGCCCATGGGCGACGCACCGTCCCACAAATTTTTATCAACGGACATCATATTGGCGGCTCAGATGAATTGCACCAATTGGAACAGAATGGACAACTCCAAGCGCTGTTACGTAAAGCCCCCCATCATGGAGAGGGTGAGGGATAGGCGCTATGGGTAAACAATGCTTCACCATAGGGTGCGTGCAGACCAATGCTCGTGAGGATGTGGAAAAAACCCTCGATGACGCTGAAACGGGAATCCTTGAGGCAGTGGCGCGTGGCGCGTCTCTCGTCATCACCCCTGAGAATGTGGCAGGCATGCTCCCCCTCAACACACATCCCCAAGCCATCGCCTATCCCCCCCACCGCCATCCTTGCCTGACGCGTTTTTCCCATCTCGCACAACAGCACGCCATATGGCTCGTGGCGGGTTCTGTCACCATCCGCCTTGATGATGGCAAGGCACATGGCAAGGAAGGCGCGCCCTTCGTCAATCGTTGCTATGTGTTCTCTCCCGAAGGAAAAGCGGTTGCCTATTACGACAAGATCCACCTCTTCGATGCCAATTTAGACGCCCATGGGCAGTATAACGAATCCCGTTTCTATCAGGCGGGACACCATGCCGTCCTTGTGGATGTGGACGACTATGGCGCTTTCATCGGCAAGCTGGGGTTAACCATATGCTATGACGTGCGTTTCCCTCGCCTCTTTCATACGTTAGCACAAGGCGGCGCCCATATCATTTCGGTGCCAGCGGCATTCACGCGTCCCACTGGCGAAGCGCATTGGGAGACGCTCTTACGCGCTCGCGCCATCGAGAATGGCGTCTATATCGTGGCGGCAGCCCAATGTGGCGTCCATGGAGGAGGACGCGAGACATGGGGACACTCCCTTATCATCAGTCCGTGGGGCGATGTCCTTGCTCAAGGGGATGGGACATCCCCATGTGTTATCACAGCGCCCTTTCAACGGGAGGAGATCACCCATGCGCGCCGCCGTTTGCCATGCCATCACCATCATCGCCCTTTTCACCTTTCTGGAGCGTCAGAAAATAGTGAACATCGGTGGAAGGATGAAGACGAAACACGCGCGCCATAGGGTCAAAGACGAGACCTTGTTGGTGGACAACATGTGTGGCATGGCGCTGGCGTTGCCTATGGATGATGTGGGTTAGCTCTTGGGGTGTCAAAAAGCGATTCCAGTCATGCGTTCCCCTCTCTAGTAGACGCAAGAGATATTCCGCACCAACAATGGCAACCATGAAGGACGTCCATGTGCGATTGAGGGTCGAGAGAATCTGTATGCCTCCCTTTTTCATGAGGGTTATGCTGTCTGTGAGGTAGGAGGCGGGGTCAGAGACATGTTCGATGACTTCAAAATTGATGACAAGGTCATAGTGAGCAGGGGCGCTCTGTGCCATGTCAGACACAGGACAACAGCGATAATCGATGGTGAGATGATGGGCTTGGGCATGGCGTCTTGCCACAGTGAGAGGGCGTTCGTGGATATCGATGGCGGTGACATGCGCCCCCAAGCGGGCGAGGGCTTCGGCAACAAGCCCGCCGCCACAGCCAATATCGATGACGTTCATCCCGTGTAAAAGCGCATGCGGGCGTGACGTGTCTGGCGTTAAGAATCGCTCTACCTGCCTCTTAATATGGAGAAGACGTGGCGGATTGAGCCAATGGAGGGGCGCAAAATGGCCATGCTCGTCCCACCAATCATCATGGCGATGAAATGCCTCAGCCCATTGCTGTGTCATGTCTCTATCCTCCTATCTGTAGGGTGAGAGACTTGCTTAGGCGCGCATATCTCTCTATGAAAGAGGTATAAAGGGATAGGCGTCAAAAATCCATTGCCTCTTAACAATGCACTATATCGTTCACAAATTTGGCGGGACATCGTTACAAGACGCACACAAGATAGGGATGGCAGCCGACCGTGTCGTTGAGTCATGGACAGCGGCGCGCCAGACACATGGTGATGTCAAAGGAGTGGTCGTTGTCTCGGCTATGGGTCGTTTCACCAATGAACTCGTAGGGTATGTCGAGGCATGTGGTCGCGCGTCTTATGACGTGGGAGAATATGACGTGGTTGTCTCGAGCGGAGAGCAAGTGACGAGCGGCCTCATGGCACTGGCCCTCTCATGTCGCGGGCTCTCTTCACAATCTCTACAGGGGTGGCAAGTGCCTATCAACACCGATAACCGCCATGGGAAAGCGCGTATTCTCTCTATATCAAAGGAAAAGCTAGAGGATGTATGGAAAGAAAAAGACATTGTCGTGATTCCGGGCTTTCAAGGCGTGTGTCCGTCTGGACGCATTACGACATTGGGGCGAGGAGGGTCGGATACGACAGCTGTCGCCATGGCGGTGGCGGTGGGCGCATCATCTTGCACGATTTTCACCGATGTTCGAGGGATTTACACGGCAGACCCTCGTTTTATTCCCCAAGCGCGCCGTATCGACCATATTGCCTACGAGGAGATGCTGGAACTGGCGTCCCTAGGGTCAAAAGTTTTACATGCACGTTCGGTAGAGCTTGCGATGAGATACCATATTCCTATACACTTACGCTCAACCTTCGACAGGGAACGAGGGACATGGATTATGGAGGAGGAGTCTGCGCTGGTGGAAAGCCCGACGGTACGCGCGGTGGCCTTGGAGGATCACGAGGCAAAATTGACGTTGCTAGGCGTTGCCAATCGTCCGGGAGTCGCATGCGCGATTTTTAAGAAATTGAGCGAACGAGACATCAGTGTCGACATGATCGTGCAAAATATCGCTGAGGATGGGAAAACAACGTCGGTGACATTCACGGTGTCGCGCGAAGACCTTGCTCAGAGCAAGAAAATTATAGAGCAGGAACGTCCAACGATAAACTATCGGGGGTTTCTCACCGATGACCATGTGGCAAAGGTCTCCATTGTTGGCATAGGCATGCGTAACCATGCGGGTATTGCCAGTCGGGCGTTCCAAGCTCTTGCCGAGCATAATATCAATATCCACGTCATTTCCACATCGGAGATTAAGATAAGCCTCCTCATTGCCAAAGATCGTGGCACTGAGGCAGTCCATGCCCTTCACCATGCCTTTCACCTGGAACAGGCATCAGACCATGGTCGACAATAACAGCATGTATGTTCTATGTGCGCGTCTCTAACGAATTCCTACACAGAGCATAAGAATTGGCGGCGCGGCGCCAATTATTTAGGCGTGCGCTATCCCATCATATCTGGCGCCATGACGTGGGTCTCAGAGTGCCATTTGGTCGCTGCTGTCTCTAATGCCGGTGGCTTTGGCATGCTGGCGGCAGGGGCGATGAATGCATCCCAATTGCGTGAGGAGGTCAAGAAGACAAGAGCCTTAACCGAGAAGCCCTTTGGTGTGAATGTGATTTTGGCCCATCCTGAGATCGAGTCTCTTCTATCGGTTTGTTTGGAAGAATCGGCAGGAGGAGGCTTAACCCATATGGCGTTTGCTGGTGGCATGCCGAAATCGAGCATGCTCAAACGCGTGCGCGCGCATGTCCATGCCCTTGCCTTTGCGCCTTCCCTTGCCATTGGTCGAAAGCTCTTACGTTCTGGCGCTGATGCCTTGATTTTAGAAGGCATGGAGGCGGGTGGGCATATTGGCTCTGTGTCAACGACGGTGTTAGCGCAAGAAATTCTTCCCTTTCTTGACGAGGAGGTCGTCTTTGTGGCGGGGGGTATCGGACATGGCTCTATGATTGCGCGCTATATCGATATGGGCGCTAGTGGCGTGCAATTGGGAACGTGTTTTGTCTGCGCTGAGGAGTCCATTGCCCATGAGAAGTTCAAACAGGCATTCATTTCTGCCAATGCGCGCGATGCGCAACCATCACCCCAGTTGGATGCCGCCTTCCCTGTGATGCCTGTGCGCGCCTTAGCGAACAAGGCGACAAAAGATTTCCTCGAGGCGCAAAAAAACGCCATCCATGCCTATGAACAGGGGGACATCGATAAGATGGAGGCGATTTTACGCATAGAGAGATTTTGGGCGGGGGCGCTACAAAGAGCCGTCATCGAAGGCGATGTGGATTATGGCTCTCTGATGGCGGGACAATCGGTCGGCATGGTGAAGGGCATCGAGTCAACACAGGCGATCATTGACCGCTTGGTTGGCGAGATGGGCTAAAGAAACACTTGCTTTTATCGGCGCAATGACATAGCCTTCCTTGTTCCCATGGCGAACGTCTGGGCTGGGCGCCCATGGCGATGGTTGTAAAGAGCATGATAGGATGTGAAGAATGGCCGTTCCTAAACGTAAGACGACAGTATCTAAACGCAACATGCGTCGCTCCCACGACTCACTCGTGCCACGTTTGAGCGTCGAATGTCCCCACTGTGGTGAGCTCAAAGCGCCTCACCATGTGTGTCCCCATTGTGGCTATTATCGAGGCCGTCAGGTTATCGTCAGACGCCAACGCGAACAAGAGACAGAAGGGAGCAACCTATCATAGGAGGGCAACCCCCATGGATGGGTGTGTTATCTCTATGGAACGTATGTGCGATTTTTCCTTAAGATTCGTCATAAGGGTCTTTGTGGGTGATAGAGTGCGATGCTCACGATAGCCCTTGATGCCATGGGGGGCGACAACGCCCCTGATATTGTGTTGGAGGGCGTCGCCACAGCGTTGAGTCGTTTGCCTGATGTATCTTTTTTGCTCTATGGCGACGAGAAGCGTCTGCGCGCGGTGTATGGAGGCGACATAGCAAAAGAGACGCGTCTTTCTATGGTCCATACGCCAGACGTGGTCTCTACCGAGGCTAAGCCTTCTGTGGCATTGCGTCAGGGGCGCAAGACATCGATGTATCAAGCCATTCAAGCTGTCAAACAAGGGAAAGCCAGTGGCGTTGTGTCGGCAGGAAATACGGGGGCGCTCATGGCGATGGGAAAAGTTGTCTTGCGTATGTTGCCAAATATCACCCGCCCTGCCATTATTGCTCTGATGCCGACCATGCGTGGCGAATCGCTCATGCTCGATTTAGGAGCAAATGTCCATTGCGATAGCGACAATTTGATACAATTTGCCTATATGGGTGATGTCTATGCGCGCCATATCCTAGGGTTAGAGACACCCGTTGTGGGGTTGCTCAATGTGGGCTCGGAAGAAACAAAGGGCCATGAAGAGCTACGTCAGGCGGCAGACATTTTGCGTCACAAAGAGAGCGGTATCCATTTTCATGGCTTTGTGGAAGGTGATGATATTAGTCGAGGGACCGTCCATGTCGTTGTCAGTGATGGTTTTAGCGGGAATGTCGCCTTGAAGACATTGGAGGGAGGCGCGTTGCTCTTTAAGAGCTATCTAGAAGGGATGTTACGTTCGTCCCTTATCTCGAGGATGGGATACTTTTTCATGATGCCGGCATTGAAACGTATGAAGAGACGTTTAGACCCTCGCTTGTATAATGGGGCGATGTTGGTAGGCTTGAATGGCGTTGTCGTCAAAAGCCATGGCGGCACGGATGGATTTGGCTTTGCCAATGCCATCGAGGTTGCCTGTGCTCTCTTGCGCGATAACTATAATGAAAAACTCAAATCTGCTCTGGATGCCCATAGCGCGAGCATTGAGTCGGCCCGTCACGGCGTTTCACAAGGTCATAAAGACAAGGATGGTGCGTGATGGTCGTCTCCAGTCGTATCATTGGGCATGGGCATTATCTCCCGCATAAGGTGCTGACAAATGATGATTTGTCGACCATGATGGACACATCCGATACGTGGATAAGGGGAAGGACGGGCATAGGACAGCGTCATATTGCCGATGACTCAGAGTCGACGTCGGACCTCGCCACCCATGCGGGACGCCATGCGTTGACATCGGCAGGGTTATCAGCAGAGATGTTGGATATGATCATTGTGGCGACGACGACACCAGATTATACGTTCCCATCGACGGCGTCGCGTGTGCAAGAGAAGTTAGGCGCTGGTGTGACGGGGGCCTTTGATGTGCAAGCGGTCTGTGCGGGATTTTTGCATGCGCTCACCATAGGCGATAGTTTGATAAAGGCTGGTGTATGTCGCACATGTTTAGTCATTGGCGCTGAGATATGTAGCAGGATTATTGATTGGAGTGATCGTTCCACATGTGTTTTATTTGGGGATGGGGCGGGGGCGATCATCTTGGAAGCCTATGAACGTGATGAAGAAGAGGACAAGAGTTCTATGGTGATAGGCTCTGTCTTGCGCGCCGATGGGCGGGACAGGGCGTCCTTACACATGGATGGAGGCGTGTCCTCGACGCGCACCATTGGTTTGGTGCGTATGGATGGTCGTGATGTGTTCAAGAAGGCGGTGGAGCGTTTGGCGGATGTCTCGCTGGAGGCTCTCTCGACGTGCCATATGGCGATGGAGCAGGTGGATTGGCTCATTCCCCATCAGGCCAATATGCGTATCGTCCAAGCATTAGGGAAGCGTTTGCGTATTGGTCAAGAGAAACTTGCTGTCACCATCGAGCGCCATGGCAACACGTCAGCGGCGTCCATTCCTCTCGTCATGAGCACATATATAGAGGATGGTAGGATACAACGGGGGCAGACTTTGCTGATTCAAGCCATCGGTGGAGGGCTCACATGGGGGGCGAGTCTCTTGCGTTTCTGATGTCTCAACCGCCCCCACACAAAGGATATAAGGAAGGTGAAGGGGGACGTCACCCTTATGGGATGGGGAAGGATGATGACCCCTATGCGCTCTTTCGTTCGTGGTATGAAGAATGGTGTCATGTCTGTCGAGATGATGGACAAGAGGAGAATCTATGCGGGTTGGGGACGGTGGATAGGCGAGGACTTCCTCAAGTGAGGATGGTGCTTCTTAAGGGATATGGCGTTCATGGCTTCGATATTTATACGGATGGGATGAGCGAAAAGAGCATGGCGCTACGCCACCATGGGCATGGCGCCTTATGTTTTTACTGGCAGGCGCATGGGCGTCAGGTACGTGTAGAAGGTTCAGTCTCCCTTGTGCCATCGAAAGAGGCGGATGACTATTTTGCATCGCGCCCTCGGGCCAGCCAGATAGGGGCGTGGAGTTCCCTGCAATCGCGTCCTCTCGATAACGAGTCCTCTTTACGACAACGTGTCCATCACTATGAACGGCATTTTACGGGACAAAATGTGACCCGTCCCCCTTATCATGTCTCTATGGGTTGTGGGGGGTGGATAGGGTGGCGTCTCACGCCCTTGACCATAGAATTTTGGCGACAAGGAGAGGCGCGCCTTCATGAGCGTTGCCTCTATATCCGTCCCACCCCCCATCACCCGTGGCATCACCAATTCCTCTATCCCTAAGACCCTCTCCGCCCCATGACTATTCCTTTGACGAGCGACCATGCCCCCGATACGACTCTGTCGGTGAAACAAGCCTTTGGTATCGAGAGTAACCTGACATGCCCATGCTTTTCGAAACCCCACGAGCATAGTCCTGAGATTGATGAACGTTATTGCTTTGACGAATTGACGACATTAGCGATTTTAGCGGGATTTATGCATAATCAGCGCGTCATGATACAGGGCTTTCATGGCACTGGCAAATCGAGCCACATCGAACAGGTGGCAGCGCGCCTTCGATGGCCTTGTGTGCGCGTGAATTTGGATAGCCATATTAGCCGTATCGATTTGATAGGCAAAGATGGTATCGTCTTGCGTGATGGCAAGCAAGTGACAGAGTTTCAGCCGGGGATTTTGACATGGGCGTTACAACACCCCGTGGCGTTGGTGTTCGATGAATATGATGCGGGACGCTCCGATGTCATGTTTGTCATTCAACGGGTGTTAGAAAGCGATGGACGCCTGACCTTACTGGACCAAAATCGTGTCATCACACCGCATCGATTTTTTCGCCTCTTTGCCACCGCCAATACCATAGGGCTTGGCGACTCTACAGGGCTCTACCATGGGACTCAACAAATCAATCAAGGACAAATGGATAGGTGGCATATTGTCTGTCTCTTGAATTATCTGTCTATAGAGCAAGAGCTCAAGATTTTACTGGCGAAAGCGCCTCATTACGAGACAGAAAAAGGCAGAGCATTGTTGCGTTCCATGATAGAGATGGCACATCTTACCCGTGAGGGATTTCGCGCTGGTGATTTATCGACGCTCATGTCGCCGCGCACGCTTATTACATGGTTGAGCAATATAGAGATTTTCTCCGATAAGGACATGGCCTTTCGTTTGAGTTTCTTCAATCGCTGTGATGAAGAAGAACGAGTCCTTGTTGCCGAGTATTATCAACGATGCTTCGATAGCGAACTCCTTGCCCCCATGACGCCATCGACAGCAGAAGAACGACATGAGACCATCACAAAGAGCGCAAAAACGTCTCCCCCACGCAAAAAACGTGGCACACCATCCACACCATCATAGAGTGTGAGGGGGCGAGGGGCGACTCTTATGACAAAAGAGGGTATAAAAGCCTTTACATGGGAGGGGAGGGCGCTTATCGTCTCTATAGTCCCATCGTCCAGAGCATGTGATGACACTGAAAGACCCCGACTCCATCGAATTGATGTTGGCAGCGACCATGCGCGCTGTAGGCAGGCCCCATGCGCACAAGGGCGTCTATGCCTCCCAGACCGCCAAAGCGCCATGGCATGTCCATGTCTCCCTCTTAGGGCAGACAGAAAGGCCGCTCCTCCCCCACCATATCGACCATGCGACGGACTCCGACCATGCCTCCTTCACCCTCCATTACAGCCATGACACCGCCCCTATGGCGTTACGGGGACAAGGCGACTATTACGCCCTCGTCCATAAGTGGCACGACCACGCCCTCCACCAACGCCATCGCCCAGAACAAGAGGAACAGGCAAGCCTCTTCGATAGGCTCGAGCAAGAACGTATCATCCTCCAAGGGCGTCGCCACCTCCATGGTGTCGGCGTCAATATCGATAGTCTCTCATACCCGCCCTCACACATGCAAGGCGCGCTGCCGCCAGACCTCCAGCATATGCTCGGGAGCGTCCTCCGCCTCCATGCCGCCAGCCTCAACGCGCAGACACGCCAGCTATGCGAAGCAATGCGCGCCCTCGCCCAACAATCCCTCCCAGAAGATGTCTACCAACAGCTCATCGCCCTCCCACGCTATCAAGGCCATCAAGAGCGCTATGCCCATAGTGCCCTCGCCCTCATCCATGCGCTCCTCAAAGACACACCTCAAGACCAGCAAGAGCATGCACCAGAGCATCACGATTCATCCCAAGAGACACCACCCGACATCCAAAACGAACAGATAAGGACGCCGCCACCCGCCCATAGCGACAGCCATCAGCCTCAGCCGAGCCCTGACGACACGCCCCCCATCCCCCATGACACCCCCGAACAAGGGGATGATGTCGACGAGGACACGAAGGACACAACCCATGGCCAACAGACACCCCGCACACCCCCCACCGACCGCCTTGAGCCTCCCTACCGCATCTTCACCCACGCCTTCGATGAAGTCATTGACGCCCAGCGGCTCTGCGCACCCACAGAACTGACTGAGCTACGCGTGCTCTTGGATAAACGAGGCAAAGGCTCAGACCATCTTATTATCCGCCTTGCCAAACTCTTACAACGGAGACTCATGGCAAAGCAAAAGCGCTGGTGGGAATTCGACCGCGACGAGGGACTCCTCGATGCCAGCCATCTCGCACGCTTAGTCGCTACCCCCCACCATACAACCCTATGGAAAGAAGAGCGCGCGCACCCTTTTAAAAACACCGTTGTGACACTCCTTATTGACAATTCAGGCTCTATGCGCGGACGACCCATCACCGTCGCCGCCCTCTGTGCCGACATTCTCGCACGGACTCTCGAACGATGTGCCATTAAAGTCGAAATTCTAGGCTTCACGACCGTGACATGGAAAGGCGGAAAAACGCGGGAAGAGTGGATTCGCCAACAAAGTCCCGAAAACCCGGGACGACTCAACCAACTCCGCCATATTATCTATAAGCATGCTGATACGCCATGGCGAAGGGCACGCACCCACCTGGGCCTTATGCTCCGCGATGGCCTCCTCAAAGAAAATATCGATGGCGAGGCGCTCCTGTGGGCACATCAACGACTCAAAAAACGCCATGAAGAAAGACGTATCCTCATCGTTATCTCTGATGGCGCGCCTGTGGATGACTCGACATGTTCCGCCAATCACACGCACATCCTAGAACAGCACCTCACCCATGTCGTCCGCTGGATAGAGACATCATCACCCGTTGAGCTCCTCGCCATCGGCATAGGATACGATGTCTCACGCTATTACACCCATAATATCACCATCGATAATGTGGACTCCCTCGCCCCCGTCCTCACCCAAGAGCTCGCCCACTTGTTCGATATCTCCCCCCATAAGCGACAGCGCACAGAGAGTCCTTCCTCGAGACGCCCATCAACAGGCATGGCGTCCTATTGACGTTGCCCTCGTCACGATTCTCCCCACGAGGATTCAGCGCGCCATGCCGTTTTTCTCTCGCAAAAGGTGATAAATTGCCTTGTCTCGTTGGTCGCCAGCATAGATAAGCACATCACGCCCGGTATAATCGGCAATGGATATGTCCGCCCCCTTCGCCAACAAGAGCTCCACCATCGCCATATCACCTCGCTCCACCGCCTTCATCAAAGGCGTCACGCCATAGCGATCCTGCCCATCAATATCCGCCCCCGACTCCAACAACATGGCCACCATGACGGACTCGCCATCGCGCACCGCATGCATCAAAGGCGTATCGCCGGTAGGACCCGCATAATCAACATCGACGTCATTCTCCAAAATATAGGAAAGCATATCATAATTCTTCAGGCGCACCGCATATAATAAAGGCGTCATGCCCGCCTTGTCAGGACGATTCAAGGACCGACCACCCTCGACAAAGCGAATAATATCTTGCGTCTTGCCCGCACGCACCATATTCCAAAATTGTAAATCCTCAAAGCGCTCACCGCCACCAGCCTCGCCCATCCCAAGCAACAGACACGTCAACAGGGATAGCCCTCCTAACGCCATCTTCTGTATAAAGAGACCATGAAGACAAGACAAGAGTCTCCTCAGACATGTCATCACACACACGAGCCCATTCCTCATGTCATCGACCTCCATCACTGATGCCCTCAATGCTCTCCCTGTGCCCTTTGTTCCTTTTCACAAAGGCGATGTGTGGATTGCTGGTGCGGGACCGGGCGCCCCCCACCTTCTCACCCTCGAAACGCTCTACGCCATCCAGCATGCCGATGTGATGTTCCATGATGCCCTCATCACCAACGACATCCTCGCCCTTGTGCCACAAAAGACACGCGTCATTCTAACGGGTAAACGCTACAGATGTAAAGACTCTTGTGACCAAGTCGATATCCACCAACAGATGATCGAGGCAGCGCAGAAGAACAAACGCGTCCTACGTCTGAAGGGAGGCGACCCCCTCTTATTTGCGCGTGGCGGTGAGGAAGCCATCGCCCTCGCCCGCGCAAAAATACGTATCCGTATCCTCCCAGGCATCAGCGCCGCTTTCGCTGCCTGTGCCAACGCCGCCATCCCCCTCACACATCGCGACCATCATAGCGCCATCACCTTTGCCACAGCGACCCTCCAACAAGATAAGACAGCGCCCATGAGCCATATCCTCGAGAAGACACCGCTTATCCTCTATATGGTTATGCACCAACTGCGCGCCATCGCCCAACAACTGATAGACATGGGATATTCACCCCAAGACCATGTCGCTATTATCGAGAACGCATCGCGCGCCAACGAAAAAATCACAGAGACAAGACTCCAGCAGTGTCTCACCATAGACCCAAGCCTGTATGACACACCGGCCCTCGTCATCATTGGGTCGATAATTCGCTTGCGTTCCATCATCAAGGATTATATGAAGAGAGAGTCGACTCATCGTTAGCCCTACAAACATCTATAGAGTACCATGTCCCTATTATCCCGTAAGATGCTCCACGCTCTCACCCTTGGGCTCGCTGTGGCCTTCGTCTTTGGCACAGGCTTGCTCTTGTTCATGTCAAACACAGAAGGAGACATGAAACACATGGGGGCGCACATGGGACAAGGCCATAGCGCCATCGGACAAGGACAATTCTCCCTTATAGACCATCATGGCACACGCCACACCTTCGACGACAAAGGCGCACGCTATAAACTCGTCTTTTTTGGCTTCACCCATTGTCCCGATGTCTGCCCCATCGCCCTCTCCTCCATGACGGCCATGCTTGAGAAGATTCCCGCCACCACAAGGGAAAAAATCCTTCCACTCTTCATCACCGTAGACCCCCAGCGGGATACGCCATCGCGCCTCAAGGAATATCGCAAAGCCTTCGCCCCAGACATCCTCATGCTGACAGGAAGCCATGAAGAGCTAGACCACGTCTACGAGATTTTTAAGGTGTATGTGGATAATCCCGCCGATAACACGAAGGAGACACAGCACCATCATCACCAAAAACAGGAAAGCCACACACACGACAGTCACGCACACCACGCCATGCAAGGCTATGGCGTGAATCACAGCAGTTTTATCTATCTCCAAGCGCCAGACAACAGGCTCATAACCTATTTTTCCCATGACGACTCGGTGCAGACACTCATCGAGACTGTCATGCGCACCATCGACTCCTAAAGGCCGAGCCTATCCATCAGCGCATCGATTGTCTGCTCCTTAGGAGGATGGGACATGGGCTCATTCGATGGCGGCTCATCCGATGGCAACCGCTCTAGTGCGGGTGTTCTTGGCGTGTGGACTCCAAACGTTTTATGGGGAGGAAAGCCATCATGGGCATGGGTCATAATATCACGCCATAATTGGGCAGGCAGGCTTCCCCCCGTGACTCTGTCCATGGGCTCTTCCTTGTCATTCCCCATCCATATACCGCCCACGTAATCTTTTGTATAACCGATAAACCAAGCATCGCGAAAAGCTTGGCTTGTTCCTGTTTTTCCCGCCACCGCCCTCCCCATCTGCGCATGCGTGCCACTTCCCTCCTGAACGCTATAGGCTAAGAGGGCGTTCATGGACTCAACATCCTTATCATTGAGGACATCATGTCTGTCGGCGATGTCATGCTGATAATAGACTTTGTTCCTCGTACGGGAACGGATAAGGGTGATTCCCCATGGCTGGACATAGGCGCCGCCATGGGCTAATGTGGCATAAGCGGATGTCAATTCTAACAAACTGACGCCAGCTGTGCCTAAGGCGATGGACGGATGTTCCTGTATCGGGGATGTGATACCCAATCGCCGCGCCATAGCGATGACGTTCTCTCTTCCCACATATTCGCTCACACGCACCGCCACCGTATTCAGTGAATGGGCGAGAGCATAGCGCACAGAAACCTCTCCATGGTACGTATCCTTGAAATTCTTTGGTATCCATCCGCCAAGGTCAAAGAGCGCATCAAGGACTTTTGTATCGCCTCCCATCCCCGCCTCTAATCCCGCTAAATACACGAAGAGTTTAAAGGCAGAGCCGGGCTGACGAAAGGCTTGATAGACACGATTAAACTTGCTCTTTTGGTAGTTAGCGCCTCCTATCATCATTCTCACAGCGCCATTCGGGCTCATCACAAGGGCGGATGTTTGTTCGATATGTTTTTTTTCTCCATGCCGATGGAGCATGCGCGCCACCGCATGAGACGCCTTATCCTGTATGGCGCTATCAAGGGTCGTGTGAATGATAATGTCTTCTTCAACCTCACCCACCATGTCGGCTATATGGGTGTTCATAAGCCAATCAATAAAGTAATGCACATGGTCTTTTGTCATCACTTGAGGCTTTGGGGGATAACGAGTCGATGCGAGCTGCTCTGCTGTCTCATGGTCGATGCGTCCATCATCAACCATATTGCGTAATACCTGACGGGTGCGCCCATGGGCGCGCTCTGGGTCATTGGCGGGAGAATATCTGGAGGGCGCTCGCAACAAGCCCGCCATCAGAGCCGATTCATAGAGGTCAAGGTGAGCAACAGGCTTATCAAAATACAACAAAGACGCTGCTCCCACGCCCCATATGCCATTGCCCATATAAGCCCTATTGAGATAAATGGTGAAAATCTCTTGTTTGCTGTATTTCAGTTCGAGAAGGAGAGCAAGAAGCCATTCTTGCACCTTACGCCTGACATCGCGTTCTGGCGACAAGAACATATTTTTTGCCAATTGTTGGGTGATGGTGCTTCCCCCTTCGACGATCGCCCCTGCCCGTATATTTGCCCATAAGGCGCGCACGATACCCCGCCAATCCCATCCCGGATGCTGAAAAAAGCGCCTATCCTCTGTGGCCAGCACGGCATCAATAAGGGATTGTGGCAAATCCTGCCAGCGCACGGGATGACTATAGAATTCACCTCCCCTCACCGCTAAGGGTTTGCCTTGCGCATCCAAGAATAATAAAGAAGGGTTCTCTTCCTGCGTGGTATCCCCCATGTCGGACATAGCTGGAAGATCATAGGCATAATAGACAAACGCCCCCATCCCCAACAACAAAACAAAAGGTGTCGCGCGTATCGCCCATTTTAAGAAGAAAACCATGGCCGGTGATACACTCTGTGCGCCTACACATCTAAATTTGAGACTCGTAAAGCGCCCTCCTCGATAAAGCGCCGCCTCGGCGCGACCGCATTGCCCATGAGGGTAGAGAAGATCTTGTCGGCTTCCTCACCATGCTCTGCGCGCACTTTCTTTAAGACTCGCGCCTCTGGGTCAAGGGTCGTCTCCCATAATTGCTCTGGATTCATCTCTCCCAAGCCTTTGTAACGTTGCACCGCCAAGCCTTTAGTCGCCTTCTCCATGACAATATCCATCAAGGCACAAGGAGAGGGAGCGGACATAGTCGCGCCCTCTATCTCTATCTGCCATGGCTCGTCAGCAACAGAGCGCATGGCTGTGACACCCGCTTGGTCATCAGGCGACACAACCTCGTCTATGTAGGACAGAATATCTGGTGCCACAGAAAAGACTTCTGGCACGCCGCGTATGACGCGACTGAGCTGAAAGCCCTTGTTCGTTGGGTTGATAACCTTGAAATCAGCGCCTGTGTCTTCGCCTGTGCCATAAGACTGCCTCTCCTTCATACGTTGTGCCAAGCGTTCTCCAGACGCTTTCGCGTTGGACGTCGAACGGAATGTCTCCTCCGTGAGAATCCCTAACAGCACGGCTTGTTCAACCATGTCACGACTGCCAATGGGACGTGCCACCTTCTCAACATAATGTCGAAAGGCGCGACATCGTGCCAAGACATCACGTAGCTCTTTCCCTGAGATACTCCCTATTTTTTTGCCATGCAAAACAGATTTATCGGCAATGGCATCGATGAGATAGTCATCCAAACGGCGTTCATCTGTGATATAAACGGACGCCCGCCCCTTAGACACACGATAGAGGGGAGGCTGGGCAATATAGAGATGCCCCTCCTTGATAAGCTTAGGCAAATGCCTGTAAAAGAACGTGAGGAGCAATGTCCGTATATGACTTCCATCCACATCGGCATCGGTCATAATGACAATTTTATGATAGCGTATTTTCTCGATGTTAAAATCACCAGAGCCGATACCGCACCCGACAGCTGTGATGATGGCGGCGATTTCGCTCGATGCGAGAATTTTGTCGAATCGTGAGCGTTCCACATTGAGTATTTTTCCTCGTATGGGGAGAATGGCTTGGTTGCGTCTGTTGCGTCCTTGCTTGGCAGAGCCGCCAGCGGAGTCGCCCTCGACGATGAAGAGTTCGCTCAGCGAGGGGTCGCGCTCTTGGCAGTCCGCCAATTTTCCGGGGAGAGATGATATATCGATAGCCGTTTTGCGTCTTGTGAGTTCTCTTGCCCGCCTTGCGGCGTCGCGTGCGCGCGCTGCCTCGATGGTTTTCGCCACGATTCTGCGCGCGGCGGTTCTATGCTCATTCAGCCAATGGGTGAGCTGTTCCGCCACGACAGACTCAACAATGGGACGCACCTCTGACGAGACGAGTTTCTCTTTCGTTTGGGAGGAGAATTTTGGGTCGACCAGCTTGACCGAGATAACAGATGTCAGCCCTTCTCTGACATCGTCCCCACTCAAGGCGAGTTTCTCTTTTTTAAGCAAGCCATGCTCACTGACATAGCCATTGACAACGCGGGTGAGAGCACCTCGAAGGCCTGCCATGTGCGTTCCTCCGTCCCGTTGCGGGATATTATTGGTAAAGCATAGGCTATTCTCATGGAAACTATCGGTCCACTGCCCCGCCCATTCTATCTGGACGCCGTCGCGCGTGCTCTTTCCATATAAGATCTCATCATGGAGAGGCGTTTTATTGCGGTCGAGATAGGCGACATAGGCCTTGAGCCCCCCCTCATAATGAAGGACGTCCTTTTTCTCTTTTCCTTGCCGCCTATCAATGAATGTGATGGTCACACCAGCATTGAGAAACGCCAATTCCCGTAGCCTGTGAAGAATCTCCTTATCATCAAAACGCAATGTAGAGAACACAGCATCATCTGGCAGGAAACAGACTCTCGTTCCCCTCTTATCGCCAGCATCGCCGGTCTCTGTCAGAGCCTTATGGGTTGTGCCTCGTGCGAACGATGCCTCATATGTTTTGCCATCACGCCATATGGTGAGGTCTAGGCGTCGGGATAAGGCATTGACGACAGAAACACCAACGCCATGTAATCCCCCCGACACTTTATAGCTGTTTTGGTCGAATTTTCCGCCCGCATGAAGTTGCGTCATGATGACTTCGGCAGCGGAAATCCCCTCTTCCTCATGGATGTCGACGGGGATACCGCGTCCGTTATCTTCCACAGAAACAGCGCCATCATGGGATAGGGTGATAGTGACGTTGTCGCAATGCCCGGCTAACGCCTCGTCAATGGCGTTGTCGACGACTTCATAAATCATATGGTGCAAGCCTGAGCCATCATCAGTATCACCAATATACATGCCGGGACGGCGACGCACCGCCTCTAACCCACGTAAGACTTTTATGGATTGGGCGTCATAGTTGTCGAGGACGCTCGCTTGCTTGACGTGAGGGACGGAATTGCTCGGCACCATAAGGGGGACAATCTGCGACTGATAATTAATGGCTGTATAGACGTGTGTAAGAACAACAGGTTTCTGTTCCCTCTCTTATAAGGCACTCTGTGCCATGCGTCTATGTCTCTCTCCCGTAAAAAATCCTTCTGTCATGGGTATCAATGTCCTATAGAGTAAGAGTTCATAGGCGCGGGTGGCACATGTGGCGGGGATGGCACAGGCGGGGGAAAGAGGAGAGGATGGGTGGCAGAGTGGTCGAATGCACTGGTCTTGAAAACCAGCAAGGGTGCAAGCCCTTCGTGGGTTCGAATCCCACCCCATCCGCCACACATGCGCGCTCCATAACATCACGCCATGTTATGGGCGATGTTTCTCCGCACGCATCTGGACAAGCAGGCGATATTGGGGAGCGATGATGCCTTGATTGGCAAGTCTGTCTTGTATCATCTCGTGATAATCCTTGTGGATTTCACAAGAAAGGAAAAGACGCCGCAATTCCTGAATGCGCACGACCTCAGAACCAGAGCCACCAAACAACACAAAGACGCTATCACCCTCTTTTGTGCTTGCCTTCACCAAGAGCTCCACCAAACCCAACGGAATTTGACATGCATGAATTGTCTTGTCCTTCGAAACATTCTTCACCAAATGATGAAACACCCATGAATAGGGCATTGCTCCCTTATGACCAGCGGCTATACGTGCCTTGATCCGTCTATCTGTGGGATTCTTATAGGGCATAGCGACGTGCTCCTTATAAAACCGATTCTTGCTCGATTTACGGGCGTGCAAGATGGAACGGTGCGCCGTCGTGAAACGTCTGGGAGAATGCCCCACATTCGTATGATAAACCCACACATAATCTTGGACATCATAGGCGATCTTGTCTAAATGGCACACACGCAAATAGGCATTCTGCTTGGGATAATTCAAAAAAAAGGCATTGCCGTCCTTCTTCAGCACCCGCATAGACTCCGATGCAAGCTTCCCATACCATGCCATATAAGACTCCCAACAACGTTTGTAAGAACGCCCACGATAATTAACCCCCACATTATAATCGGGGTCGCCATAGACCATATCCACACACTCATCGGGAAGGCGACGCAATGTCTCCATAACATCCCCATGAATGACCTTGTTTCTATAGGATACGGGAAATGCCATGATGTGACCAAACCTCTATCGCCCATGCACGAGCTGATACTCTGCCTTCTTAAGAAGGCGTATCGACCCTATACGCTCGTCATCCCTAAAATCATAAAGATATAAACGCACCATCTTTTTATCCTTGCTCCCCAACAGGTAACAACAATTGATAGCCTTAATCCGCTCATCATTCTTCTGTATGCCTCTATAGTAAAGATAGGGATGAAACAATTGATATAGAGAAAAATTATCACCGAATCCATTTTTTGCCTCTAAAACGGTGACAACGCCATCATGTTCATAAGTGGCGTCAATTTCCACCTGCACCCTTTTTCCTTCAATGGGCAGATCACCCTTCACATAATAACGCACGTCCATCTTTGTCCTATGGGCATTATAGCTGAGAGGAGATGCGCTCGTATCATTATAGAGAAAATCGTAGGTGACGCGTTGATTGAAACACATTGAAATCATGTTGCTCTCGCTGTCATTGACGTGATTGAGGATACTGGGTCTATAAGCCCACTTTTTGCGCTCATGGGGTGCTATGCCCTCGAAGGAATGATACCATACATCGACACCTTTGATGAATTGATGGTAACCACCCCCCACATGGGCAAGAACATAATCACGCTCCATGAGCGTGTCGGGAAGAAGTTCTCGCCTATCTATCTTCACCGCATCAAAGTGATTCTTAAAGCCTTTCTCCTTAGCAATACGATTCACGACATCATTACCGAACGTCATATCTCCTTGCTCCAAGCAATGTTGAAAAAGTGCCTCCAACACTTGTTTTTTCTTCGATAGTCCCTCTTTACGTCTTGTCATCCTATCATCCCACATAGATTATACGCCGTATAGCATATCATACCCTTCTGTTAGGAGTATGGTACTCTTTGTCCCTACCCTGTCGGCTAGGATGGCTTGCAAAGGATGGGGAATGGCCTTATGCTGGTGAGCGTTCCTATCCGTTCTCTCTTATCTCGCCTGTCCCATGGACCGCTTTATCCTCGTCATCGCCCTTATGCTCGTGCTTGCTGTGCCCCCTGCTGTAGCCCATGTCGCACAAGCACAGGAAAAACCAAAACTCGCCGTCTTTAAGTGTGAGCTCTTCGATACATCAGGCGGGCAACTCCCCGATATTCTGCACGCGCAAACAAAACGCCTTGACCTTATCACCGATATTATTATCGAGGATATTAAAAGACGCCACGTCTATGACCTCGTTGATACATCACGCGCCAATGAATTGGACTCTCCCCACGCACGATTCGCCGCCGAAGGCTTGTTCCGCGAATGCCCAGGGTGTGAAGCTGAAGTCGCCCTCCAGCTTGGCGCCGATGTCTCTATGGGATGTCTTATCCAAAAAGTCAGTAACCTTATCCTCAATATCAATTTCTATCTGAGAGATACCCATAGCGGACAACTCACAGGACAATACAGCGCCGCTATCCGAGGGAATACAGACCAAACATGGACACGAAGCGCCCTGTGGCTCCTCAAAAATCGCGTCTTCGAAGACCCCAAGCTCAAAGAAGAACGCGAAAAACGCATACGCGGCGAAATGCCCTAGGAGCCACGCTCAGCCCCACCCTCAAGGCTGACACCCGACCGATTATTTATCATCACCAACGCCCCAGAGCCATGCAACATATCAAGACGCGCCAACTCTCTGTCAAGAGACGCCTTGCGTTGCGCTAACAACGAACGATAGGCACATACCCCTTCTGTCGTTATCCGCCATATATCCCCCGTCTCCCGCCCGATACAATCCCATCCCGCATGCCGTTCCCGAGCAAAGAGCTCTAAACGCTTGTGACGGGGAAACATACCCTCAATACGGCGGCGTACCTCGTCAGGCTTGGTCGAGTGCGCACGGCGTCTTTCCCTCACCATCTGCTTCATATTCCGCGCCCCACGAGGCATAGGAATACGCCCACGCTTCATCACTAAACATAACTCACATTGCGATAACGTATAAAAGCCCGGATTCGTCTTCTCCTTATCCCAAACAAACGCCACCGTCGCCCAAGAAAAACCCCAATTCTTCCCTAAATCAATGGCTTGGTCTAAATGGGGACTCGTCGCCCATAAAAATAACAAACAATCATCTGCCGCATACCGCCCAATGTCTAAACACGCCATCTCTTGTGCCGTCATGGTGGGGTAATGCCTTAACGCACCCCCCGTATCACGCCCACCCGCACCATTATGCTGTAACTGCCCCTTATAGTCCCAAGGGGGATCCGCATAAATAATAGAATAGCGTCCGGCCATCATCGCACACATGAAGGATTGTCATCCATGACACATGACGTGGCATACTGACATACGCTCTCCAATCTCGGAGGAAGAAAAAATGAGCGCGCCCCTTATACGTGCCACATCACATAGCACGCCACGGCCTGCCAATTGCCACGCCTGCCCAAAGCATCGCGCATCACATCAATTGGCTTCAACCACAGACACACCCTCGATATCCACTTCATCGCCCCGAGGAGGCGGGCCTAAGGCATTCAATATCTTTGTCTCTTCTTCCGTAAAGACACGAGAGCGAGTCAAAAAACGATAGCCTTCTGGAGACTCCAAAGAAAAACCGCCCCCGCGCCCTTCCACCGCATCGATCGTCAAATGGGTATGCGCCCAATACTCAAACTGGTCAGCAGCGATATAGACAGGACAATCGGCTATCATGCCTAAAAAGACATCCTGATGACTCACCATGAACTCATCGCGCGGATAACACATAGGCGACGAGCCATCACAACACCCACCCGATTGGTGAAACATCAACGGACCATGCATCTCGCGCAATATGTTGACCAAACGCTCCGCTTCCTCGCTTATCTCAACGCGACTCACCCTATTGCTCGATGTCCTGCCCCTCTCTGATACATTCCCAACCATAAGACGTCTCCTTCATCACGATACACCCTCACAGAATACCCTCCTACACCCCCACCGCCATGCCCCACATAGACCCTCACGACGGACGCCCCCCATACCCCCCTCCATAAGCCACATTGAGAACTAAAAGAATCCCAACGCATTGGGGCTGTAGCTCACCAGCATGTTCTTGGTTTGCTGATAATGCTCCAACATCACCTTGTGCGTCTCCCTGCCAATGCCGGATTTCTTGTAACCACCAAAGGTCGCATGGGCCGGATAGAGATGGTAGCAATTCGTCCATACACGCCCAGCCTTGATGTTGCGGCCAAAGTGGAAGGCGCGATTCATATCGCGACTCCACACGCCAGCACCCAAGCCATACAACGTGTCATTGGCAATGGCAAGAGCCTCCGCATCATCCTTAAAGGTCGTCACTGAGACAACAGGACCGAAAATCTCCTCCTGAAAGACTCTCATCTTGTTGTTGCCTTTAAAGACTGTCGGCTGAATGTAATAGCCAGAGGCAAGCTCGCCACCCAAAGTCGTAACATCACCACCAACAAGAACCTCCGCACCCTCCTTCTTGCCAATATCGAGGTAAGACTTAATCTTCTCGAATTGATCGTTAGAGGCCTGAGCACCCAACATCGTGTCATCGTTGAGCGGATTGTCCTGCTTGATCTGCTTGACACGGGCAATGGCCCTGTCCATGAACTTGTCATAGATAGACTCATGGACGAGCGCACGGGAAGGACATGTGCAGACTTCGCCTTGATTAAGAGCAAACATGGTAAAGCCTTCTAACGCCTTATCAAAAAAGGCATCATCCTCCGCCATGACATCGGCAAAGAAAATGTTAGGCGATTTGCCACCAAGCTCCAACGTCACGGGAATCAGATTCTTAGAGGCATATTGCATAATCAACTGACCCGTCGTCGTCTCACCCGTGAAAGCAACCTTCGCCACACGGTTACTGGACGCCAAGGGCTTGCCAGCTTCTGTGCCAAAACCATTGACCACATTGACAACACCCTCGGGAAGGAGGTCCGCTATCAGCTCCATCAACACCATGATACTCATCGGTGTTTGCTCGGCAGGCTTCAAGACAACACAATTCCCCGCAGCGAGCGCCGGCGCAAGCTTCCACGTCGCCATCAAGAGCGGAAAATTCCATGGAATGATCTGCCCACACACGCCCAAGGGCTCGTGATAATGGTAGGCGATGGTGTCCTTGTCTATCTCGGCAATGCTCCCTTCTTGAGCACGAATACATCCCGCAAAATAGCGATAATGGTCTATCGCTAAAGGCAAGTCGGCAAGGCGAGTCTCACGTATGGGCTTGCCATTGTCGCAACTCTCAACCAACGCCAATTGCTCGAGATTGTCCTCCATGCGCTGGGCTATCTTGTTCAAGATAGTCGAACGCTCTGTTATGCTGGTGCGCCCCCAAGCATCTGCCGCCTTATGTGCCGCATCCAATGCCACCTCAATGTCCTCAGACGTGGAGCGCGCAATCTCACACATCTTTTTGCCATTGATAGGACTTGGATTATCGAAATACTGACCCTTCTTTGGGGCTACCCACTTGCCACCAATGAAGTTGTCGTAGCGGTCCTTCACAGACAGGCTCTGTCCCGCCTGCTGTAACGCATCACTTAACTTCATAGGATTATCCTCCGCGTAAAGTTAAATCCTGAGAGCATGCTCAAAACACCACATGCATCCCCCCTTGCGTCCTTATACGGCTCTCTTGCGGCTTCTTTTCAACATCCTCTCACCTATATGCCCCTCGTCCACTATAGAGCTCAATGCTCTGGATTGCCAACTTTTTATGCATGGTCTATGCTTTTTATCGTCCTTTCGCCCTAAAAAATGCCTTGAACAGAGACCATGCCAAAGAGTTCGTCACGCCCACCATCTTTATGTCCCTCATCAACAATGTAATCCACGCCCATCATCACACGCATGGTCTCCGTCCAAAAGACGCCATAGGTCAAGCCGATATCCATGCGACGCCCTTGCGGTGTCATATTAAAACGTTGCTCGCCACCACCATAGGGTTGGTTCACATAACGTACGTTCAATGTGCCCTTCTCGACTCGCATAGGCTGGCCAATACGTAGGAAAATATGGTCATGCTCAGAGAACAGGCGACGGCGTAGAAGGCCCATATCAAAAGAGGATGTTACAACGTCTATCCCTTGGACCAATCCCTCTCCATCGGCGGCGTATTCTGTCCGTCCCACATAGGCACTTGCCAAGCCATACCATGCATCGCTCAAAGCGTGTTGTGCTTGCATGCCGACAAATGTCGTCATGCTCCCTTTATCGAGGGCAAACATGCCGTCACCAGAGGACGACAAAACGGCGTTATGTTCTCGTAAGAAGCCCGCATGCATCATCCATTGAGGCGAAAGAGCATATTCAACCATGCCTGCCACGGCCGTTTCACTTGGCGAGTCACCTTCCACAAAAGAGCCATCGTCGCGTAGGGCTGTGCCGTGACCGATGACAAACCCCAAGCGCTGTCCATTGTCTAAGACATAGTGCATCCCGCCCGCCATGCCACCGCTCGCAAGGCGAAGATAGGGCGCTTGAAAGGACGTATCGTCCGTCAGCATAGCATAGGCCGTTTGTGCTGTCCCGTCATCGAAACCCAACCCGATAGCATGCCCCATAGAGACTCCATACATGCTGTGGAATTGCACCTTGCCCTTCGTTCCATTGAAAGAAGGCGATAGTGTTGTGGCAAAACGTATTTGCTGGTCTTGCAATATGGTCTCTATGCCATATCGGTCGCCGGGTAAGGCGTAGGCAAAGGATGCTTTATGTCCCTTATGTTCCCAAACATGCTGTCTGTCAAGAGCATGACGTCCCGTACCATAGGTCATCATATGGAGACGCTCATGAAGATCAACACGTTCTGTCGACCGCGCACTGAGATGTGATAGGCGCATGCTCGCCCCATAGGGATTATGGGGATCGTTGGCGGCAAAAGGCCTATCCAACGCATCGAATAACGTCAAGCCCATCAGTTCGTTCTTCAACGCATCGCCAAACGCTCGGCTCAAGTGGATTTTTCCTAAACGCGCCAAGCCTTCAGCATGGATATGTCCATCTCCATCGATGACGGGGATATGCGCATCGGAACAGAGGTCGCCTTGACGTTTGCTCAAGATCAACCGCATGCCGTCATACCCACATGACTCTGCGCGCCCAACATACCCGTCAGCGCGTAGCACAGGCGACTCTGGTGGCGCGACACCCGCTGGCGTGGCAGAGACTCCCCACAAGGTAGCACCGCCATAGGAAGGCGCGGAGGCACTGAGCGTGACATCACTCTGTTGCCCACTGGCGACACATCGACCTTCATGAGCGACAACGACGCCTCCCTCTTGTGTGCACATCTCTGCGCTCTGACAGCCGACACCATCGCTTTGCAGTATCTGGAGATTGCGTCCATAGCAGACTGATGAGACATTGGGAAGGCATCGCCCTTGAACCCATGTTGTTCCTGTGTAACAATCTTCCGCCAAGGCAAAGGGAGAGCATTGTAAAGCTCCATCACTCCCTTTCAGGCTATATCCTTCGTCCGTGCACTGGCCCTCTGTCATGCACCCTGTCCCATCACGCTGGAGCACACCCCCAAGCATCTGACAGGTTGTGGCAGCTGTGATGACACATGCCCCTTGCTTGAAGGAAGCGCCCAGGCCTGCGCACTCTTGTTTGGTATTTTTGACACAAGAATCCTCAGCAATCTTGTGGCCCGCCAAGCGACAGGCTGCTGTTGTTTGACAGCCCATCTTATCGAGACGTAAGACGCCACCTTCGTTCTTGCATGCCTGTGCTGTCTTGAGGACACACCGCCCTTCGCGCAATAAACGCCCTTTGACGCTACAAGCAAGGATACTTGGCACAATGCACTGGATTGGTATATGGCGACCATTTGTTACCCTTGTTTTTAACACATAGCCCGCCAGTTTGCATGACTCTTGCGTTTGACATCCCGTGCCATCACTCTGGAGCACTTTACCGTCGACGACGACACAATCGACAAAGTTGGTTGTATTGGTCTTACATTTTAGCGTCGGCGCATTGAAACCCCTATCTCCCGTGCATCGTGTGGTGGATGGTGGCGAGAGACAAGAATTGACATTCTGACGTCCTTGAGACGTATCGACAGCGACTCTCTTGGTGACATATCCCCCATGGTAACACCGTGCGTGAGTCCAGCACCCCGTCTCATCGGGATTGAGCAGCTTCCCGCTAGCAGTACAGCGTACGGCGATCTCAGCAGGACGAGAGGCATAGGTACTCTTCGATGCCTTGATACAGACCCCGTGCTCTTGTGTGGCGAGGGTTTCCCCCGGACACAGGACGACACACATGCTGTTATGATGGAATCGTCCGACATTCTGGCAGTGCTCGGCAGAAGGCTTACTGATACACCGCCCCTTATCGAAGCCATGGCTGCTTTGGCAATCGCTAGCGTTTTGTGCCACGCATACATGCGCATCGACCTTGTAGCCTGCTTTCTCACACGCACTTTGTTTTATACAGCCGTCACCTACCTTATTCAAGACGCGTTGGCGAGGCGTGCAATGGGATGCTTGGGTGGGGGCGATACATCGACCCGCTGTAAAACCATCGTGCCCTGAGCAATCAGCTGCCACGTTGTCCACACAAGCGCCTTCATGCGCTTTGTAGCCATCGCCCACGCACGTCTCGTTGGTTTGGCAACCACTGCCTTGCCTGTTGAGAATAAAGCCGTTCCCCTTATTAACGCAGTCCTGAGCGACACGCGGTGCGACACATTTTCCCCTTCTCAAGCCCTCCATGGTCGCGCAATCTTGTCCCGTTTTTACGACACAGATCCCGTTTGTAATCTTGTAGCCCTCGTCAAGGCAATCGCTCTCGGTTTGACATCCGCTCCCTAACCTCGTGACGACAAAGCCCGGCTCGTGTTGGCAGTCAGCCGTCTTTTGTGGAACGATACATGTTCCCTTGTCTACATCAAAGCCCAAATTCCTATAACTCACACAATAGGACAGCGTTGCGCGCACACACGTGTATCCTTGTGGCCTATACCCTTTAGATTGACATTCTCTAGGCGTCTGACATTTGTTTCCTTCAATGCTCAAGACGAATTTTGCGCCTGTACCATCACCATATGCTTTACAATGGGCGACCTTGCTGGGCGTGATACATTTGCCATCATCAAAGCCTTGATGATGACGACAATCCCGAGGCTGTGATGCGACACATGCATTATCGACGACCTTATAGCCTTGCCCCTCACATGCGGTATTCGCCTCACAACCATCGCCCATCTTATTGAGCACCAGCCCTCGAGGCACACAATGACTCACTTGGCGTGCTATAATACACCTGCCATTGGTAAAACCTTGAGTTCCCGTACAATCACCAACAGCTTTTGCAACGCATACGTTATCGACGACCTTATAGCCTTGCCCCTCACATGCGGTATTCGCCTCACAACCATCGCCCATCTTATTAAGCACAAACCCTCGAGGCACACAATGACTCACTTGGCGCGCCATAATACACTTGCCATCAGCAAAGCCTTGAGTCCCCGTACAATCACCAGCAGCTTTTGCAACGCATGCATTGTCTGAGACCTTATAGCCTTGCCCCTCACATGCGGTATTCGCCTCACAACCATCGCTCATCTTATTGAGCACCAGCCCTCGAGGAACACAATGACTCGCTTGGCGCGCCATAATACACTTGCCATCGGCAAAACCTTGAGTCCCCGTGCAATCACCAGCAGCTTTTGCAACGCATGCATTGTCTAAGACCTTATAGCCTTGAGCCTTACATTCATCCCCTTTATCGCAACTCTTCCTGTCACGCGCCAAGACTTGATTAACAAGAATACAACGCCCCTTAAAAATATCGGCGCACACCTTGCTAGGAACGCTCTCTTCATCGTCAGCATGACAATTAACTTGGGGAAGAGAGGCAAGAACACATCTGCCCACATGGCCCTCTTTCCCCAATTGATGGCCAGCTCCTTCACAGACGGTGCTTAAGATACATCCGTTCCCCTCCACATTAAGAACAAGACCACGCGCAACGCAATGGGTTGCCGTGCTTGGCGCAATACAGCGCCCATTCTCAAAACCTTGCATGCCGACACAATCATGAGCCTCGCTCGCCACACACGCATGGGACGACACTTTACGTCCTTGCCCCTCACACGCACTCTGACGCTCACAGCCATCTTCCCCAATGTTATAGACATAGGTAGCGCCAGCACGATTAGCGCAATGGGAGGCGCTCGTAGGCGCAATACACCGCCCCATCGTAAAGCCTTGCGACCCCGTACAATTTGTTGCAAGGTTCGCAACGCACGCGCTCGCAACAATACGATAGCCTAACCCCTCACACGCACTCTGACGCTCACAGCCATCTTCCCCAATGTTATAGACATA